>NZ_JBSUGE010000011.1:0-230575 GCF_054064075.1 Vibrio sp. JZG10
CAGAAGTGAAACGAAATAGCGCCGATGGTAGTGTGGGGCTTCCCCATGTGAGAGTAGGACATCGCCAGGCTTTAAATTTGAAAAAAGCCCACTCTTTCGAGTGGGCTTTTTTGCGTTTCAGGGTTCTGAAAATTGCTTAAGCACTCAAAACTCAAACATCTATCTCTATCGTTAAGGTGTAATGTATTTACTCTCTGCTACTGTCCAAAAAGCCTTCACTAATGGATTCTCTAACTGATTTTTGGTACAGCAGACACCAAGTTCAAACGGCTTAATTGGTAATACTTTTAAGCGATTTATCTTCTCTCTCACCGGGCTATTGTTGATCACGACATCAGGTGCGATACCTACACCGCATCCTAGTGCAACCATACTTACGATGGCTTCATGCCCTGACGTTTGCGCGTAGATATTCGGCTTTATTTTCATTTGTTTGAGCCAAGTATTGGCTCTATCTCTTGCTGTCCCTGCTTCTGGGAGAATGAATGGAATGACTGACCAGTTTGGTCTTTCTTTTTGTAGCTCTTCCGCAAATGAACTCACGCCGACAGGAGCGATGACAGAAAGCGGTATTTCACTGATCGTTTCAAATGCGATTTTGCTTGGCATCTGCTCAGATTTGGCTGAGATGGCAATATCGGCTTCATCTGCTAAAATTTTGTCGATCGCTTGAGCTGGATCGCCGGTTGATAGCTTAAATTCGATAAAAGGATGCTGAAGACGAAAATCAGAGATTAACTCTGGCAGGTGGCTGTAGCTTGCAGTAACCGAACAAAATAGACGGATTTCTCCTTTCAATTCGTCCTCTTCTCCCTTTAGGTGACTTTGGTACTGCTGCCATTCGCCAAGAATTTTTAAGGCGACAGGAACCAGTTTTTTGCCTTGGCTCGTTAAATCAACGCTGCGATTGTCCCGCAAAAATAATTGTTGGCCAGTTTCTTCCTCTAGCTTTTGTATTTGTCTGCTCAAGGCTGAAGGACTCACATGCATCGCTGCTGCGGTCTTAGCGAAACTTTTACTCTCACACAGATGAATAAAAAGTTGCAGGCTTTTGATATTCATTAAATCTTCATTTCCATGTTGCACAAATTGCAATAACTAATTGTGAATATATCACTTTAAGCAATTTAATGTCTGTTTTAGTATGAAGTTATTCGGTAAGGCAATTACCGACCTCAATGGAAGAATCTCAAAGGAGCACCCAGATGGCTAATTATTTCAATACCTTAAACTTGCGCGAGCAGCTGGACCAATTAGGTCGTTGTCGCTTTATGGACCGTAGCGAATTTGCTTCAGAAGCTGATTACTTAAAAGGCAAGAAAGTGGTCATCGTAGGTTGTGGTGCTCAAGGTCTTAACCAAGGTCTGAATATGCGTGACTCAGGTCTAGACGTTGCTTATGCGCTTCGCCAAGCAGCGATTGATGAGCAACGCCAGTCATTCAAAAACGCAAAAGACAACGGTTTTGAGGTAGGTAGCTACGAAACGCTAATTCCACAAGCTGACTTAGTAGTAAACCTTACTCCTGATAAGCAGCACACAAACGTTGTTGAGACGGTAATGCCGCTAATGAAAGAAGGCGCAGCACTGGGTTACTCTCACGGTTTCAACGTTGTTGAAGAAGGCATGCAAATCCGTAAAGACCTAACGGTAGTAATGGTTGCACCTAAATGTCCGGGTACGGAAGTTCGTGAAGAATACAAGCGTGGTTTCGGTGTTCCAACTCTTATCGCTGTTCACCCAGAGAACGACCCTAAAGGTGAAGGTTGGGATATCGCGAAAGCTTGGGCTGCAGCAACGGGTGGTCACCGTGCTGGCTGTCTAGAGTCTTCTTTTGTTGCTGAGGTGAAATCTGACCTAATGGGTGAGCAAACTATCCTTTGTGGCATGTTGCAGGCTGGTTCTATCGTATGTTACGAGAAGATGATTGCTGACGGTATCGAACCTGGCTACGCAGGCAAGCTTCTTCAATACGGCTGGGAAACGATCACGGAAGCTCTGAAGTTTGGTGGTATCACTCATATGATGGATCGCCTAACTAACCCTGCAAAAGTGAAAGCATTTGAGCTTTCTGAAGAGTTAAAAGAGCTGATGCGTCCGCTATACAACAAGCACATGGATGACATTATCACAGGTCACTTCTCTAGCACTATGATGGCTGACTGGGCAAACGACGATGCGAACCTACTAGGCTGGCGTGCAGAAACGGGTGAAACTGCTTTCGAAAACTACCCAGAAACTGACGTAGAAATCTCTGAGCAAGAGTACTTCGATAACGGTATCCTGATGGTTGCTATGGTTCGTGCGGGTGTTGAGCTAGCATTCGAAGCAATGACGGCATCTGGCATCATCGATGAGTCTGCTTACTACGAGTCTCTACACGAGCTGCCACTTATCGCAAACACTATCGCACGTAAGCGTTTATACGAGATGAACGTGGTTATCTCTGATACGGCTGAATATGGTAACTACCTATTTGCTAATGTAGCAACGCCGCTACTGCGTGAAAAATTCATGCCTTCTGTTAGTACAGACGTCATTGGTAAAGGTCTAGGTGAAACGTCTAACCAAGTGGATAACGCAACTCTTATCGCTGTGAATGAAACAATCCGCAACCACCCTGTAGAATACATCGGTGAAGAACTACGTGGTTATATGACAGATATGAAGCGCATCGCGGTTGGTGGCTAATTTTCTTTGCTGCAAAGCGGAGAAAATATTAAATGAACTCCAGGCAGACTGGAGTGGTAAATACAAAATAAAACACAACATCTAATCAAAAGGCTTGGTCGCCGTTGACCAAGCCTTTTTGTTTTTAGCCGATTTATCTGCGCGCCGATAAGAAAAACGCTCCTTTGTGAGGAGCGTTTTAACACTTATTTTTCTGCAAGCTTCTCTTCAAGCTCCGCCAATTTCTGTTCCATTTCTGTCAGTTTTTGACGCGTGCGCAGTAAAACTTGAGTTTGAACATCAAACTCTTCGCGGCTTACTACATCTAGCTTATTCAGTTGGCCTTGGATTACTTGGCGAACCTTCTGATCAACATCAGAGCCCAACTCTTTTACAGGTTGAGGCATTGAGTCGTGAATCTGTTTAGCAATTTGCTCTAATTTCTTTGGGTCAAACATAGTGGCTAAAACTCCTTTTGATTTGCCCTCATTTTAAGTAAATGATACGTGAAAGTCGCCATTTAGATGGTAAAAAAGAGAGCGGCAATAAAAAAGGTCACCGAAGTGACCTTTTTGAATGCCTTAAAAGCTTATCTGTTATCCGCTAATTCACGGTGGGCTGCTTTCGCTTCATCAACTCGTGCCAACTTCTCCAAGTCTTTGTCTTCAACAAATACTGGCAGTGGTTTGTGTTTTTCTGCTAGGTAGCTGTAAATCACAGGTAGTACGAATAGTGTGAACAATGTACCAATTGCTAGACCAGCAACGATTACGATACCGATACTGAAACGTTGCGCGGCACCTGCACCTGTTGCGTACATCAGCGGGATCAGACCTGCGATCATTGCTGCGGTTGTCATTAGGATAGGGCGAAGACGTACTTTCGCAGCCTCCATCACAGCATCAATACGAGACAGTTTATTATGTAACTGCTCTTCTTTGGCTACTTCACAGATCAAGATACCGTGCTTGGTGATCAGGCCGACCAGCGTGATCAAACCAACCTGCGAGTAGATGTTCATTGAGGCAGTACCCCACGCCAACGCGATCAAAGCACCACATATTGCTAGCGGTACAGATACCATGATGACAATAGGGTCGCGGAGTGATTCAAATTGAATCGCCAGAACGAGGAAGATGATCGCAAGTGCAAGACCAAAGGTTGCATACAAGGCACTACCTTCTGTCACAAACTGACGAGATTCGCCCATGTAATCGTGGTTATAGCCTGCAGGCAGTTTGGTTTGTGCGATATTTTCAAACCAATTAACTGCATCTCCCATCGAGACACCAGGGCCAGTAACTGCACCTACAGTCGCTGAGTTTAACTGGTTGAAGTGTGGCAAAGAGCGAGGCTCGGCCACCACATCGATGGTAATCAGACTACCTAATGGAACCGCTTTACCATCTACAGAGCGTACATAGTAGTTCTTCATCGATTCTGGGTTTAGACGCCATTTACGCTCAACCTGAGGAATTACCTCATAAGAACGGCCATTTAGGTCGATACGGTTTACATAGCCATCTGCCATCATCGTACTGAGGGTGATACCTATGTCTTGCATAGTCACACCGTAGGCACCCGCTTTGTCTTTATCGATCTTGATCTTCATCGTTGCAGAATCATATTTCAGATCCAGATCGGAATAGACAAACATTGGACTGCTTGCTACTTCTGACAGAATGTCATTTGCAACGGTAAACAAACTTTCAAAGTTGTTTGGTGTTGTAATTACGAACTGTACAGGAAGGCCTGAACCAGCACCTGGTAGCTCCGGCATTTCGTAGGCAGCAATAGACATTCCCGGAATGCTCGAAACAAGCCCACCAACACGCTGTTTGATTTCTGCTTGGCTCGCTTCTCGTTCGCCCCATGGTTTGAGTGTAGCTAAACCAAACGCTTGATTAGAATCCGGTACACCGTTAAATACCTGAGCGTATTCTACTTCTGGTTGATCAGAGAGAATCTTATTCACATCATCCATGGTGTTTTGGATGTAGTCCAAATTCGAATTCGATGGTGCGGTCCCTATGAGCACAACAACACCTTTATCTTCAGAAGGAGCTAGTTCACTAGGAATAAACTTGAATAAAACAGGTAGGCTTGCAAATACAATAATGGCAAATACGATCACCACTGGTCGGCTCGCCATTACTGCTTTTAACATATTTGCGTAGCGATTAGTCATGCCATCAAGGATATGGTGAACTTTTTGCTCAAACTTGCTCGGCTTTTCGTTCGCCTTCAGCATCTTTGAACACATCATAGGTGATAGCGTTAAAGCGATGATACCGGACACAAATACCGAACCTGCTAGCGTTAAAGCGAACTCTTTGAACAACGAGCCCGTAATACCGCCCATCAACGCGATTGGTGCGTATACCGCACCTAGCGTTAATGTCATCGCAATAACTGGCACAGCAATTTCGCGCGTACCAATGATTGCTGCACGGAATGGTG
Source organism: Vibrio sp. JZG10 (assembly GCF_054064075.1). Classification (NCBI taxonomy): domain Bacteria; kingdom Pseudomonadati; phylum Pseudomonadota; class Gammaproteobacteria; order Vibrionales; family Vibrionaceae; genus Vibrio; species Vibrio sp. JZG10. The sequence goes on from NZ_JBSUGE010000011.1 coordinate 5,130, forward strand.
ACTCGCCTTCTTTGATATGACGGTCCACGTTTTCTAGCACCACGATCGCGTCATCCACCACCAGGCCGATGGCAAGTACCATCGCTAGTAGTGTCATTAAGTTCCAAGAGAAGCCCATTGCCTGCATAACCATCGCCACACCAATCAAAGAGAGTGGAATAGTGACGATAGGAATGATGACCGCACGGAACGAACCTAGGAACAGTGTAATCACTACAAGTACGATAATTGCCGCTTCAAGAATCGTTTTCACTACTTCGTGAATTGACTCGTTGATCGCAATGGTAGAGTCGTACATCACGTTCATTTTGATGTTACTTGGTAAGTTGCGCTCAAGTTGAGGTAATAATTCAAGCACATCAGCAGCGATGTTGATTGGGTTGGCACTTGGCGCGGCGTTGATTGCAGCAACCACGGCTTCTTGGCCGTTTGCACTTGCACGGTAAACGTCGTGACTCTTCTCAAGTGTTACCTTCGCGATATCACCTAAGCGAATAACGTCCCCTTCACCCGTTTTTACGACCAACGCTTCAAGTTCAGCAACGTTTGATACCTGAGTATCCGCGCTACCGTTATAAAGCACGAACTCACCCGTCGCTTGACCCGTCGCAGATTGGTAGTTGTTGGCGTTAAGAACGCTCATCACATCCGTTGCAGTCAGCTTTAATGCGCCCATTTTGGCTGGATCTAGCCATACGCGCAGCGCGTATTTCATACCACCGTAAAGGTCGACTTTTGATACACCATTTACAGTGAATAGCTGTGGGTTGATTACACGCTCAAGGTAGTCGGTGATCTGGCTGGAAGACAACTCGTCACTGGTAAAACCAATATACAATACCGCGGTAGTAGAACCGGTCGACATCGTTACGGTCGGGTCTTCGGCTTCTTTTGGAAGCTGGGAACGTACCGAGTTCGTTTTCGCTAAGATGTCAGCCAATGCCGCGTTCGGGTCGGTATTCAACTTCATGTTGACAGTAATGGTTGATTTACCTAACACCGATTGCGAGGTCATATAATCAATATTATCGGCTTGCGCCACCGCTTGCTCCAATGGCTGAGTAATAAAGCCCTGGATCAAGTTGGCACTTGCACCGTAGTAACTGGTGGTCACGGTGACCACTGTATTCGTCATTTCAGGGTATTCACGAACTTGCATTTTGAACACGGCTTGCAAACCAAGCAATGCAATCAAAAAACTGATCGATACCGCTAAAACTGGACGTTTTATAAAAACATCTGTAAAGCGCATGATGCCTCCAACTTAAAGCATTGGTGTTTCAGCAGGTGGGGTAGTTGCATCGCTTTCGACAATGCTTACTTTTGCGTGGTTACTTAAACGGACTTGACCCGATGTCACCACTACATCACCTGGCTTCACGCCTTCTAGAATGTGTGCGATATCTTTAGAGCGTTCGCCAACTTTTACCACATGCTGCTTAACGCGTTTCTCGCCATCTTCTTCCGTTACGATGTAAACATTGTCGCCGTATAGCGTAAACGTGATCGCAGTTTGAGGCAGAGTGACCTGATTTTCTAATTTAGGCAGAATGATGTTTGCACGTGCGAACATACCACTACGCAGTTTGCCATCACTGTTAGGGATATCTGCTTGAACCTGAATCAAGCCACTTTGTACGTTAACCGCAGGCTCAATCGCAGAAATTGAACCTTTGAAAGGCTGTTCTGGGTAGGCATCCACGAAGATATCCACTTCTTGGTCGATGTTGATACGTGAAATATCGGTTTGCGGCACGGTAAAGCGTAAGCGCATCACGCTGGTGTCTTCCAGGCGAACAATATCAGTACCCGCTTGTAGGTACTGACCTAGGTACACGTTACGAATACCTACCACACCATCAAATGGCGCTTTGATTTCGCGTCGGTCGATGGTCGCTTTCAAGCTTTCAATGTCCGCTTTTAAGGAGAAGTAGTTCGCTTCTGCTTCGTCATACGCTTCTTTAGAAATAGAGCCTTTTTTAAATAGCCCTTGGTAGCGTTTGTATTTCGCTTCTGCTGCTGGCAACTTGGCTTGCGAGCTCTTTAAATTCGCTTTCTCAACGTCAGAGTCAAGCAGTACTAATGGCTGGCCTGCTTTGACTTGAGTACCGGAATCAAATGCGATTTTGTCGATAACACCGCTAGTTTCATTAGCAACGGTAACCCCTTGGTTTGGTTCAATAAAGCCAATTGCCTCTATAGCAGGAACCCAATCAACCGCTTGTACTTCAGTTACGGTTACTGGGAATGCTGGTTCAGGGCGATTGGCAAACTGTTCCATTTTGTCTTTGATATCAATTAGTCTGTATGTCACAACACTACCAAAAAGCAATAAAACAATTGATAGCATCAAAATCCACTTTTTCATTCTATTAAGAACTCCAAGTTAGTGTTTAATAATTGCATCCCAACTGGCTTCAATAGCAGCTTCTAATGCCGCCTTATCCAGTTGATAAAATCCCAAAGCGTGTTTCCTAGCAAGTGCAACACTTGCCTCAAAACTCAATCCAGAAAGCACTTCGTTATCGAGAGGCTTGAATACGCCCTCTTCTTTCCCCTGATTAAAAAGAAGATCTACTTGGGCAAACATTTGTCTTTCAAGTTCCCGAGCTTTGCTACTATTTGAACAGGGTAGAGATTCATATTGAACTCGATTGCTGAGCGCATTTAAATTCGAGCTCGCTAGATTCCAAATATTGAGCCACATGGTTCGATATCGCTGTTTTAAAGGCATCTCTTCACTCACGCCCAGTTGCACAGCCGTAGCGACGCGCTTTGCAACGTTAAGGCGTAACTCCTCCAAAAGATGTTCTTTATCTGAGAAATAACGATAAATCGTTCCTGCTGCGACACCTGCTTCATTGGCGAGCTTTTGCATGGAAAGCCCTTGAAAGCCCGATTCAGCAATGAGTTGCTCTGCAGCGACTAAGATTTGTTCTCGCTTATCTACAGCAGGGTTATCCTTCATAATCCTACCACTAGTGAATGAACGTTCATTCATTATAGCTCAAATACCCGCCTTTTATGCAACAGAATGTTGCGCTTGTTGGTATGAAAATTACAAGAAATCAGCGTAGCTTTCACGAGGCCACCCCTTTATCATAGGCGCCACATTTATCACCCGCAGAGAATTTCTATGAAGCTGAACCCTAGTCAAGATGAAGCCGTGAAATACGTGTCTGGTCCATGCCTAGTGCTAGCTGGTGCTGGCTCGGGCAAAACTCGTGTTATTACCAATAAAATCGCTTATCTGGTTCAGCAATGTGGCTACAAAGCGCGTAATATTGCAGCGGTGACGTTTACCAACAAAGCGGCGCGTGAAATGAAAGAACGTGTCGGCCAAACGTTGGGGAAAGCCGAGTCTAAAGGTTTGATGGTATCAACGTTCCACACCTTGGGATTAAACATCATCAAACGCGAATACAAGCATTTAGGGTTGAAAGCGGGCTTTTCACTGTTTGATGACCAAGACCAACTGGCGCTACTCAAGGAACTTACCGAAAAGCAGCTTGATGGTGATAAAGATCTGCTACGTCAGCTTCTGAGTTGTATTTCCAATTGGAAAAACGACATGTTGACGCCAGAGCAAGCCAAAGCGCGTGCGCAAGGTGAGCAGCAACAATTGTTTGCGTTCTGCTTTGATATGTACCAAAAGCAAATGAAAGCCTATAACGCGCTCGATTTTGATGACCTAATTTTGATGCCCGTCTTACTCTTGCGCAATCATGAAGACGTTCGTCAACGTTGGCAGAATCGTATCCGCTATCTGTTGGTCGATGAGTACCAAGATACCAACACGAGTCAATATGAGTTGGTGAAATTAATCGTCGGTGAACGTGGGCGATTGACGGTCGTAGGAGATGATGACCAGTCCATTTATTCATGGCGTGGTGCGAAGCCTCAGAACCTAGTCTTGCTGGGTGAAGATTACCCGAATTTGCGATTGATTAAGTTGGAGCAAAACTACCGCTCTACGAGTCGAATTCTGCGTGCGGCCAACATTTTGATAGCCAACAACCCTCACGTCTATGAGAAGTCCTTATTTTCAGAAATTCCTGACGGTGAAAAACTCAAAGTGTTGTTGGCTAAAAATGAAGAGCATGAGGCTGAGCGTGTCACGGGGGAGTTGATTGCACACAAATTCTTGAATCGAACCGACTATCGTGATTACGCAATTTTGTACCGTGGTAACCACCAATCACGCTTAATTGAAAAGTCTCTAATGCAAAACCGTGTGCCGTATAAAATTTCTGGTGGCACCTCGTTTTTTGCACGAGCAGAAATTAAAGACATCATGGCGTATTTGCGCGTTTTGGTTAACCCAGATGACGACAATGCATTCTTACGCATTGTGAATACACCACGACGTGAAATTGGCCCTGTAACTTTAGAAAAGCTAGGCAGTTATGCCAATATGCGTGGGAAGAGCCTGTTTGAGTCGAGTTTTGAAATGGGGCTCGAACAGCACTTAACGGGACGCGGCCTGGAAAACTTACGTCGTTTCACCCAATGGTTAGTGGCGATTGCTGACCAAGCTGAGCGTGGCGATACCGTCGAAGCGGTTCGCTCCTTGGTTCGCGATATCCATTACGAAGATTGGTTATACGAAACTTCAGCAAGCCCGAAAGCCGCTGAAATGCGAATGAAGAACGTTTCTGATCTTTACTCCTGGATAGTGGCGGACCTAGAAGGTGACAACTACGATCAAGAAGAGAAAACGTTAAAAGAAGTCGTTCAACGTTTGACCTTGCGTGACATGATGGAACGTGGCGAAGAAGATGAAGACAGCGATGCAGTACAACTGATGACGCTGCATGCATCAAAAGGCCTTGAGTTCCCATATGTATACTTAATTGGGTCTGAAGAAGGTATTTTACCGCACCAAACCAGTATTGATGAAGACAACGTCGAAGAAGAGCGTCGTCTGATGTATGTTGGCATTACCCGTGCGCAGCGTGAACTGACTTTCACTATGTGCAAAGAGCGTCGACAGTTCGGCGAGTTGATCAAACCGACGCAAAGCCGCTTTTTGGATGAGTTGCCATTTGATGACGTTGAATGGGAAGTAAACAAAAAGCCAGTATCAGCAGAAGAGCGTATGGCGAAAGGTCAGGCACACATTGCCAATATTCGAGCAATGTTTAAGAAGTAGAGTAACCTTGTTCTCACTGACTGAAAACAAAAAGGCTTGCCAGTTGGCAAGCCTTTTTCGTTGATGTCTTTACTTATAGACCTTCAATCATGTGGTCGATTGCTGCGATGATTTCATCGTCAGAACAGTCCATACAGGTTCCTTTGGCAGGCATCGCATTGAAGCCTTCTAACGCGTGCTTCACTAACGTATCTTTGCCTTGTGCAATACGCGGTGCCCAGTCATCGGCATTACCTGTTTTAGGTGCGCCGTTTACGCCAGATGCGTGACAAGCAATACAAAAAGTACCATAAACTGTGGCGCCATCACGTGGACCGGTTGGTTCTTCTTTCACTGGCTCAGAACCCGCTAGATAAACATCACCGACAGGTTGGATGCGTTCTGCGATCGCATCGTATTCAGTTTGGCTGATGTCAGAAGCTAAAGCTGCCGTAGAAAACGTTAAGGCAGCGAACAAAACGCTAATCATTTGTCGAGACATATCCATTAAACCCACTTCACATTCCCGAGGTAAGTGACTTACCTATTTATATAGTTAGAGTATTAATGCCGAGCAGAGAAATCACTAAATTCCACTGAATGGCATAGAATGATTAGACAACTTGGTTGCAGCTGTTAAATCAATGTAAATAATGGGTGATTATATCCCGATAACTTGTTGCAATAAACAACAAGTTATCCATGACAGGGCGTGAATCACATCAAAAATTCAGTTTAAAGGAAGATAACTGTCGAAAAAGAGACCAAACGATAAAAAAAGTAAAAAAAGTACTAGACGGCATAGTGTGATATCCGTATTATTCCACTCCGCCGATAGGGCATGCGCCCGTAGCTCAGTTGGATAGAGCGTTGGCCTCCGGAGCCAAAGGTCGAAGGTTCGAATCCTTTCGGGCGTACCATTGCCTCGGAGGATACATCGGTAAAAATCAGTGGTGGCTATAGCTCAGTTGGTAGAGCCCCGGATTGTGATTCCGGTTGTCGCGAGTTCAAGTCTCGTTAGCCACCCCATTCTTTCTTTTTTAGATTGAATGCGGTAGCATTGCTCCCAATCTTGATTTAATCAAGATAAAACATCGTCGGTGAATAGCGCAGTTTGGTAGCGCATCTGGTTTGGGACCAGAGGGTCGGGGGTTCGAATCCCTCTTCACCGACCACTATTTAGTTTATGGCTGAGATAGCGGTAAACATGACAATTTGATGGTGGCTATAGCTCAGTTGGTAGAGCCCCGGATTGTGATTCCGGTTGTCGCGAGTTCAAGTCTCGTTAGCCACCCCATTCTTTATTTAAAGAATATATGCTCGGTGAATAGCGCAGTTTGGTAGCGCATCTGGTTTGGGACCAGAGGGTCGGGGGTTCGAATCCCTCTTCACCGACCACTATTTAAAGCCTCAGTCGAAAGACTGGGGCTTTTTTACATTTGAAATTTAGAATGTAGGGAACTGAGGGGCGTGGGCTGAAACGCCAGTCCGATCGAATCTCTCTTCACCGACCGCTATTTAGAGCCCCAGTCGAAAGGCTGGGGTTTTTTGCATCTATCCTCTTAAAAGAGTCTGCATTCGATTTCAATTTCACCAAAAGTGTACAGCTCTAGGGGCTTTTGACCACCTATGATCCAAATGCTTTTCGAGCTGACAAAATAAACCCCAGAACGACGTCTGGGGTTTTGTGTTTTTCTAATCCGCTACTTTTATTGGGCAAGTGTTTTAAGGATTTCTCTCAGCTCTACCGTTTCTTGGATTTCAAAATTTGGCGTTATATCTGTTGAGTTACTTGCGCCTGTCGCATTTACCCACACACTCAAAATGCCCATATTGTTAGCGCCTGCTATATCTGCTGGTAAAGAGTCGCCAATGTGTAGGGCTTCTTCTGGTTTTACTTCGACCAAGTCGAGCGCTTTTTGGAAAATGCTCGCAGCGGGCTTCTCTTCAGGCTCTTCCCCCCCCACAATAATATGGTCCACCCAGTCGCTCATCTGTGTCGCGCTGAGTTTAGGGTGTTGAGAAAAAATCGGGCCGTTAGTGATCACGACGAGTTTATAATGCTGACGAAGGTCGCTGAGCATTTCTTTTACACCAGGGAAGAAAGTGAACGCGCCCATACGTGCAGAGTCAAAGTAGTCTTGAGCTTGTTGAGCCTCTTCGGCATTAATGCTGACTCCGTGCTCCGCCAATATGTTTTGGATCAGGCCACAACGGAACGCGTTTTCATCAGGTAGCAGAGCCACAAGGTGAGGGAATTCCGCATTCAGCTTCTTGTACACACCCTGTAAGTAGCGCTGTAAAAAAGCTTGTGGTTCGGTAACTTGCGGGTAGGTCTTATGAATCCAAGTCGTAAACTTTTGTCCTGCAACTTTATCGGCTTGTGACGTCGCACATAAAGTCTCGTCCATATCAAAAAAAATCGCTTTAAGCACAGGGGCTCCTTTCATTTACAGCTTGGCTCTAACATTGATAATCTATTATCCCACTCTGAATTGTTCCGTAAAGGGTTAAAACCGACGTGTTTCACCTACAATGGGAGATTGATGGTAACCGCACTTTCTTTTGTTTAGTCAACAAACCGCTTAAGCGGCGCATAATCGTCGTCGACAGAGGATTTGTGTGGTTTTGCTGTTGTGTTCACGTTTTAGCCTATCCTTTCTCTTTCTAAGTTTGGCTTTTTATATTTGCCGACTATTTTATTAATAGTTTTTTATGTTGAAAAATTGCTTTTCGCATACGATATTGTTTGTTAAATGTTAATAATTACACATGAATAGTATGGTTAATGGTCCTGGTTGGCTCGTGCTTATTTTTAGAGCATTTTTCTAGTTTTATTGGTGCATGGCGCACAAAAATAGTGTGATATGAAAATGGTTAAATACTTGTTAATGCATTTTTATTCGCTCATTGTGCGTTTATTTAATGTTTTCTCGGCGGAATATACTTTAATTGTTGCTTTTTTGTGTGATTTTTGCCAAATTGTTTCCGCATTAAGATTTCAGAGTATTATTCTGAATTTGAACGGATTCATTCAGGTGATGAATGGTGCCTTTGGCGCGATTCGATACCACAGACAAGGCAGTAGAGGTCTGAAATGTCACTATTAGAAGTGAAAAACCTTCGTATTGAATACCCATCCCGACACGGCGTTCACGCTGCCGTGAAGTCACTTTCTTTTCATATTGAACGTGGTGAAATCGTGGGTGTTGTTGGCGAATCAGGTGCGGGTAAATCCACCGTTGGTAACGCCGTTATTGATTTGCTTAGCCCTCCAGGTCGCGTTGCTAGCGGCGATGTTTTCTTGGATGGAGAAAAAATTTCTGGTTTATCACCAGAAGAGATGCGTAAGGTTCGCGGATCGAAGATTGGTTTTATTTTCCAAGATCCAATGACCTCACTTAACCCACTTTTTACGGTTGAGCAGCAGCTGAAAGAGACGATCCACGCCAACATGAAAGTCTCTGATGAAGAGGCGTATCAGCGTGCGCTTTCTCTAATGCAGCAAGTTGGCATCCCGCAGCCAGAAAACCGCTTAAAACAATACCCACACCAATTCTCTGGTGGTATGCGTCAGCGTGTCGTCATTGCGATTGCTTTGGCTGGTGAGCCAGATCTGATCATCGCCGATGAGCCAACCACGGCACTGGACGTATCAATCCAAGACCAAATCCTCAACTTGATCCGAGAATTGTGTATCAAGAACAATGTCGGCTGTATGCTGGTTACTCACGATATGGGTGTGGTCTCCAACGTCACTGACCGCGTCGCGGTAATGTATCGTGGTGACTTGGTGGAGTTTGGACCAACAGCCAAAGTGTTGGGCGATCCTGATCACTCCTATACTCGCAGTCTAATTTCAGCCGTTCCACGTTCAGACAGAAAGCTAGATCGCTTCCCTTTGGTCAGCTACATCGAAGAAGCGGCAGAAATGGAGCCTCTCGACATTAAGAATCACTGGCTAGGACAAAGCCAGGATGAACGCGAGTACACTGGCCCGCTTTTAGACGTGAAGAACGTTAATCTACGCTTTGTCACCAAAGACTCTTTATTTGAAAGCCGTCGCGAATACGTGCAGGCATCCAATAATGTGAGCTTTGAAGTGCATGAAGGCGAAACCTTTGGTTTGGTGGGTGAGTCTGGCTCTGGTAAATCAACCATTGCGCGAGTTATTGCTGGTTTATACCAACCTAACTCTGGTCAGGTGAAGTTTGAGGGTATTGACCTGACAGCTTTAACCTCTGAGAAAGAACGCCGCCCAATGCGTCGTCAAATGCAGATGGTGTTCCAAAACCCGTATACCTCAATGAACCCTCGTATGAAGGTATTCGATATTATTGCTGAGCCAATCCGTTTTCATAAACTGACGAAAAACGAGTCGGAAACTCGCCAAATCGTGAATGACCTTCTCGATCATGTTGGTTTGGGCCGCATGGCTGGGCTTAAGTACCCTCATGAATTCTCCGGTGGTCAGCGTCAGCGTATTTCTATTGCGCGTGCGTTGGCGACTCGTCCTCGACTTTTGATTTGTGATGAACCGACATCGGCACTGGACGTATCGGTACAGGCACAAATTCTAAACTTGCTGAAAGATCTGCAAAGTGAGCTGAACTTGACTATGTTGTTTATCAGCCACGATTTACCTGTTATTCGCCAGATGTGTGACCGAGTAGGTGTGATGCAAATGGGTACACTGTTAGAAGTGGCACCAACAGAACAGTTATTCACGGCACCTCAACACGAATACAGCAAAAAATTGATTTCTCTGATGCCTGAATTTACAGGCTTGCGAGAAGAGATCGAGACGGCATAAACCAAGCACCTCGCTTGGCTAACCTTTAGTCATAACAAAGACGCAAACACAACAACAAGGGATCCGTATCCCCGCATGAAGGAGTTATGCAAATGAAAACCATGAAAAGCAAATTAGCAGTGGCGCTAATGGCGGCGGGCCTAAGCTTTAATGCACTGGCAGCAGATATCAAAGTTGGCTACGCAGCTGACCCAGTATCGCTTGACCCACATGAGCAGCTATCAGGTGGCACACTGCAAATGTCACACATGGTATTTGATCCGTTGGTTCGCTTTACTCAAAAAATGGATTTCGAACCTCGTCTAGCAGAGAGCTGGGAGCGCATTAACGACACTACCGTTCGTTTTAAATTGCGTGAAGGTGTGAAATTCCACTCTGGTAATACCCTAACGGTTGACGACGTTGTATGGACGTTTGAGCGTCTACAAAGTTCTCCTGATTTTAAAAACATTTTCGACCCGTACGAGAAAATCGTCAAAGTGGACGACAACACGTTCGATCTTGTAACCAAAGGTCCTTACCCACTAGTGCTGCAAACTGCAACGTACATTTTCCCTATGGATAGCAAGTTCTACACGGGTAAAACCGCAGACGGCAAAGACAAGTCTGAACTAGTGAAGCACGGTAACTCATTCGCATCGACTAACGTTTCTGGCACGGGTCCGTTCATCGTGACATCACGTGAGCAGGGCGTAAAAGTGGAATTTGAACGCTTTAAAGATTACTGGGACAAAGAGTCGAAAGGTAACGTTGATAAACTAACGCTTGTTCCAATCAAAGAAGACGCGACTCGTGTAGCTGCGCTACTTTCTGGCGGCGTTGACATGATTCACCCGGTAGCACCAAACGATCACAAACGTGTGAAAGACGCAGACGGCATCGATCTAGTCACGCTACCAGGTACTCGTATCATCACGTTCCAACTAAACCAAAACAGCAACGAAGCACTGAAAGATGTTCGCGTTCGCCAAGCGATTGTTCACGCAATCAACAACGAAGGCATCGTTAAGAAAATCATGAAAGGCTTCGCTACTGCAGCTGGTCAGCAGAGTCCAACTGGCTACGTTGGTCACGATGACAAGCTAGTACCTCGCTACGATCTGAAGAAAGCAAAACAACTGATGAAAGAAGCGGGTTACGAAGACGGCCTGACGCTAACTATGATTGCGCCAAACAACCGCTACGTAAACGATGCGAAAGTAGCGCAAGCGGCGGCGGCAATGTTGTCTAAGATTGGCATCAAGGTTGATCTGAAAACCATGCCTAAAGCGCAATACTGGCCTGAGTTTGATAAGTGTGCGGCAGACATGCTGATGATTGGTTGGCACTCGGATACAGAGGACTCGGCAAACTTCAACGAGTTCCTAACCATGACTCGTAACGAAGAAACCGGTCGTGGTCAGTACAACTGTGGTCACTACTCAAACCCAGAAATGGACAAAGTGGTTGAAGCTGCAAACGTAGAGACGGACCCTGCGAAACGTGCAGCAATGCTGAAAGGTGTCGAAGCGACGCTATACAACGATGCTGCATTCGTACCGCTACACTGGCAAAGTGAAGCGTGGGGTGCGAAGTCTAACGTGAAAGCCGCAGACATCGTGAACCCAATGGTAATGCCTTACTTTGGCGACCTAGTTGTCGAGTAATCATACTTAGTCATGACAGAGAGGGGCGCCAGTCCTTCTCTGTTTTCGACACTTGGCTCGGTTTTGTTTCAGTCGGATTAAGCCAGTTTTACAGACTGAATTTTCTCTCTAAGTTTAGAGATCTATGGATAGTTAAGGGGCAAGGAATGTTTTCGTTTCTGGTCAAGCGCCTGTTTCAGGCACTGATAGTGATGTTTGTGATCAGTTTGGTGGCGTTTGCCATTCAGGACAACCTGGGTGATCCGCTGCGTGAGCTTGTAGGTCAGTCGGTTTCGGAGTCGGAGCGCCAAGCGCTACGTGACGAATTGGGCCTGAACGATCCCTTTATCACAAAGTACACGCGCTTTGTGGGTAATGCACTGCAAGGTGATTTGGGTACATCATACTTTTTCAAGCGACCTGCGGTTGAGGTGATCCTCGATAAGCTGGTGGCAACATTAGAGCTCGTGTTTGGCGCGACGCTCATCATTATCGTTTTCTCTATACCACTCGGGGTGTATTCCGCGATTCACCCGAAGAGTGTCTTTACCAAATTTGTTATGGCGATGAGTAGTGTCGGCATCTCGATTCCGGTGTTCCTAACCGCAATCATGCTGATGTACGTCTTCTCCATCGAACTCGGCTGGCTGCCTTCCTACGGGCGAGGTGAAACCGCTAACGTGCTCGGTTGGGAATCTGGCTTCTTTACCATCGATGGTATTAAGCACCTTATCCTGCCGTGTATTGCGCTAGCGTCTATCATGCTGCCGTTGTTCATCCGTCTGGTACGTTCAGAAATGCTGGAAGTACTGAGCTCGGAATACATTAAGTTCGCCAAAGCAAAAGGTTTGAACTTACAAAAGATTTACTACCAACATGCACTTAAGAACACCATGCTGCCAGTACTGACGGTAGGTGGCGTGCAGATTGGTACCATGGTGGCTTACACCATCCTAACCGAAACCGTATTCCAGTGGCCGGGTACAGGCTTTCTTTTCCTAGAGGCAATCAACCGTGTAGATACACCGTTGATCACAGCTTACGTTATCTTTGTTGGTCTGATTTTCGTGGTAACCAATACCATCGTTGATTTGCTGTACGGAATTATCAACCCAACTGTGAACTTAACTGGAAAAGGAGCTTAATCATGAGCCAATCAAATGTAACACCAGCTCCTGAAGCCGCTCCATCTGCATGGCAGCGTTTTAAAGAGTCGGACTTCTTGTATTACTTCAAGCGCGACAAAGTGGCGATGGCAAGTTTTACGGTCTTTATGATGTTCTTAGTGTTGGCATTAGCTGCGCCAATTCTAGCTCCGACTGACCCGTATGATCTGACGTCTATCGACATCATGGATTCAGAGCTACCACCGTCTTGGATGGAAGAGGGCGATGAGCGTTTTGTTCTTGGTACTGATGAGCAAGGCCGTGATATTTTATCGACCATTCTTTACGGTTCTCGTCTGTCTTTGACGATCGGCTTTTTAGCCGTCGGTCTTCAGTTGATTTTGGGTATCATCATTGGTTTGTCGGCGGGTTACTTCGGTGCTCGTATCGATAGCTTCTTGATGCGCTTTGCGGATGTTCAACTATCGTTCTCAACCATGATGGTGGCGATCATCGTATCGGCCATTTTCAAAGCCAGCTTTGGCAGCGATTTTTACAGCCAATATGCGGTGGTGATGCTGGTGGTGATCATCGGTGTGGCTGAATGGCCGCAATACGCACGTACCATTCGTGCTTCAGTGCTGGCTGAGAAGAAGAAGGAATACGTAGAAGCGGCACGAGTGATGGGCTTTAAAGCGCCACGCATCATGTTCCGTCACATCCTGCCAAACTGTCTATCACCAATCTTGGTTATCTCGACGGTACAGGTAGCGAATGCGATCATGTCGGAAGCTGCACTGTCATTCCTAGGTTTGGGTCTTCCTGTTGATCAGCCGTCACTAGGTGCGCTGATCAGCATCGGCTTTAACTACATCTTCTCAGGTGCGTGGTGGATTACTGCCTTCCCAGGCATCGTGTTGGTTACACTGGTTCTGGTTATCAACTTATTGGGTGACTGGTTACGAGATGTATTCAACCCGAAACTGTACAAAGGTTAAGAATTTTCCCGCCAAGCGTTGTAAATTCGCTTAATTCCTTCCTAAACTGAGAGCCGGATGCAAATTCCGGCTCTTTTTTTGCTAGTTATTCTTTGTTCACATTTTTTTGGCGCTTTGCCGCCATAATGACCTTACCCACTAATTTAGAGTGAAGTGTATGGAAATGAAGAAGGCACAACACCCATCTCGTATCTTCCAAGCAAGCCTAGCTTTCGGCTTGTTGCTGGTATGCGCCCAGTTTTCTAGCCCAGTATCGGCGGAGGAGTTCCTTTGCCAAGCTACTCAAGCCAGCGAGAAAGAACTGCCGATGCTTGAGAAAACGTGCCCAATTGGTAACGGAGTATGGGGAAAGAAAGTGCCGCAAGGAGGCAACTACCTCTACTGGATTCAATGCGGATTACTACCAAAGCCAATGTCACTCGCGAAAGCAAAGCCGCTTTACAGCAAGATTACGACTGACGTGTGGATGAAGCCGGAGTCCAAAGGTTATCGCTGTTTGATTGGGCCTTACAAAGATCTGTCTGATGCGAGAGGGGATTTGCGAGGAGTCAAAACCTTGTCGAATTACAAAGAGGCGTTCATCCGCGTGGTTGGAAAAGAGAATAAACAGTCTACGACACCATCTAAACCCGCTGTGCCGTCGAAATCAGCCGCATCTTCGGTTAAGCCAACACCGACGGTGACGCCGAAATCCGCGCCAGTTCCTGCCGTGCGAGCTGATACCGACGCCTTTACAGCGCCGGCAGAGAAGTCAAAGACCAAGGTAAAAAATACACGTGATAATTCTTCGTCCAAGCCTGTTGCTAAGACCAAAGCGAAGCCAGTTGTGAGCGGGAATGATGACATTGAAGTTCGGTTGAGAACCTCCTTACAAGGCAAAACGTACGTGGTGCCATATTTACTCGACCACCACAATCAGTTTTACATGGAATACGGCAAGCCGTGGAATCGTCTCAACTACGAAAACTCGCAAAAAGTATGTCAGCAACTGGGTATGAGCTTAGCCAGCCCTGCAGAATTCAAAGTGTTGAGGGCGTCTGGGGTGATGGAAAAAAATCAATGGCCACTGCAACTGCCGTATTGGGGCAAAGATAAGAAAGGTTTGTTCGCAGATCGTGAGCCAAACCAGCTCACCGGAACCTCACTATTGAACGTGGTGTGCGTGAAATAACCGTTATTCATCCTTAATACTTCAAGACATTTCAGGACGAAATACGATTTTCAAAAAGAAAAAAGTATCCGCCGGCATAGCTGGTGGTTTTTCATATACGCCTATAAGGTTCTCCTATCGGCAGCTCCCTAGCAGGCGCTTAGTGCCATTTGCATATGACTATTTCCGGCGACCCGTAAACGGGCTACCTGAATACGGGATCGACAATTGTTGCTCTCCCATTTTATCCTGCTCTAGTTGGTGCTTTATGTAACTTTGTATCTTGCCGGTGTTTTTTCCTACCGTATCTGCATAAGACCCTCGACACCAAAATTCTGATTCCTGTATTTGAACTTCAAATCGCTCATATAGCATCAGGTTACTTTTTCCTTTCAAATACCCTATAAATGATGAAACACTCATCTTCGGTGGTATTTCTAAAAGCATATGAATATGATCTGCGCAGCATTCCGCTTCAACAATATTTACACTTTTCCATTCGCATAGTTTTCTAAGTATCTGGCCTACTGCCCTTCGTTTCTCACCATAGAGCACCTGCCTTTGGTACTTTGGTGCAAAAACCACATGATATTTACAATTCCATCACATGTGCGCTAAGCTCTTTTCGTCCCCCACTGGGACCTCCTTCAATTCTTAGTTAACTCTTGCAGTTGCCAGACCACAAGACGTTTTTATTAAATTGAAAGGGGTATATAACTGATTTATAGCTGTAAGCTTTACGGAATCCCCAGCCTAGCAGGGGGGCTCTGTACAATAAGAGAGCCCCGCGATACGGGGCTTTTTACAATGTTACTTCTTAAAGCTGAAGATCACTCGCTCACCTTCGTCAAGGCGTTTAGGTTTTGCTTCGATAGTGTAAAGCCCAGCAGGAATAGCTTCTTCTTGATTGAACGGAAGCATGTTCAAATAACAACCGTTGTCGATTTTGAACTCTCGGTTCACAAAGTGAGAGCCTGCTGCATCGTTGGAGCCCATTACACGAATTGTGTAATCGTTTTTCAGTACATCACACGCATGGGCATCCTCTGCGTACAGAGATGCAGCGGTGTAGGTATGAACTTGGCCGTCCGTACCTTCATAATCAAATTGCTGAACGATGCCGCTCACATCAAATTCTTGGACCTTACCATCAATCACAGTGTGTGTAAGACCAACCACCCATGGTGCATTATCCATTGAACGACCGATTGGTTGATAAATCTCTTTTTCAACTTCACGTTTGTCAGTGTAGTAACCGTAAACTTCAGTCACAGATTCAAGCTCTTCACTCTCATCGTCAATGTAGTTGAACTTGACGAGGTAATGGTTTGACATGTCATCATCATAAATCGAGCTTTCAACCAGTTCGAAACTAATGCCATCTTGAGCGAAGTTAGTTGATTTAATCAGACCATCTTCAATTGTGTAAGTGATCTCTGAAGTGAAGTTGTTTAAGTCCTCGTCGACACAAGACTGCTTGTTAGCGTCTGTTCGATTGCTCCAGTAGAGCTTGTTTGATGCTGAATTAAAGTAAATCGAGTCACACCAAGCATTTGTGTAGTTTGTGCCGTTGCTGCCCACTTCAACAAAGTGAAGGAATTTATTTTGTAGGTCGGCAACTGAAACGACAGGTGGCTCTGGTACAACAGGTGTGCCTTCGATGATCTCTGGCAGTGCAAATACTACTAGAGGCTCGTCAGCGTTAATGCTGTCTTTAGCATAAACATACAGGCTTTCTGTGCCAGCGGCTGCTTTGAACGGCAGTGGACCGTCAAATGAGATGTTGCCGTTGCCATCAACATGAACTTGGAAGCCTGTCTCTACACCACCATTTTTGCTTATGGAGGTCTCTACTGTGTATGTCAGAAGGTCTGAGTCTGCATCGTCAAATAGCGTTGAGATGTTCAATGTATCAACAGGTTGCTCACCCTCGACCCAGTACCAAGCATCGACTTCGGCTTGTAGTTGAGCTTTTACATCTTCGTTGACCACTGGTGCTGTGTTTGGCGCTTCAACCGTTACTGTGAAGGTTAGTGGGTAAGAGCGCGCTTTATGCTCATCAGTCGCAAACACTTGGTAGGTAAATACGCCTGCAGATTCTGGAGTGCCGCTGATCGCGCCAGTTGTCGAGTTAATCGACAAACCATTTAGTCCATTCGCTAGTTTTAGCGCTTTTAGCTCGTATGTTAGCGTATCATCGTCAATATCGGTAAATGATGCAGTGAACGATGTGATAGCCTCACCTAGTACGACTTTGATTGGCTCGACCGCCTGAGAACTTGTTGGGCGATGGTTTTTCTCAACCACAATAGGGCTGTCATCTTTTGGTACAGTAATAACAGGTGCAAAATCGGTCATATCACCGTTGTTTTCGATAATATTGTTCGCTTCTTTCGCAACAAGATCGGCAACTTCAAGCTGCTTTTCAACATCGATATCAGCGTTATCAACCAGCGCTTCACCGATTGCATTTAGCGCTTGAGCTTCTTTCGATTCGTCTGCTTTTGCGATGTAGTCGCCAAAAATCATCGAAGCGTCTACGTTAAGGCCTGATTGAGTTAACTTGGCAACCACTTCTTCTTTTGCCGCTTTCTTCGCCGCTACAACGTCCAATGTTGGATCGCTGGCTAGCTGCTTAGCAACCTTGCTAACCACCATGTTGGTCATTGGGTTCACAACGCTTGAACCTGACGTAGACGCCAGCGAGAAGGTCTCTGTTACGATACCGCGAGTCGTATCTTCCGTTTGACCTGCGACAGCTTGAATAAAGACCGTTTGCGATTTGTACTCTTCAGGAAGGGTAAACTTGCCGTATTCGTTGGTCACCACATCCAGTTTCGTATCTTCACCGGTGTCTAGAACCAAGTTCTCGTTGGTATCTACCCATACAGCGGCATTTTTCAAGTAACCATCAATGGCAGTGATCTCTAGGCCACTTTGTGCTGTTGATGTGTTGTCGCTACCTGAACCACCGCCACAACCAGTAAGTGCTATAGCCACTGACGCTGCTAGCAAACTCATTTTTTTCATTCTGAATGTTCCTTTTTCAAAGGTTAGTTATCTGTTGTTTTGAATCGCCAAAACTAAAACGAAAGTTTAGTTAGCTGATAAATGAGTCACTTTGTAGGACTTTAACGAGGAGAAAACAAGGCACGAAAAACCGCACAAAACCCGTAAAATTTATTTCTATTTTTTGTCTATGATGGAAAATTGATAATTTGATCACGGTTCCAGTTTTATTTTGGGGATGATTGTTTTGTCAAAATAACCACCTGTAAAGAAAGGTTTATTGGGTCTCGCTAAGGACAGGGGCGTGATAAATCATGTTGATCTTAAATTCCTCAACGCGATCAGCAAATTGAGGGTGAGGTTTAAGCACATAACTGTAGACTTCGCCTGGAATGAATATGTCGTAATCTGTGTATTCAAGGTTGTAAAACATAAATGTTCGTTGCCAGTAATCATCTGGCCATTCAGCACAATGTATTGGAGTTATGCCGTCAAAATCCATTGAGCTAGAGATAATATCGGCAAACTCTCCTCGCCCCGCTACGATAGAGCTGTACCAGTAAAATAAATAATCATGACAAAATAGGTAATGTTGGTTTGATTTCATATTAAGATCAGAGTCCAGTTTGTGCACAGGTTCATTACCCTGAACACTTCTATCAAATATGTAGTTGCTGGCAGTCCCGTTTATATAACCTCCTCCTGAAATGGGAAAGAGGTAGTCAAACAACGTTCCTTGATATTCGTACTCACCAGTGTGGACATTGATGCGTTTTTCCATCGATTGCTTGTTTTTTTGCATGGTGTAGCTTTCGAATTGTTTGCCATCAAATACGGTGGTGAAATAGTTCTGAGTCTCTTTATGAACCTGAGATGCGTATACCTTTTTGGTGGTCCAAATTTGGCGTACGCCGTGGACATAAACAATCAACGAGTCATCACTGATTTTGTACTCACCCACCTTTTTTAAGTCTCCCTTTTCAGGACACTGGTGTTTGTTGTTTGAGGCGGCATAACGTACCTCGTCATCCTCAAACTGAAACGCTTCGCAATACACCACTTCATACGCGTACGCGGTACCGCCAAGGTTTTGCGTCGTCTCCAAGCGATAGACAGTGTCGCCAATTAACGGGTGTTCCGTGTCATTGTGACCTGGAGTGACAACAGGCAACTCAAAACGTGTTGTGACCCACGCATGGTCGCTGTCGCCGTGGTAATCATCACGCGCCGCTACCGCCAGGTATGTGGTGGTTTTAATGTTCTCTGGTGCACCTAGCACCATCATTTGTCCTTGGTTTAGCACCCTTAATCCATTGGCGTTTTCGAGCCAAATCCGAGTGGTGAGGAGATCACCATCCGGGTCTTCAAACAGTTGGTTAAGATTGAGCGAATAGCTAATCGGAGAGTTTTGGTTGAGCTCCCAAGCATAAATAATGGTTTGTAGCTGTTGTTCCACCGTGAGGTTGATGATGGGTTTATTATTCTCTGAAGGATCCTCTTTTGAGCGGCTGTCTTCATAGCCCACAGACGAGTCGTAAAAAGAGCCGTCTTCTGTAGTATGAAATGGATTCGTAACTGGCCCTGGTTGTCCTAAAATGGCAGAATTGAAGGCGTCATCACCGTCTTTTGTGTGGGCGTTCCCCAACGCAGAACCTGTCAACGCTTGCTTTACTTCAACTAAAGATGTGCGTTCATATTGCCGATGTGTTCGCTCGGTTGATTGGCTCGTGCTGTCTGATGAGTTCGCCGCGGATGCTAAGCTGGTTTCGTCTGACATGCAGTATACGCCGAGCAAACCAACGCAGATGGCGCCGATTATCCAAAACTTTTTGCTTATCATTACGCGTGCGCCATTCGTGATTGCAACCAACTGCGAGAGAATTTTAGGTCTTTCTCTATTAAGCTCGCGCTGCACTCGAGTAGTTCACTGATTTCTTGGTTTTTCATTCCCATTAAATACTTGAGTTTGAGTGCTCTTGATTGGCGTGGGTAACGGCTACTGAAGTTATCCAGAGCTTTATCCATGATGATCAATTGTTCGAAGCGATCTTCTTCATCTCTCATCAATGTTATGTGTTGACGCTTTTGTGCTTGGTGAGAGCGTGCGTTATCGATCAAGATTTGACGCATCATTTTGGCAGCCATCAAAAAGAAATCACGTTTTGTTTCAATTTCACTCATGTCGCAGTTGGACATCTTCAGGTAAGCATCATGAATTAATGCTGTGGTGCTGTTGACGCTATCGGCCAATACTTTGTTGTCGGTGCCGTACTTTTCCGCGTTTCGTTCACGCTCGTGTTGGGCGATCTTACGTAACTGCAAATACGCAAATTGGTAGAGCTCACTCTCAGCTTGTTTATCACCAGATTGCCATTGTTGAATGATTTGTGTCAGTGCTACTGCTGTTGCCATGGTTATACATCCTCGCTCACTTTGACAAATTCAGAAATGGTATGGGTTTCAATGCGATCAGAGCCGTCTCGGTTGCGGAGAACATCTTGTTGATAGCGATATAAAATGCCTTGTTCCCAAGTTGCGCCAGCGGGCAGATATTCCCAAGTGGTGTAATTGATTTCGGCAGGGGTCGTTGACCAACGTACCATGACATTCATTTGCGCAAGCTCGGCTTTGGGTTCGTCATTGTTGACCCACCACATGTCCGCATACTCTTGGGTGACATCTTGGGTGTATAGGCTTGCGTCGGTTGGACAGGTGTCTGCATTGTGCGGCAGTCGCATGACTTGTTGGTGGCGCATCAATAGGCACGATTGTGTCATGGACTGCTGGTGGTATTGGGTCTGCTGCCATACCCCGAGGTAGTCGATGTCGTGTTCGTTCGTGTTGGGGTAGGTAAACCACAGCATTTCTGTACGATTGTGGTGGTGGATGTTTTTTTTACGCCCAAGGCCTTGTACTTTTTCCATCAGTAGCTCAGTACTGGGATCAAAGTTGAGTGCAACGGAGCGGTATTTCCAGTCGCCTTCATCATCAAAGTCTTCAAGAGAGAAGCCATTCAAATCGTTGCGGGTGCATCCAGTGATTGAGCAACCGACGATATTAAACCAATCCGCAAATTTGCTTATCGGCTCGACAATGTCTTCCGTGATAGGGCGCTTCATCGAGAGGAAGCAACCTTGAAAATGATCGCCAATGCTTGGATGCTCAATCAATGAATCTTTGGTGATGGTGAATCGAGTTTCACCAAACGGAGGGCGATATTTAGGATGATGTTGATAACGTAAGTCGTAAGCACAAGCTCGGCCTTGCCAATCTTTCTTTTTGATCACGATGTTTTTGAACGTCATGCCGCGAGGTTCAAAGATGATCTCATCTGAGGCAAAGTTTTTTTCAATGTACTGCTGGCTTTCGTTTAGGTGCTCGATTGCCTCATCGACAGATACCCAGTCGAGATTGAGGTGACGTTTGGCGTCATCCAGATAATTGAGGTCAAGGCCCTTGAGCTGGTTTTGAAAGCGAGCATCAGACAACACGCGGTTGGCTAAGACAATTTCCTTACGATTCTCAGGCGTGCTGTCGAGAGAGAGCAGCAGGCGCGTCATATTGATGCTACGACTGGGTTTGGTTGTTGCCATCGTCGGTGTAAGCACTTCTTGGCTCGATAAGGTTGTCAGCAGATAACCTTTATCATCGTTGCCAAGGAAGAAGCTAATCACATCACCAGGTTGGTAGTGAAATGCCCCTTGTTGGGTAACGCCAGTGATATTGGAACTGGTTTTGTAATACAAGCCAGTCACTGGCGCATCGATAAAGTAGCCTTGCCTCAAGGTTGAAGTGGGCGGGTGTGAAGTAGCAGCAGAAGTGTCTGCTGCTAACGTGGAGGTAGCCGTCAGTGCAGACAGCCAAAATACCACTGAACGTGTATACATCTTGTTTTAAGCCTCATTGGTTGGTGCTGTCCTCAGACGCACAATTTGGCTGACAACTCATTGGAGTAGTTAGGTGCTTCTTTGGCACCGGTGTCATCATCGCCAACAACATTTTTTGTTTTATGTGTTTGGGGATATCTGGATTAGAGAGTATCCGCCTTCGTGTTAACTCCATCATGGAGCTCACTGAGAGGTGTTCGACATTCTGCCCCTTCGCGTGGAAGATAAGGCGAGTCATTTCGTACATCATATCTTCTGCAATCTTCTTCTCTTGTTGCAGTTGGATATTCTTTTGCATCATGGCGCTGCCAAATAGCACACCTGATAGCACGATGATGCCTGACAATGCAGAAGCAAGAGGGCGCCGTTGCACCAAGCGAAAGGCGCTATACAAAGGCCAGTGTTTTTTCTGCTCGATAGGGCGACATTCGATAATTCGCTCGATATCAATGCGTAGCGCTCGCACATCTGGGTATCGCACTTGGGTGGCTGGACGCGTCGCCCGTCTTATCACCCAATACACATCAGACCAAACCGCTGGTGACGGAAACATCAACGCGAGGATTTTGCCCAATGAATAAACATCGCTTTGCTCTGTCAGTACTTGTCCTGCCTGCTGCTCAGGGCTGGCAAAATTTTGGCTAAACGCAATCAGTGCCGAGGGTGCTCCCTCTCGGGTGGAGTGCGCTTTTTGAGTCAAGTTGAAGTCGAGCAGTTTGGGTCGTTTGCTACGATCAATCAGTATATTTTCTGGTTTTAGATCGGCATGCAAAACATGATGCTGGTGGGCGTGCTCCATCGCCTGACAAATCTGCTTAAACAGCAGCAGTTTTTCTGTCTTTTCCAGCTTATTTTCTGACAGGTATTCATCTAAGGTTTGACCAAATACCCGCTCCATCACGATGTAAACTGAATCTTGATGAAGGCCGCCATCAAACACTTTCGCTATGTATGGATGGTTTAGGCGCGCGAGCAGTTGTGCCTCATCGAAGAGTGCACGTTGTCCCAGCACATTACTCAAATTGCTTTGAATAAACTTGATGGCCAGATCTTGTTCGAACGTTTCATCTGCACGTAGGGCGGCGTAAACGACACCCATGCCACCGCGACCCAACTCATGAGTTAGGCGATACTTACTGATGACTTCTCCGCTTAGATCGACGTCTCGGTTCGTAGCCTGGTGAGCACCAAAGTAAAGTAACTGCGTTAGTTGTTCTTCTGGTGTCTCGTGGGCTAAAAGAGGAACGAGTTGTTGATACAGCTCAGGTTGACTTTGTTGCAATGCTTGGAGGTATTGCTGCTTTTGGGAGTCGTCCAGATCAAGCAAGTGATAGTAAATCTGGGTTTCGCTAGAGCCTAACTGCACTGTGCCTAATGTCTTATTCTTTTAGGTACGGCATTTTATAAGAACTTTGATATAAATGTCATTTATTTATTCGGCTTTGACTCACAATGTATGAAACGCAATTTGGTGGCTAATAGAATAATAACGTCATGATTTTGCGAATTATTTTCACTGAGCTTGTCGACAGAGAGTCTATTCGTCATAATGTTACTTGTAACATTACTGATAAATCACATATTTATGGCTCAACAGAATAAGAAAACTCGCACGACATTGCAGGATGTCGCAGACCAAGTTGGCGTCACGAAGATGACGGTTTCACGTTATATGCGTAACCCTGAATCGGTGGCAGAAAAGACTCGGGCCAAGATTGCGACTGCGATTGAAGAGATGGGATACATCGAAAACCGCGCCCCCGCTATGTTGTCAAAGTCGTCCAGTAAAGCCATTGGTATTTTACTGCCCTCATTGTCCAACCAAATTTTTGCTTCCTTTGTTCAGGGCATCGAGATGGTGACCAAAGCCAATGGCTATGAGACGCTTTTAGCGCATTTTAGCTACGATGAGCTTGAAGAAGAACGCAAGATCGCGTCATTACTCTCTTATCAGGTCGATGGACTTATTCTAACTGAAAGCCATCACACGCCGCGTACATTGCAAATGATAAAAAATGCAGGGATCCCTGTAGTGGAAACCATGGAACTACCACCAAAGCCGATTGATATGGCGGTTGGGCTAGATCATGAAGATGCCTCGTACACGGCGGTTAAGCAGATGCTAGATTCAGGTAAGCGTACAATCGTTTATTTTGGGGCGCGTTTGGATACGCGAACCAAGCTGCGTATGCAAGGTTATGATCGCGCGATGACGGAAGCAGGGCTAGAGCCTAAGCACGTATTAACGGGTGATCACTCTAGCTTCTCTTTAGCGCATGATTTGCTTGAACGCGCGCTAGAAACTCACCCAACGCTTGATGGCGTATTCTGTACCAACGATGACATCGCGATAGGGACCATGCTGAGCGCGCAACAACGTGGCATTCAAGTTCCGCAGCAGTTGGCGGTTGTGGGCTATAACGCGCTGGATATCGGTCAAACCATCAGCCCGAAACTGACTAGTGTCGATACGCCGCGTTTCAAAATCGGTGAAAAGAGCGCAGAGCTTTTGATCGGGCGTCTGAAAGGTGAAGCGCAAGAAGAAAAAGTGGTTGATATGGGGTATCAAATTACCTCAGGAGAGAGTGTTTAACTCGCAGTTAACCGCTCTCTGTATTCGCTCATCAATGGTATTGGCAGGTTAGGGTATGGCACATCAGCTGGATGCATTGGATCTCAACTTAATGCGTTTATTAAAGGCAGTGGTGGAAAACCGCAGCATCAAGCTGGCCGCGATGCAGCTGGGCATTTCTCAACCGAGCGCCAGTCGCGGCGTGATGAAGCTCAAACAAGTGTTTGATGACCCGCTGTTTGTGCGTAAAGCGCATGGGGTTGAGCCGTCACCGATGGCGATACGCCTCGCCGCCGAGTTCGACAACATGATTGCACCACTGGAAAAAGTGGTGCAAGAGTTTGAAGTGTTCGACCCACTGCAATACCAAGGGCAGATCGCGATTGTGACTGACCCTTATTTGATGGATGAGCAAGGGCAGCGATTGCTAACTGGCTGCCATCGAGCCTTTCCCAAAGCGCACTTTGCCTTTTCCAGTTGGAACAGTTACTCGCACGATGAAATGTTAGAGGGCGAGCACGATTACTGCATTCTCGACCAAGAGACCGAGCTGTCGAAAGACATTTATATGCGTCCGTTGTTTGTTGAAAAACGGGTGATTTTGGCACGTAAAAACCACCCGACTTTGTCGAAAGTCAGCAATGATTGGGACACGGTCTCCAAACTGCCTCTGGTGTCTCTGCCTGCGCCCGCCTCGTATAAACCACTTTGTACCGTGGAGTCCGAATATCGTCGTATGGGCTATGAGCCTGTGGTGTTACTTAAATCCTATAATTTGCGTGTGGCGTGCCAAATGTTGCAAGAAACCGACGCGATTATGTATGCCAGCCAAAGCTCAGCAGTATTGATGCCGGAGCTGGACTCTTACGCGATGCCTTTGGTCAACCGTGAGTTTAGCCAGTTTGTCGTCTCTGGTGGTTTCTTACAAACCAATCGCAACCATCCTTTGCACCGACACTTACATAAAGTGGTTCGCCAAACCCTGAAGACGCCGCTGATTTTTACGCAATGACGTGACCTTATGGCATCGGCTGAATGAGAGAGTAGATGCTTTAACCTTGCCAATATTGTGTGATTACATCGACAACTTACTTCTTAAGATATTCAAAAATGAATATCTCAATTACCTGTCCCTTTTTCCTACCCAGCGCTAACCTTATCTCAAATAGTCAGGAGAAGTGGCTCATTTTTATCTTTTTAACTTTTTGAATGTCGATACAGATGCGTGACATTCACCATTCTCCGTTATGCAGTTTTTTAATTTCTGATGGAGGATTCATCATGCTAGTTGCACGTCTATTTTTATTGCTCGCCATCGTTGCCGAAGTAGCAGGCACCAGCACCATGTCTTTTATCGGACAAGGTCATGGATGGTTGGGCTACATCGTGATGTACGTATTGATTGCGGTGTCGTACTACTTCCTCTCGATTGCAGCGAAAAAGATTTCTATCGGCGTGGCATACGCTGTTTGGGAAGGGTTGGGTATCTCATTGATCACGGTCGTTTCAATCGTGTTGTTTGATTCTGACTTAAATACCCAAGAGCTGCTTGGTTTGATGTTAGCTGTCATCGGCATCGTTTGTGTGACTTTAGGGGAGTCACACGGTCAATCTAACACCAAGAAAAACGCCGATAAACTGGCAAAAGAACGTTCATTTTCTACAAGTGTAAGGTGTGAATCATGAGTCAATTTTTTACGATGTCATTTGGATTTGTCGTGATGGCTGCCTTGGTCGACATCGTGGCGAACATGGCGCTCACACGTTCTCACGGCTTTAAATACAAAGGCTGGGGCATTACCGCGATTGTGTTGGTACTGGCTGCGTTCACGCTGTTGGCGCAAGCGGTTAAAGAGATCGACTTAGCCATTGCTTACGCCTCTTGGGGCGCGATCGGTATCTTGGGTACCGCAGTGGGTGGAACCTTGCTGTTTAAACAGAAACTCAAGCCAATCGGCTGGTTTGGTATCTTTGTGGTGATTGCTGCGGTCGTGGTGATGAAAACCGCTTAATGCAATCCTCTGAACCCCAGATATCTTCATTCTGAACAGCGAGGGACGAGCGTGATTCAGAATCTACCAACAAAAAGTGCTGTGACAGAGTTGTTTTCTCTAGCTTTACAGCACCTTGATAGTAGATTCCTGATCTCGCTTAGGCTCGTCGGAATGACGGACTAATTCGTTTATTGAAAAAGAAAAATGACCAATCCCACATCTCGTCATTCTGAACCGCGAGGGACGAGCAAGGTTCAGAACCTACCAACAAAAAGTGCTGTGGCAGAGGTGTTTTCTCTGGCTTCACAGCACGTTGATAGTAGATTCCTGATCTCGCCTAGGCTCGTCGGAATGACGGACTAATTCGTTTATTAAAAAAGAAAAATGACCAATCCCACATCTCGTCATTCTGAACAGCGAGGGACGAGCGTGATTCAGAATCTACCAACAAAAAAGTGCTGTGGCAGAGGTGTTTTCTCTGGCTTCACAGCACGTTGATATTAAATTCCTGATCTTGCTTAGGCTTGTCGAAATGACGAGTCTTTCTTCTCGCCTTAAACAATGAAGCTTGCGCCTTCTTCTGCGCTAGAGACGTTTTGGCGGATCACGCTAAACAAGCCTCGTCCCCATGTTTGTTGGGTAGATTCGGTGTCGAAATGAATCAACTCGCGACCAGTGGTATCGCTTAAGTTGTTCAGTTCGCCCGTTTGGCAATCCAGGCGAATCAAATCACCGTTGCGCACCAAACCAATCGCGCCACCACGAATGGCTTCTGGAGAAACATGAATCGCAGACGGAATTTTACCTGACGCGCCAGATAAACGACCGTCAGTAACCAGCGCCACTTTAAAGCCCGCTTTTTGCACGTTACCTAAAATGGGCATCAGCTTGTGCAGTTCAGGCATGCCGTTTGCCGCTGGGCCGTTGTGTGTGACCACAACGATGCAATCTTGGTTTAGCTCACCGCGTTTGTACGCCGCTTCCACTTCGTGTTGGCATTGGAATACGCTCGCAGGCGCTTCGATGATGCGCTGATCTTCTTTCACCGCAGAGACTTTCACCACTGCTTTACCCAAGTTGCCAGTCAGTACGCGAGTGCCGCCAGTGTCTTGGAAAGTGGCCTCCGGTTTGGCGATCACGTCACCGTCTTGGCTGCCTTGGCACGGTGTCCAAGTCAGTTGTCCATCGACAAGACTCGGTAGCGTCATTTGGTCTTCAAATTCACCAAATACGGGTTTCACATCGCGATGCAAAAGCTCGGATTCGTTCAAGCGGTACAATAACGCTGGCACGCCACCCGCATCTTGGAACGCGTTCATATCGGCTGGGCCGTTCGGGTAAACGCGAGCTAACAAAGGAACCACATCCGACAGATCGCTGATGTCTTGCCACGTGAGCAAGATGCCAGCAGCACGCGCCACGGCGATCATATGAATGGTGTGATTGGTACTGCCGCCAGATGCGAGTAGAGCGATGATGCCGTTGACCAAGCTCTTTTCTGTGACCACTTCTGCCAACGGACGGAAGTGTGCAGAACCCGCCGTCATTGAGGCGATTTTCAGAGCCGCGTGATCGGTTAACGCTTTACGCAGTTGGGTATGGGGATGGATGAATGCCGAACCTGGCAGCATCAAGCCCATGGCTTCGAACACCAACTGGTTGGTGTTGGCGGTGCCGTAAAACGTACACGTACCCGCAGAGTGGTAAGCGCGACACTCCATATCCAGCAGAGCGTCTTTGCCGACTTCACCCGCTGCGTATTTTTGGCGCACGTCGACTTTCTCTTCGTTGCTGATGCCTGTTGCCATCAGACCCGCTGGTACAAACGCAGTCGGCAGGTGCGCGTAAGACAGCGCGCCCATCAGTTGCCCCGGGGCGATTTTGTCACAGATGCCAAGCAGCAATGTGGCATCAAAGACATTGTGGCTCAAAGACAACGCCGTTGATTGCGCAATTAAGTCTCGCGAAAACAGCGACATATCCATGCCTGCTTGACCTTGAGTCACCCCATCGCACATCGCTGGCACACAACCTGCGACTTGCGCCGTATGGCCGTAGTCCGCCAGCACTTGTTTGATTTGCGCTGGGTAGTCTTGGTACGGCTGGTGGGCGCTCAACATGTCGTTGTAGGCGCTGATCAGCGCGACATTGGCATGAGTAAAATCGAGAATATTTTTCTTTTCAGAAGAGCAAGAAGCGGCGACTGCATGGGCTAAGTTACCACAAGATAAACCAACACGGCCTTTGCCAGCTTCGGCTTGCACTTCGGTGCGAGCAAGAAACGCAGCGCGCGCTTCACGGCTGCGCTCGGTCAAACGTTGTGTGACCTCAAGAACAACAGAGTGAGTCATTACGCCACCTCGATCGCTTGCATTTTGATTAGCTCAGCGGCAGAGCGTTCCACCACGTCGCTGATGTCTCCGTCGATACTGATGATCAGAGTTTGAGGCTCGTTGTCTGGGCGCTCTAGCGTCTCGAATTGGCTCTTCACCATGTTTTCTTTCATGAAGTGGCCTTTGCGCATACGCATGCGATTAAGGATCAACTCCATATCGCCATCAAGGAACAGGAAGGTCACGTTGTCGTTGCCTTCGCGGATCTGATCGCGGTAAATCTTTTTCAGTGCTGAACAGACAATAATGCCGTGTTCGTTTTTGCTTTCTAGGCTGTACGCCGCATCACGAATGCGTTCTAGCCATGGCTTGCGATCATCATCGTTCAGAGGCTGGCCCGATGCCATTTTCTGAATGTTCGCTCGTGGATGAAGATCATCACCATCAATGAATTTACGCCCTAGCTTTTTCGCTAGATGCTCACCAATTGTGCTTTTACCACTAGCACAAACGCCCATAACGATGACACTACTACCAGCCATAACTTATCCTCATAACCAAATTTGCGCGTGATCTCAATTTTTGAATTCACTTTAAAATATGGGTTTATCTTATTCATGTTATCGGTAACATGTTACCGGTAACTGAAATAAATGTGAACCATAACACAAACAATAATTCTTAAAGGTGAACCTATGGAGCAATTAACCCAAGCCCCAGATCCTACGTTCCTACTGACGATTGCAGGCCTTGCCATTGCAGCGTTACTCGTTCTGATCATTAAACTGAAAGTCCATGCTTTTGCTTCCCTTACTATGGTGAGTTTAGGCACAGCAATCGCCACTGGCGTTCCTTCTGAGAAAGTCGTATCGACCATGATGGGCGGCTTCGGTGGCACACTGGCTTCCGTGGCATTGCTGGTTGGTCTTGGTGCGATGATCGGTAAAATTCTTGAAGTGACTGGCGGTGCGAAAGTGCTGGCAGACACTTTGATTGGTCGCTTTGGTAAAGAGCGCGCACCATTTGCTTTGGGCGTCGCTTCATTACTGTTTGGCTTCCCAATCTTCTTCGATGCTGGCCTTGTAGTGATGATGCCAATCATCCTAAGTGTGGCGGCTCGTTTTGGTGGCTCACCAATTAAATACGCGTTGCCTGCTGCCGGTGCTTTTGCGGTTATGCACGCGTTTGTTCCACCACACCCAGGTCCGGTTGCAGCGGCAGAATTCCTTGGCGCAAACATCGGTCTGCTATTGGTGGTGGGTATTTTGGTTGCTATTCCAACTTGGTACCTTGGCGCTTACCTATTTGGTTTGTACGCGGGCAAAAAATTCGATATCCCACTATCTAAAGCCTTCTTTAATGGCGAAGCAATGGTGGATGAGCGCAACGCACCAAAATTTGGCACGGTTATGACCATCCTTGTGCTGCCAGTCCTGCTAATCTGTTTGGATACGGTATTGAACACACTGGCGGTTGCAGGTTTGATTGATGGCAAAACGGCACTGGTTGAGTTCCTACGTATGCTAGGTAAAACCCCAGTCGCGTTGCTGATTACTTTGATTGTCTGTCTGGCTGTGTTTGCCAAAGACTACGGCATGGCAAAACTAGAAAAATTGTGTGGTGAGTCATTGGCTCCAATCTGTGGCGTTATCCTAGTAACGGGTGCTGGTGGCATGTTTGGCGGCGTACTGCGCTCAAGCGGCATCGGTGATGCACTGGCTGACGTTCTTACAGATACAGGTATGCCTGTGATTGTGGCGGCGTTTGTGATTTCAACCTGTCTACGTGTTGCTCAAGGCTCGGCAACTGTAGCGCTAACCACTACGGCGGCTCTTATCGCGCCAGTTGTGGCTGCATCAACAGGTTTGAGTGAACTAGACCTTTGCTTTATCGTAATCGCGATTGCGGGTGGTGCAACGGTACTGTCTCACTTCAATGACTCTGGTTTCTGGTTGGTATCTCGTCTGCTTGAGATGGATGAGAAAACCACATTAAAAACTTGGACGGTAATGGAAACGTTACTTGGCGGTATCGCGTTTATTATCGTCGCAACATTAAGCTTTATTCTTTAGAGGTTCCCCATGACAACACTTGAACAACGATTAAGAGAAATCAAAATCGTCCCAGTTATCGCAATCAACGACGTAGCACACGCTCTGCCACTGGCAAAAGTGTTGGTAGAAAACGGTTTACCATGTGCGGAAGTGACATTCCGCACCGAAGCGGCGGCGGAATCGATTCGCATCATGCGTGAAGCGTACCCAGAATTGTTGATTGGCGCGGGCACCGTTCTGACCACAGAACAAGTGGATATCGCGATCGAAGCGGGCGTGGACTTTATCGTTAGCCCAGGCTTCAACCCAACCACAGTGAAATACTGTCAGCAACGTGGTGTGACTATCGTACCGGGTGTAAACAACCCAAGCTTGGTTGAGCAAGCGATGGAAATGGGTCTGCGTACGTTGAAGTTCTTCCCTGCTGAGCCATCAGGCGGCGTAAACATGCTGAAAGCACTGACGGCGGTTTACCCTGTGGAATTCATGCCGACAGGTGGTGTAAGCCCATCCAACGTGGAAGATTACCTAGCGCTGAAATCGGTTGTGGCTTGTGGCGGTACTTGGATGGTGCCAACCGCAATGATGGACAACGGCGATTGGGAAGGCATTGCTGAATTGGTGCGCGCAGTTAAGTAAAACGCACAAACGGCTCCGAAATACCCCCGAACGTTAGAAAACGTGATACGAAAAAGGGTCATCAAGTTACTTGATGACCCTTTTGCTTTTTGGAATGAAACGGCTTTAGAAGTGATGCTTCATAAAGCGCTTAATAAAGCGAATAAAATCTGCTTCGGCTAGCTTCGCGCACTTCAATGTTTGGGCGTGAGACAATTCTACATCTCCCAAGCCTTCTGCCATGTTGGTGATCGCACACACTGCCAATACGGGTAAGCCGCAATGCGCCGCAGAAATCACTTCTGGCACGACCGACATGCCCACCACATCACCACCGATGATTTGCATCATGCGGATTTCAGCTGCGGTCTCAAAGTTGGGGCCTGTGTAAGAGACAAACACGCCTTCATTGAGGTGAATACCATTGGCTTTGCCGACTTCAAACGCTTCTGCGCGCAGGCCTTTGTCGTACGCATTGGCGAGGCTGAAGAACCTCGGGCCGTACTCTTCATCATTCGGACCGATCATTGGCGATTCAGGCATGGTGTTGATGTGGTCATGAAATACCACCAGAGAGCCGACATCAATACGCTCAGGGCGAAGTGAGCCTGCCGCGTTGGTGACGAGCAGAAACTCACAGCCCAGCTTTTTAAAGGTTCGTACGGGTGTTGTCATGACCTTCATTGAGCCGTGTTCGTAGTAGTGACCGCGACCTTTCATGCACACTACGTCTACGCCGCCCATGGTGCCAAGTACCAACTCACCAGAGTGGCCTTGCACGGTGCTAACCGGAAAGCCTTCGAGCTCTTCGTATGGAATGACCACTTTGTCTTGTAGCTCGTCTGCCAATACGCCTAAGCCAGAGCCTAAAATAAACGCCGCTTTAGGTTGGAAGTTTGGTTTGCGTTCGCGAATGGTTTGTAGCGCGCCGATTACTGGATCGTGATTCATGTTAGTCACCTTCTGGTTGTGTGTTGATTCCATTGTGTGACTTTCTGCGCTGGTTATCTTTGCTTTATTCGCTACTATCATCCTTAAAAAGAGGATGATGAAATTCGCTAGGACTCAATGCATGAAGTCAGAACCATTTGAGCGCGTGACGCTGAAGATGCTGCGTTACTTTTACGAGGTCGCACAAACCAAGCATTTCACTAAGGCCGCCGAGAACCTCAATATTACCAATTCGCCGTTGAGCAATCGCATCAAAGAGTTGGAAGAGGTGCTTAACGTCAAACTGTTTGAGCGTGATTCAAGAAACGTCATGCTGACGGAGGCAGGGCGATTGTTGGAGTCCAAATGCCAACTGATTTTTCAGACCTTAGATGTCTCGCTCAATCAAGTGCAGCAAGTGGGTTTGAACCAGAGAAATATCCTGCGAGTTGGTGTGGTAAGTAGCGCATTTTGGGGCGGATTTGATCGTCTGTTGCAGGGCTTCCATGCTGAGCATGACACTTATCACGCCGACATTTTTGACCTCAACCCAGAGACGCAAAAGAAGCATCTGAGTGAGAAGAAAATCGACGTGGGCATTGTACGTTTTGCCGATGCACTCAACATTTATCCGTATCAGTCGGTGTCTTTGGGCAAAGATGTGTTTGTGGTGGCGGTGTCGGAGCAACATGAGTTAGCCAGCAAATCTTTGCTGCGGCTCCAAGATTTAAAGACGTGTGAGTTTGCGTTTATGAGTTTGGCGAATTCTGCCTCGGCAAACTTCATCATCAATGCCTGTCTGCAAGAAGGCTTTTCACCCCATATTGGCAAACAAGTGGTGGAGCCAAGCACCTTGATGGCGTATGTGGCAAACAGCAACACCGTGACGTTGGTGCCGTCGACGTTTTCTCAGCATCATTGGCATGGGATTCGTTTTATCAAGCTGAAAGAGTCACTGCGTGCAGACTTGTGTCTGATTCATGACGGTAAGCAGGAGAGTGCTATCAAAGCCGAGTTTATTCGCACGTTATTGGAGAATGCGAGTTAAGCATGGGCAAACAAAAAAGGTCACCCTAAGGTGACCTTTTCGAATGATTCGCTGAAATCAGCAATGCGATTAGCGCGCAATTAACGCATCGTTACGAATTCTTCTGAGCCCGTTGGGTGGATAGCCACAACAGAGTCGAAGTCTGCTTTGGTTGCGCCCATCTTCATTGCTACGCCGAAGCCTTGGATCATTTCATCTACCGTGAAACCGATGCCGTGCAGACCAACAACCGTTTCTTCTTCGCCCGCACATACAAGCTTCATCTTACATGGTTGACGGTGCTTAGTAACGGCGGTGTACATCGCAGTAAAGCCAGATGTGTAGACTTTGATGTTGTCTTTGCCGTACTTCTCTTCCGCTTCTTGCGTTGTAAGACCGATAGTGCCGATTGGTGGGTGGCTAAATACCACAGTTGGAACCAAATCGTAGTCCATCTTCGCGTTTGGTTTATTGTTGAACAAACGCTCAGAAAGTTGACGACCCGCTTTCACTGCTACTGGTGTTAGCTCGATACCGCCTTCCATGATGTCACCCACACAGTAGATGCCTTTCACGTTGGTTTCTTGGTATTCGTCTACCTTGATGTAGCCTTTTTCGTTCGTTGCCACGCCGGTTGACGCTAGGTTGATTGCGTCTGTTGCTGGGTGACGACCGATTGCCCAAATCAGTTGGTCAACGTTTTGGCTCTCACCGTTTTCTAGGTGCAGAGTTAGGCTGCCATCGGTTTCTTTTACCACTTCTTTTGGTACAGAATGGGTGTGCAGTGTTGGGCCTTCTGCTTCCATCACTTCAACCAACGTATCGATGATCATTGGATCGAAGCTACGCAGTGGTGACTCTTTACGTACGAACAGGTGCGTTTCTGTACCTAGTGCGTGCAGCACGCCAGCAATTTCAACTGCGATGTAGCCAGCGCCGACAACCGCAACGCGTTTTGGTTGCTCTGCTAGGTCGAAGAAGCCGTTTGAATCGATGCCGTATTCAGCGCCTGGAATGTTTGGAATAGTAGGACGACCACCCACCGCGATCAGGATGTGATCCGCAGTATAATGTTCACCGTTTACTTCTACGGTTTTCTCGTCAACAAACTTAGCAAAGCCTTTAATCACGTTTACTTTGTTGTTGCCAAGAACGCGATCGTAAGATTGGTGAATACGACCAATGTACGCCTGACGGCTCTCAACCAGTTTGCTCCAGTCGAAACCTTTCACGTCGACATCAAAACCGTAATCTTCTGCGTACAGGTTCATTGCTTCTGCGATTTGTGCGCCGTGCCACATCACTTTCTTCGGTACACAACCTACGTTGACACAGGTACCGCCAAGGTCTTGAGCTTCGATTAGCGCAACTTTCGCGCCGTACATCGCCGCACGGTTTGCAGATGCGATGCCGCCACTGCCGCCACCGATACAGATATAGTCAAAATGAGTCGCCATTACTTTCTCCAAGAGCTTATAAATTTTATCTGGTACATAGATAGATTGGGATGACCTTGCCCGAACTCAATGCCACCGTTATCCCACTATCATAAATCGAATGTAACGAATTCCTAAATGGGAAAAAGCGACATTACTTATGACAAATAGCGATGAGAGGCACAAAAAGAAGAATAAGCGCGATGAGAGGGCAAAGTTGAGAGTATAAAAAAGCGCAACGAAAATGTCGTTGCGCTGAGAGGCTTCGGTGCAGATTAGCTTACTCTGGCACAATCCAGTCCACTTTCCAGTGGCCGGTGGCTGGTGCGATCGCGTCTTGCAGGAATGGCAGAATCTCTTTCATCTGGCTTTCCAGTTTCCACGGCGGGTTAATCACAATCATGCCGGATGCCGTCATGCCGCGCTCGTTGGTATCGGGTGCGACACCTAACTCGATTTGCAGAATTTTACGAATGCCTAGTGCTTCCAGGCCTTCGATCATATCTTCGATGTCGTGACGGTTTACCACTGGGTACCAAATCGCGTAGATACCGGTTGCCCAACGCTTATGGCTCTGATGAATCGCGCGCACTACATCGCGGTACTCTTTCGCGAGCTCGTATGGTGGGTCAATTAGTACCAAACCACGACGCTCTTGTGGCGGCAAGCTGGCTTTTAGACGCTGGAACCCGTCCTCTTTGAAGATGCTCACTTGGCGATCGCGATGGAATTCTTGCTCCAACAATGGATGATCGGCTGGGTGCAGCTCCGTCAGCACCATGCGATCTTGTGGGCGGACTTGCGCGCGCGCTACACGTGGTGAGCCTGGGTAGTAACGCAGCTTCTCGCCGTTGTTGAGTACTTTGATGGCATCGATGTAGCTTTTGATATCTTCAGGAATGTTTGGGTTATCCCAAATACGAGCGATGCCTTGCTTGTATTCGCCCGTTTTTTCAGACCATTCGTGAGTCAGATCGTAACGGCCCACACCCGAGTGGGTATCGTGATAAACGAATGGCTTATCTTTTTGTTTCAGCGCATCAAGAATGAGGCTTTGAACGATGTGTTTGACCACGTCGGCATGGTTGCCGGCGTGGAAGCTGTGGCGGTAACTTAACAAATTAAACTCTCGAAACACTCTTTGGTTGAGTGTGGTCTGTGATTTTCACTCTATGGCGGTATTATACTCAAGTAACTTAAAGATGTAGAACTTCCAATCAAATCCGTTCCTCTAATAGGGGCTCACTATTGAAATTTCTTTAAGTCACCCACACTTACTATTGGTAATCGAATTGAACTAGGTGAGTTTCTCGTGCTCAAAGAGTGTGAAATCTCATTTAGGTATAACAAGACTCAAGGACAGAGTAGCGCTCGTTGACTATATGGTCATCGCAGCATAGAGAAAGGGAACGGAGCTCCCCCAATCCATGTTGCTGGCTCGTCTGTACATTGAGTTGGCCTATCTACACAAAATAGACAGGCAATCACAGAGTCAAAACACAAAAGGAATTATTCATGTCTAATCCTCTTCTGACGTTTACGGACTTACCTCCGTTTTCTCAAATTAAACCAGAACACATCAAGCCTGCTGTTGAACAAGCGATTGCTGACTGCCGAGCGAAAATCGATGAAGTTCTAAAAGATAATGCTCACCCAACTTGGGACAGTGTGATTGCGCCAATTGAAGAAGCGGATGACCGCTTAAGCCGCATTTGGTCGCCAGTGGGTCACATGAACTCCGTGATGAACAGCGAAGATCTGCGTGAGGCGTACGAAAGTTGTTTGCCAATTTTGTCAGAGTACGGCACTTGGGTTGGTCAGCACAAAGGCCTGTACGAAGCGTACAAAGCAATTAAAGCCAGTGATGCATTCGCAACGCTGACTCGCGCTCAACAAAAAACCATCACCGATGCGCTACGAGACTTTGAGTTATCGGGTATTGGTTTGCCATCCGATGAGCAGCACCGTTACGGCGAAATCAGCAAACGCATGTCTGAGCTCAGCTCTAAATTCTCTAACAATGTACTGGATGCCACCATGGGTTGGACCAAGCACATCACGGATGAGAAAGACCTTGCTGGCATGCCAGAATCGGCGCTGGCAGCAGCAAAAGCCGCGGCAGAAGCAAAAGAGCTAGATGGTTACCTCATTACGCTGGATATCCCATCTTACCTACCTGTCATGACGTACTGCGACAACCAAGAGTTGCGTAAAGAAGTGTACGAAGCGTATGTGACACGCGCCTCTGATCGCGGTCCAAATGCTGGTAAGTGGGACAACTCAGAAATCATTACTGAGCAACTGAGACTGCGTCACGAAATTTCACGCATGTTGGGTTTCAATACTTACAGCGAGAAATCGTTAGCAACGAAAATGGCCGAAACGCCAGATCAAGTGTTGGGCTTCTTGAATGACCTAGCGACACGTGCGAAACCACAAGGTGAACGTGAAGTCGAAGAGTTGCGTCAGTTTGCGAAAAGTGAGTTTGGCGTTGAAGAATTGAATGTGTGGGATATTGCTTACTACAGCGAGAAACAAAAGCAGCACTTGTTCCAAATCTCGGATGAAGAACTGCGCCCGTACTTCCCAGAATCAAAGGTTGTCAGTGGTCTGTTTGAAGTGCTAAACCGCGTGTTTGGCATGACAGTTACTGAGCGCGAAGGCGTGGACACTTGGCACGAATCTGTGCGTTTCTTCGATATCTTTGACGCTGAAGGCGCACTGCGTGGCAGTTTCTACTTAGATCTCTACGCACGTGAGCACAAACGTGGAGGCGCGTGGATGGATGACTGTCGTGGTCGTCGTATTACGCTCTCTGGCGAACTGCAAACGCCGGTGGCTTACCTAACGTGTAACTTCAACCGTCCAGTGGGCGACAAGCCAGCACTGTTTACGCACGATGAAGTTGTGACACTTTTCCATGAATTTGGTCACGGCATCCACCACATGCTGACTCAAGTAGAAACTGGCGCGGTATCAGGCATTAATGGCGTACCTTGGGATGCGGTTGAATTGCCAAGTCAGTTCCTGGAAAACTGGTGTTGGGAAGAAGACGCACTGGCGTTTATTTCTGGTCACTATGAGACAGGCGAGCCGTTGCCAAAAGCGATGCTAGATAAGATGCTCGCGGCGAAGAACTTCCAGTCGGCGATGGGCATTTTGCGTCAGCTAGAATTCGGTTTGTTCGACTTTACTCTGCACACCGAATACGACCCAGAAGTGGGTGCACGCGTTTTAGAAATGCTGGCGAAAGTGAAAGAGAAAGTCGCGGTGGTTCCAGCTGTTGAGTGGGCGCGCTTCTCGCACAGCTTTGGTCACATCTTCGCTGGTGGTTACAGCGCGGGTTACTACAGCTATCTGTGGGCTGAAGTGCTGTCGTCAGACGCGTATTCTCGCTTTGAAGAAGAAGGCATCTTCAACAAAGAAACGGGTCAAAGCTTCCTGAATAACATCCTAGAAATGGGTGGCAGTGAAGAGCCAATGGAGCTGTTTAAGCGCTTCCGTGGTCGTGAACCACAAATTGATGCGCTATTGCGCCATTCTGGTATTGCAGCGTAAGCGCACGCTGTCTTTCCAAAAATACTAAGGCCAACCATTCGGTTGGCCTTTTTTGTCTATTTTTTATAAAAAATTCACGGATTCACACTGCGGTTAATTGGGTTCTGCAGCGATATTAATGTCTCCGTAGACTGAACCTCATCAATGGCTTGCAGCTTATCAATCAGCACAAATTGCAGTTCTTCAATCGATTTGCACATCAATTTGACGAATATGTTATACGCGCCCGTGGTGTAGTAAGCTTCAACGACTTCGTCGAGCGCGTTGAGTTTTTCTAGCGCGGAATGGTAATCACGAGCTGCGTTTAGGTTAATTCCAATGAAGCAGCACACATCGTAGCCGAGCTTTTTGGTGTTTACGATCACCTCCGTTCCTTCGATGATATCAGCCGATTTCATCTTCTCAATACGCACATGGATAGTGGCAGGGCTGACATCGAACTGCTTTGCCATTTCTGCGTAGGGCGTTCTGGCGTCAGCCATCAGTGTTTTTAATATTGCGCGGTCAAGGTCGTCGAGTTTCGGCAGGCTCGCATTCATACTATTATTTCCGTTAGGGATAGAGTTTTACCTCCCTTTTATACTCATAGCGGATAGGATTCACAAGGTTTGGCAGGAGTAACTGCGGGTTAACTCCGAGCTATGGAGATAATGTGCAGCGTTTTCTGGTTATTGTCGCGCTATGTTGGAGCGCGTTTGCCGCGGCCTCAGATCCGAAAGTTTTGGTCGTGCACTCCTATCATCAAGGTTTTTTCTGGACGGATTCCATACAGCGAGGTATCGAGCAGCAATTGGGTGATCGATCGCTGGATATGCGCGTGCTCTATTTAGACTCGAAACGTAACCAGAGTGAGCAGTTTTTCGCTCAGCTTGAATCCTTATATCGTACGAAATTAAGCACAGAACGATTCGATGCCATTTTAGTGAGCGACAACAACGCGCTTGAACTGATGCAGCGTTTGGCACCAATCATCAAAGACACCCCGGTTATATTTAACGGCATCAACAATTATCATCCTTCTTTGCACCAATCTCTGAACGCAACAGGAGTAACAGAAGATGTCGATTTGGAGGCAAATTTAGCCCTCATAGAGCGCCTACACCCTGATTACACCCAAATTCTTATTGTCAGTGACCATTCCGTAACGGGAGAGGTA
The DNA here is from genome assembly GCF_054064075.1 of Vibrio sp. JZG10. Lineage (NCBI taxonomy): Bacteria > Pseudomonadati > Pseudomonadota > Gammaproteobacteria > Vibrionales > Vibrionaceae > Vibrio > Vibrio sp. JZG10. The sequence goes on from NZ_JBSUGE010000011.1 coordinate 44,527, forward strand.
TTACGCTATCAAATCGACGATTTTGTACATGAACATCCGCAATATCGCGACAAAATTGTGCAAGTTATTCCCGACAGTATCATTGACTTAAAGCAACAAGTGGCGAAGCTGAATAAAGATAAAGTCGTCCTGTTTTGGACTTATTACCGAGATAAACAGGGTGTGGTTGGCAGTGAACGTGACTGGATTGGCGTTAACAGAGCCTCAAATGCGCCGCTGTTTATGGTGCACGACATTGGCTTAGGGCATGGTGCGGTTGGTGGCGTGATCCAAAGTGGTTATCGGCATGGCATTGAGAGCGCTGAGATACTTGAGTTTGTATTGGATAACCCTGACCAAGCTCTGCCAGCCGTGAAGAAAAGTGATTCTGAAATCAAGCTCGATTATCAAGCTGTAGTGCGCTGGGGGCTGGGTGCTGAGCAAGAGGTCTCTGCGGTATTTTTTAATAAACCGATGAAGTTTTCTGAGCGTTTTGCCAAAGAAATTCGCTTGTTTGGTAGCCTGTTTGTGGTGATGTCGGTGGTCATTTTGTTGATGGGTTACTATTTACAGCGGATGCGTCGCAGCGAGAGTGCCGCGCGAGAAAGCCAAGCCATCTTAGAATCGATTTTTGATCAGAGCATGCAGTATATGGGCATTTTGTATGCCAACGGTGTACTTAAATCGGGCAACGATCACCTGCAATCTTTGCTGTATCACCAAGGGCTGCGTTTAGACCGACCACTTTGGTTTCATCCCAATTGGAGTGAGAAAGCACAAGCGTTGCTTGAGGCGTATTTCCACGCGCCTCACCATCAAGTGTCGACGTTTGAGGCTGAAATTTGGAGTAAAGAGCACGGTACATTGGTGTTGGAAATTTCACTCAAGCCTTTTTCTCAGCAAGTAGGAAATCAAAAGCAATACTTGTTTGAAGCGCGCGATATCACTAGTCGTAAGTTGATGGAAGATAAGCTCTATCAACGCGAATCAACCCTGCGTAACTATTATGAGCAACAGCCCGTCATGATGGTGACACTCGACTGCAATAACCGCATTCAAGAAGTGAATCGATTTGCTCAACTACTCCTCGGCTACAAACCGATGGACATGCTCGGACACCGCCTAAGGGAGTTTTATTTTGATGACAAGGTACTGTTTCCTCGCCAAGTGCTATTGCAACCCAATCAACAGGTGCATGGGGTCTGGCGACGTGAAGTCGAGTATCGCCATGCAAACGGTCATCGTGTTTGGGTACGCGAGAACATTCGTCCACTGAGTGAATCTGATCAGCTATTGATTGTGGGTGAAGATATTACAGAAACCAAACAGCTTTCCGAGAAATTGGAATATCAAGCGCGCTATGACTTGCTGACAGGGACTTATAACCGAAACCACTTTGAACTAGAGCTCAAGACCGCACTGCGTGAGGTGGACAGCCATCGTCGCGTCCACGCCATGCTATACCTCGACTTAGATCAGCTAAAAGTCCTCAATGATACGGTTGGGCATGATGCGGGTGACGCGGCGATTCAATTTTGCGCCAGCATGTTAGAGGAAGTGTTGCCATACAATTCCATCTTGGCTCGAATGGGAGGCGATGAGTTTGCGGTACTACTCAAAGATTGCGACGAATACGGCGCGATTAATATCGCTAAACTGATCATCTCGACGTTGAGTGAACATCTCTTTATTTGGGAAGATACACGCTTGTTCATCAGTTGTTCTATTGGTATTCGTATCATCGACCATACGGCAGAGACGCCGCAAATGGTGCATGCTCAAGCAGACTCTGCGTGTCATGCCGCCAAGGAGCAAGGCCGTAACCGCTACAATCTGTTCAGCTTAGATAACGAAGAGCTACAACGTCGCCAGATGGAAATGCAGAGCGTCAATCTGGTGCATGAGGCATTGTCGAATCAGCGTTTAGAGTTATTTGCTCAACCGATCAAAAGCTTACAAAAGCACGATGCTCAGATGTATTTTGAGATTTTAGTGCGCATTCGCAATGGATATGGTGATTATGTTTCTCCTGCATTGTTTATTCCTGCCTCCGAGCGCTACAACATTGCGCATTGGATTGATAAACAGGTCATTACTCAAACGCTAGAATGGTTTGAGCAACGCCCGGAGGTGGTTGAAAAACTCGGCCGTTGTTCGATAAACCTTTCAGGTCAATCTATGGGGAATCAAGAATTTATCGATTTCTTATTGGAACGACTGGAACGTTCGTCCATGCCGTGTGAAAAAATCTGTCTAGAAATCACCGAGACAGCAGCGATGAGTAATCTTGAGCAAGCCATTGAGCTCTTCACCAAGCTCAAAGCGTTGGGTTGTATGATTGCATTGGATGATTTCGGTTCGGGCTTGTCTTCATTTGGTTACTTAAAGAAACTTCCTGTTGATATCGTGAAAATTGATGGTCTTTTCGTGCGAGATATCAACGTAAATGAAATGGACCGTGTAATGGTTCGCTCGATCAATGATCTGGCAAAACAGCTAGGCAAAGTGACGGTGGCGGAGTTTGTCGAAAACGAACAAGTCATGCAGCATTTGATCGATCTTGGTGTGGATTATGGCCAAGGCTACGGTATTGGACATCCTCAACCGCTTTCTGAGTTAGTTGAGCGACTGACGGCTGAGTAGTCTTGTCATATCAAGCTCAACCTAGCATTGAGAGGTAACTTAGGTATACACTCAGCGCCAGTTACCGCGATTTTTTATTGGAGCCTCCTTTTGCAACTGCAATTGATCTGTGAAGACCCGTCTCAACAACCTCATCTGGATGAACTGGCTGCACGCTGGCAGCTTTCTCACACTGACGAGAGCGATTTTGCTTTGGTGCTGACCACCGAGCGTTTAGAGCTGCGTAAAGTGGATGAGCCAAAGTTGGGCGCTATTTTTGTCGATTTAATTGGTGGCGCAGTGGGACATCGCCGAAAATTTGGTGGTGGTAAGGGCCAAGCCATCGCAAAAGCCGCAGGTTTGAACAAAGGGGCAACGCCAACCGTTCTAGACGGCACGGCGGGGCTGGGACGTGACGCATTCGTTTTGGCTTCGCTCGGCTGTAAGGTACAGATGGTGGAGCGACACCCGGTAGTCGCAGCGTTGCTGGATGACGGCTTAGCGCGTGCGAAACAAGACCCTGAAATTGGAACTTGGGTATCAGAGCGTATGTCGCTGATCCATGCCTCCAGTCATGATGCATTGGAACAGCTGGCACAAGATGAAGACTTTGTTCAGCCAGATGTGGTGTATCTCGACCCTATGTATCCGCACCCAGAAAACAAGAAGAAATCGGCGCTCGTAAAAAAAGAGATGCGCGTTTTCCAATCGTTGGTTGGCGCCGATTTGGACGCCGATGGTTTGCTAGATCCTGCCATGGCGTTAGCCACAAAACGCGTGGTGGTGAAGCGCCCAGACTATGCAAACTGGCTGAACGAGCAAAAGCCGACTATGGCGATTGAAACCAAAAAAAATCGCTTTGATGTCTACGTTAAAGCCTCAATGGCATAACTTCCTGACCGCTCAACTTTTCTTGTCACAGTACGGTGTATCGTGCTGTGATCAAGCCTCTCTTTCTGAATCGTTACTGATAGTTTTCTCTTGCTAATTCTCCTCCCTGATTGTATATCTAACTAAGAATTATTATTATTTCACTTGTTGTGATGCGGTCGATAATTGGGAAGCTGGAGTAGTAGAATGGCTAAACGCTTATGTAAAATGAGTCGTAAACAGATCGCGGCGGAGCTTGGCGACATCCATCGTTTAGTTGTCGCACCAAAGTTTGTTTGTCGCTCTTGCGCACGTTCTTCAGCGGCCAAAGATACCCTGTGTAAGCCAGCCGCTATTCCGCCGCAAAAATGCCAAGACAAGCCATTGAACGAGCAACAATCATGTGGCTTATTGGCTGAAGCGCTGCCAGTACAACCGATTCCTGTGACAACAAAACAAAGCAACGAAAAAGCAGCGATTGTGAAGCGTGTTGTTGAGCGCGTGAAAGAGAAAAAGCAAGCCGAAAAATCCCTGGAGCCAGTAAGAACCGACGCACCAGTATGGTTTGATTTAGCGGATAAAAAATCGCTTAAGAAAGCGAAAAAAGCACTGAAAAAGCATTACAAGCAGCAGAAGAAGTTGTTAAAAGTAGCGAAAAAACAACAAAAGTTACTTAAGCGTCAGCGCAAGCTTGAAGCGCGCAATGCCAAGCTAGAAGTGTTGTTGCCAACGTCGCCCAAGGCGTTGATGAGCGCAAGTTCGCAAATGAAAGTGCATTAATCTAATCCAAAAAAACGCTCTCCAGTTGGAGAGCGTTTTTTATTGTCGGTATGTGTGTTGGGAGCGGTCGCTTTACTTCTTGGCGTAGCTCATTTCGACGCGCTTTTTCACCCAGGTTTCGTTAATCCATAGCGATAGCATGATGATCGCACCGCCAATGGCGAGTCGCATGACGTCAACATCGCGGTTCCAAATCACAATGTTCACAATCAAACCTGCTGGCACTAACGCGTTGTTCATTACTGCAAGTGCTCCTGCGTTTACCATGGTTGCGCCTTTGTTCCACGCGAAGTAACCAAAACCGGAAGCAATTAAACCAAGGTACGTCAGAATGCCCCATTGCGTTGCGGTGGTGGGTAGTTTGTCGAGGTTGCCCATCAGAGCGAAAGCCACGGTTGCTACACAAAGCGCACCTAAGTAGAAGTAACCAAACACGGTGTGTTGTGGCAAATCAACCGGCTCACTTTCCATGATGTATTTGTAGCCTACCTGACCAATGGCAAAACAGAGGTTTGCTCCTTGTACGACCAAAAAGCCCAGCAGGAAGTCTTCATTAATGCCTGCAAACTTAATCCAGGCTGCGCCAAATACAGCAATCGCCGCGGTAACAAAATACCAAGGTGAAAAGCGACCTTTCAAGAAGTCATAGATCAGCGTGACGTAAATGGGTGTGAATACGGTGAACAGCAATACTTCTGGCACGGAAAGGAGCAAAAAAGATTGGTAGTAGAAGCAGTACATCAGACCAAGCTGAAAGCCACCGACCGTCATCAGTTTCGCGATTAGGGATTTGCTAACGCCGCGGAATTTTAAAAAGGGAATGAAAACCAGACTCGCCAGTGCCACGCGCATGAACACCGAGAACCAAGAATCAACCTGACCAGCGAGGTAAACGCCGATCAGGCTAAATGAGAATGCCCAAAGTAGGGTAACTGCGGATAGATAAGCCATGGATGAGAATCTTTATCAACAACAAATGTGCCCGCAGTCTAACCAAGTTTTAACGTCGCGCCAATCAGTCTTTTAGCGGTACGACCAGCATATCGACTGGAGAGCAGTTAATCAGTTGTCGAGTCGAAGACAGAATCTTGCTCCAGAAATCTTGGTGATGACCACAAACCACCAAGTCGATACTGTAATCTTGAATGGTATCGCACAGCTCATTACTCAAATCGCCACTACCGACCAACGTATGGGCTATTGGGTATTGCGCATATTCTGCGAAATTCGCCAATTGTGTGCGCGACGCTTCCATCGCTTGATGTTGCGCTTCTGCCATATTGATGTCGATAAGCCCGGTGTAGAGCTCTGCGTAGTTCACGTCGATGTGAATAAAAGAGACTTTCGCATCCAGAGGTTTAGCCAGTGATACGGCTTTTTTAATCAACACTTTACTGTCGTCTGACAGGTCGACTGCCACAAGTATGTGTTTGTAACTCATATTGCTATCTCCTTGTAAGGTCATAGTTTTAGATTAGCACTAACCCCCAAAAAAATTTGCTGAAGTGATCTCATATCAGTGTCGTAGGTACAAAGTCTTGTCTCAGTAATCATGTTATAGTGGCGTTATACCCAAGTGACTTTGAGATGCGGAGTTCAGCGCTCCGTTACTGACTATAGTTCAAGTAAAACCTTGCCTCTGATGTAGAGCAAGTCAATCTCGCGGCGTCGTTTATCTCGAGGTTACTTGGGTATATTGCATGCACATTAATAGGAGTTAACATGCTGTCTCAAACTATGGTCGAACAATTGAATGAGCAAATTAACCTAGAATTTTTCTCATCCAATCTATACTTACAAATGAGTGCTTGGTGTGAAGACAAAGGTTTTGAAGGTGCGGCTGAATTTTTACGCGCTCACGCCGTAGAAGAAATGGAGCACATGCAACGCCTATTCACCTACGTAAGTGAAACTGGCTCAATGCCAATTTTGGGCGCTATTGATGCACCAAAGCATGATTTTGCTAGCTTAGGTGATGTTTTCCGCGAGACCTTCGAACATGAGCAAATGATCACGGAAAAAATCAATAAATTGGCACATGTTGCATTTACTAGCCAAGACTACTCAACGTTTAACTTCCTACAGTGGTACGTGTCTGAACAGCACGAAGAAGAGAAGTTGTTTAAAGGGATTTTAGATAAGATCGAATTGGTAGGTGAAGATGGTAAAGCATTGTTCTTCATCGACAAAGATCTAGCACAAATGGCGAAAGAAGGTTCATCTTCAATCATGGATGCTCCAGCTGCGTAAACGCGTTTTTTGACGCTATAAGTAGCGGGTAAAGACGAAGCATTGATCGTCTTTTTCTCTTGAGCATTGTTGAAGATGTAGGGAGGAAAAGATGATCAGTGGAGACACAATCTTATTTGCGCTAATGGTGGTAACTGGAGTCAACATGATCCGGTATCTCACCGCTCTTCGTTCTCTAATTTACATCATGCGTGAAGCGCATCCGTTGTTATATCAGCAAGTTGATGGCAATGGCTTTTTTACCACCCATGGAAATGTCACCAAACAGGTGCGTTTGTTCCACTACATCAAAAGTAAAGAATATCACCATCACCACGATGAAATTTTTACTGGTAAGTGCGAAAGGGTGCGTGAGCTATTTGTTTTATCGACCGCTTTGCTCGGTGTTACCCTACTCGCGGCCTTCATTCTTTAAAGAATCAATAATCTAGTGAGTTAATCTCCTAGGATTGTACGGGCATGCATAGCGCTTACCGTTTAAGCGCTTTTCCCCTTCGAGATTTGTCGGTAGAATGTCGCGCCTAGAAAGCAAGGATGTGCAATGTGCACATCCTTTTTTATTTCGATTCGATACCAATCAGTCTAAGAGCTACCGATGAGTAAGAAATTTGATGTTGTTGTAATTGGCGCAGGTGCAGCGGGTTTGATGTGTGCTGCAGAAGCCGGCAAGCGAGGCCGCCGTGTTTTGGTGCTCGATCATGCTAAAAAGCCAGGACGTAAAATCCTTATCTCAGGCGGTGGCCGTTGTAACTTCACTAATTACGACGTCTCAGCCAGCAACTACCTATGCCAAAACCCGCATTTCGTTAAGTCGGCGCTTTCTCAATACACCAACTGGGATTTTATCTCGATGGTGTGTAAGCATGGTATTGAATTTGAAGAGCGCGATCACGGTCAGCTGTTTTGTGTCGATGCGTTTACGGCGAAAGACATCGTGAAGATGCTGCTGGCTGAATGTGATATGCCGAATATCGAGCAGCGTTACCAATGCGATGTTCACTCAATTGAGAAAATCGATGAAGGCTTTCGTTTGCATGCTGGCACTGAGATTGTTGAGTGTGAGTCTTTAGTTATCGCAACAGGTGGCTTGTCGATGCCAAAACTGGGGGCGACACCATTTGGCTATAAAGTCGCGGAACAATTTGGTCTTCGAGTTATCCCAACTACGGCAGGGCTGGTGCCATTTACGTTGCATAAAGAAGACAAAGAAGACTTTGCTGAGTTATCTGGTATCGCGGTACCTGCGGAAATTACAGCTGAAGATGGCACCATGTTCAAAGAAGCCCTGTTGTTCACACATCGTGGCTTATCTGGCCCAGCCGTTTTACAGATTTCATCATTCTGGCGAGCGGGGCAAAAGGTGTCGATTAATCTGGTGCCAAATGATGATGTTGCCGAGTTATTAGAACGCAGCCGTGAAAAGCACCCGAATCAGTCGCTCAAAAATACGCTCGCTAAAGTGCTACCAAAGCGCTTGGTTGAAGTCTTGATTGAACGTAAAGAACTGGTCGATAAACCGCTAAAGCAGTTCAATCAAAAGGAGCTTGCGGCGATTGTGGCGCGCTTAGAACATTGGGATATCGCCCCTAATGGCACTGAAGGCTACCGAACCGCGGAAGTGACACTAGGCGGTGTGGATACCGATCACTTATCTTCGAAAACCATGGAATGCAAAGACATCAAAGGGCTGTACTTCATTGGTGAAGTCATGGACGTGACTGGCTGGTTAGGGGGCTACAATTTTCAGTGGTGCTGGTCGAGCGGCTTTGTCGCGGGTCAGTGGGTGTAATCAAACGCTACACATCCGCATAAAAGATAAGATAAAAAAAGAGCACTGAATCGTATTCCGTGCTCTTTTTTGTAGTTCCACAGCTAGTTACTCGTCTTGATACTTTTCGAGTTTGTTGTAGAGCGTTTTAACGCTAATGCCTAACTCCTGCGCTGATTCCGTTTTATTGCCTTGATTCTCTTCAAGGGTATTGAGAATAGCGGCTTTTTCTAGCTCTTCTAGCGAAACGCCCGCTGGAACAAGGTCTTCGATGCTGGTGCCTGTTTCCAATGGTGGCGTATCGAATATCAGGTGTTCATCTCGGATGGTGTCATCAGCCAAAATAAATGCACGCTCGATCGTGTGTTTGAGCTCACGGACATTACCTGGCCAATCGTGCACGGCGATTTTTTGGATGGCAGAATCAAGAATGGTTTTGGTTTTAGCCTCATTTGCGTTGCGGTGCGCGATAAAGTGCTTAGCCAGACCGACGATGTCACCGCCTCGCTCTCGCAGCGGCGGTATCGTTAATGGAAAGTGCGATAAGCGGAAAAACAGATCTTCACGCAGGAACTGCTCTTCAATGGCGACTTTAGGATCACGGTTGGTGGCGGCAATGATGCGAGTGTTGGCGATATGCACCGTATTACTGCCCACTGGGCGATACTCTCCGGTTTCCAAAACACGCAATAGCTTCACTTGATGCTCGATAGGCATCTCGGTGATTTCATCTAAAAACAGCGTGCCGCCTTCTGCCTGTTTAAATACACCTTGGTGAGTTTTATTCGCTCCGGTAAAGGCGCCTTTTTCATGGCCAAACAGTTCACTATCGACCAATTCTGGGCTAATCGCACCACAGTTAATCGCGATAAAGGGTTGTTGCTTGCGATCGCTAGCTAAATGAATGGTCTGTGCGACTAACTCTTTACCCGAGCCGCTTTCACCGACAATGAGGACGTTGGCTTCTGTTTTTGCGACGCGTCGGATCATGCGATAGAGCTGATGCATTGGCGATGAGGACCCCACCAAAAGGCCAAATTGGTCGAGATCGCTAGTGGACACTTTACGTCCTTGATCTTGTTTTTGCTGATAGTACTGGCTGACTTCGCTTAGGGTGTCCGTCAAAATGGCAATATCGACGGGTTTTCTGTAGTGAAAAATTGCACCTAAGTTCATTAGCTTATCCAAATTTTCGTTTGGAGCACCAGAGCTAATTATGATCAAGTCCATATCGTAGATGTCTTCGATATTAGAAAGGCGCTGGTAATCTGCGCTAGTAAAGTGGGCGACTTCAACAATCGCAACTTCCGGCTTGAGTTGTAGGAAACCTTCAATCCAACTATCTGCGGCATCGGTATTATGCAGACGAAATTTGTTCAGTTCCTGGCAAGAGGCAATAGCATCTTTAAGTGTCGGGTCTTGTATTCGTAGAAACAGGCTTGGCAACGACATAGAAATGTCCTCTTTACTATGACAGAAACAATGTACGTGGATTATTCTAAGTGCACAAGACAAAATATTGTCAGCATAGATTTAAGGGGCTGTAGGCTATTTTAATGTCGTTGATCCTCTCTTGGTATATATCAGTAATAATTCTGATAAATATTGCTTCTTTATTCGGGTGTCTCACGCTTTAAATAATAATTCTGCGATTAAGTGAAGTCGAAGAAATAATGTCTCATCTTTTGTTGGCGTATTATGTAATTGATTGCGAAATTATTAACGATTAAAAATTACATTTCTTCTGTGTAAATAATTCATGCTTATATTTTTTTGTTCGTCTTATTTTTACCTCTTGTTTTTATTATTCCTTTAAAAATAATAAGTTACAAACTTGGCACATGGTTTGCTCCTATGGAAATACAACGTCAATAAAGGAGAATTACCATGAATAACATCGCAGCTAAAATTGTACTTACGTCAGTTCTTGCTACTTCATCTACAGCAGTCTTAGCGAGTGATAAATGGGAAAAAGAATCCATGGACGCTTGGCTAGATGGTAAAGCCGAAACTACGCTGCTGCTAAACAGTAACCTTAACTCTTTTGATATCAACACCGATGTTGAAAATCAGGTAGTTACCCTTTCTGGTTCGGTAAACAATGACCTTGAAAAATCGCTTGCCGAAGAGCTTGTAACAGGTCTTGATGGTGTGAAAAAAGTAAACAACGAATTGTCAGTGGTGAATGAAGGTAAGAAAGAAACCGATTCAGAGGCATTAGCCACACTGACCGACTCTAAAATCACGACTATAGTTAAAACGCGCCTACTGATGGATACCAATGTAAGTGGTACGGACATTGATGTAACGACGGAACGTAAAACGGTAACGTTGGCAGGTAAGGTTAATTCAGATGCGGAGCATGATCTTGCACTTTCAATTGCAAATAATACCAATGATGTAAATAAGGTGATTGATAAGCTAGAAGTGGTTCAATAATAACGAGCCGAGTGACCTAACCCAATTTTATTAGGAGGTAACACTATGGTTCGTTGGATGTTTATTTTTCTGGCTTTGGCACTGGTTTCTGCACTACTAGGTTTTACTGGTATTGCAGGGGCGGCGGCCTCTATCGCGCAAGTGATATTTTACCTATTCCTATTGTCATTAATTGTATCAATAGTGATTGTTCTGCTAGGAAGAAAAAACGTAAATAGATAGGAGATTTCATGCGACTTACGTCATTAATTTACCGTATCGCCGCAGTATTTGGTTTGGTGTTCGCACTGGCTGCTTGTAGTGAAGAAGGGCCAATGGAACAGGCAGGCAAGAAGATAGATGAAGCCGCCGAAGAAACTCAAAATGCGATTGAAGATGAGTGTGAAAATATTAAAGAGAACTTGAACGCAGAAGACCAAGATTGTTAGTCGAGTCAGGTCAGCTTTTTGTTCACAGCAATGTAAGAGAAGGGCGGTCAATCACCGCCCTTCCTTTTATCCCAAGTGTTTACAATCAGATGAGGAGTCAAAGATGAAAAACATATTTGATGTACTAAAAGAGAGTCATGAAAAGCAACGCCTTTTACTCGATGCTCTGATGGAAACGTCTGGAGATTCCCCTGCACGCGAAGAGTTTTATCACAATCTTAAGGATGAACTCGAACAGCACGCCGCCGCAGAAGAGCGCTTTTTCTACGCGCCTTTAATCGAGAGTGATAAAACCATCGATCTTACTCGTCATGGCATCGCAGAGCACCACGAGATTGATAAAGTGATTGCACAGCTTGATGCAACCGACATGAGCTCGCCAGGATGGCTCAACCTCATGAAAACTTTGCGTCACAAAGTATTGCACCACCTCGAAGAAGAAGAGCATCGTTTTTTCCAATTGGCCGGTAAGGTGATGACCGATCAGCAGAAAATGAAACTAGCGGATAGCTACGTCGAAGAAATGGCTAGTTAGGTGGAGTATTGGTCCTTTTCGTGCCATTTCGGCACGGGAAGGGGCCCAATCAAAGCGTTTACCAAGCTAGTTAGCCTAAACTAGAACCAGCTTATTCTCACTTTCACTAAAAAGCGCACTCGCTGAAGGCAAGGAGAGCGAATGTTTATCATCAAATATTATATTCTTGGCGCTCTGATCAGTTTATTGGCCGCTATTTATATTCCCCAAATCATGGTTAGCCTGTTGTTCTTGTGGGTATCTCTTTCTTTAGCATTAGTCAGCGTAGCCTACGTTTTCGACATTCCCTCCATTTTTAGAAAAAACCAAGACGGTAAGATTGTCAGGTGGATCCGCTGGGCATTCATCCCCTTTTTGCTGGGCGCTAGAGCGTATAATGCCTGGGAAAGACGGCGCGATACTGTGCCTCCAATCCAAAAAGTCAGCGATAATTTATACCTCTCCCGTCGGCTATTTCAGAGTGACTTAGATTTTCTCGAATCCAATGACATCTCTTGTATTGTCGATGTCACCGCAGAGTTTGCTGGGCTTGAAAGTGCGATGACCGACAAGCAGTTTCATTACCTTTCGATTCCGGTACTCGACCACAAAGCCCCAACGCTAGAGCGCCTTCGCCATGCGATTAACTGGATTGATACGCAAATCTCGTGCTCGCGAGCTGTGGTTGTGCATTGTGCGTTAGGGCGTGGTCGATCGGTGTTTGTTGTTGCGGCGTATCTACTGAGCAAAGATCCGTCGCTGACGGTTGAATCTGTGATGAAAAAAATCAATGACGTGCGCAGTACCGCGAGATTGAATAAATTGCAGATCAAAACGTTACGAGCGATAAGTGAAAAAGGCGTACTGTGTCTGGATCAGTCCACTTGGATGGTGGTTAACCCTGTTGCAGGTGGCGGAAAATGGGAGGAAAACGAACAGCACTTGATTCGTGAACTAACCAAAAAATATCGCTTGAGTATTCATCAAACCACCACAAATCTCAGCGCTGAGCAGCTCACGCTGCAGGCAAAAGAAAGTGGTGCTAAGCAAATTATCGTAGCGGGTGGCGATGGCACAGTGACGGAAGTGGCGAGCCAGCTGGTAGGTACCGATATCAAACTCGGTATTGTTCCGCTCGGAACCGCCAATGCGTTATGTCATGTGCTCTATGGAGTTGGCGCAAAATTCTCACCAGTCGAAAAAGCGTGTGAAGCATTGCTAGCAGGTCACTGCCAACGTATTGATACGGCTGAGTGTAATCAGAGGCTTATATTGTTAGTCCTAGGTATTGGCCTAGAGCAGAAAATGATCGAGCATGCGCAGCGAGAAGAGAAAAACACCTTTGGACAATTGGCCTACTTAACGGGCTTTTTTAATGCGGTGGTGGCGGAAGAGACGCAGACGTTGACTGTTGCGATGGATGCGCCATTTGAAGATGGAAACCGCGAAAATGGATCACAAACGCTAGAAGTTCATAGCTTTGTCGTTGCGAACATCGCTCCTTTTAGTACGTTGCTCGCGCAAGGTGGTGGTGCTCCGCAGCCTGACGATGGCAAGCTGCATATCACGTATTTAGATAACACCGAATCTTTAGGCGGACGCCTCATCGCATTGTCTGATCTGACATTAACCAGCGTAGGTGCGCAGGAGGAATCGACTCATTTTCAATACGCGACGGCTCAGAATGTCACTATTTCTGCGAACAAACCGATTGAGTATGTGATTGATGGTGAGCTTTATTCTGATGAGCAATTAGCGATCAAGCTTCGTCCAAAATCGTTGAATGTATTTGTCCCAAGCGGGAGAAGTAAATCGGCTTAGCTTTAAAACAGATAAGCAGTGGATAATGCGCGATTTGCCTAGTGCTTTATAGCGCGCCTTTGTTTACCGGTTTAGTCATAGTTTTGAGGGAACCAATAAGGTCGCTGCGTAGGTGCAGCGGCTTTTTTATATCGGCATTTTTTGTATCTGAGAGAGCGTCTATTTGTCGTTCTCGAAGTGAAAGGAAGAAGGGGGTGAGTATGACTACTCACCCTGGGGTAAGTGCTTTTCAATTTCATCGTTTTCGACTTGTAAAGCAGCTAACCAGTAAGAAACAAGCGCCGTTAAGTTAGAGTCGTCAATGGCTCTGAGTAGCGCTTTTAAATCATCTAACAACAACTTGTTCATGAAATGCATTTCTTTGTAATTACCTAATTCGGCAACGCCGTATTCGGTGGCATTTTCTGCAATGAATTGTTCACCATCTTGGTCGAAGAACAACTTCGCCATCTTTTTGATCATCACTTTTTCTATTTTAACGAATCGATACGCCGCTCTTGCGAGTGTCATATGCGATTGCGGATTAACGAGAGGCAAACACGTTTGGCGATGGTGTGTCATTTTTACGAGTAGCTCCCTTACTCGATTATTATCCAATGTCATACTGACCTCTTTATTTATGACTACCGTGTTGATTACTCGGTTTAGTGTTTTCTAGTTTTGGTTGTATTGAGGTGCCAGTGGTCTTATCAGAAATGGCCAAAACGAGTTGGCCATTTTCTCTGCCAGCGCTTGATTGCAAAGGCGACCACTAAGGATCAGCTGATAAGGCTGATGCTGCTGAGCTTTTCTTTACAGCTTTTGATATCACTGCGAACTTTCAGTAGAACCGAATTATCCGCTTGCTCTGGGTGGCTAGTAATTAGGTTTTCGATCTCTTTGAGCACCTTGCTTTCAACACCTTCGAGCTGTTCCAAATACATGGACTCTTTGTCAGAAGACACCTCCTTCATCACATCGCTGTACACCTCACGCGCTTTAATGGTGTAGGAAACCGGAGTGTCGTCGGCAGAGTCTTCCTGGTTATTTGCCAATGTGTAGGGAGTAAGCTCAAGCACCGCTCGCTCACGTACTCTAAGCAGTTCTACCAACACATTATTCAAAGAAGTGTTGTCAATGTTCTCAATGGCCTTGTTGTAAATGTCATTTCCGCTCTCGATAAGCTCAATGATTGAGGCGATATTTTCATTTTTCATATCTCACTCCTGATTTGGTTGGTGATGGGAGTGTTTGTACGTATGGGGAACAAACACAGGTGTTTCATCTTTAGTTGCAGGTTGTATGCCAAGGAATGTTATTTTTCTATTAATCAATTGGTTATGAGTTTATTGCGCAAGAATTGGAGGGTTGCAGACAAGGCGCTAAGAAAAAATTACAAGAATGCTGGGGAAGTCTGGAAAGAATTACACGTACAGATAAGCATTTGTCGTGAAATAAAACAAAAACCAATTAAAAACATGCACTTATAGTTTTGGCACGAATATGGCTTTGTAGTGAGTAAGTGAGTTCAAAAGTTGTTTCACTTGATTTACTACTCAACTCATCAACGGAGGCTAGTTATGGCTACAACAAAAGAAAGCACAGTAAAACCTCAAGAGCAGTTAGAAGAAGCATATCACTTAGCGGAGCAAGCCACGACGGAAGCCGTCGGCGCAATGAAAGACCAAGCTAAAGAGAAATTTGATGTGGGCGCGGAACACGTTCAGCAGGCGACCAAGTCGGCAGAGAACGTTATCAAGGAGCGTCCATTGCTGAGCATTGGTTGTGCCTTCCTTGCGGGTTGGGCGGTTTCGAAGCTGATCAAATAATCACGGTCCAACGGATTAAGCCACATAACAGAAGGCGAGGGTTCCAATGAATAACTCCGGACAAGTCACCAACCAGCAACCGGGCTCGGCCGCAGCAGACAGCGGTCGAGCCCCAAGTGGGGCAGAAGAGCAGGGTATCCAACAAACCATCAATGGTTTGAGCAGTATTCTTTCACAACTGGACCAATTGACTCAATCGCTGAAAGCGTGGTCGGGTTCAACGTTAGATTTGTTCCTCTTGGAGGTGAAAATTAATGCGTCCGCAGCGCGACAGATTTTGCTGTGCACCATTGTTTTTACCTTATTGTCGGTATTGTTCGTGTTCAGTTTGTGCCTTGCCTCTGGTGTGGTGGCTTATCAGCTGACCGCTAACGTGTATGTTGCCGTGGGCGTATTTATTGCGTCTTTAGGTTTGGCATTATTGTCTTTAGCTTGGTGGCAGAAGCGTTTAGTTGGTTTCCTTGGATTCAAAAATACGACAGAACAGTTGCAGGAGGGGTGGGATGCGCTCGCTACAAAAGCTCAATCGAGCCATGCGAATCAAGCGGATGGAAGGTAAGGCATCTTTAGAGCAATGCTGCTTGTCGATGGAAATGTTCACGTTTACCGCTAAGAAGTTTGTGAAAGAAAATCCTTGGACGACGCTAGGTATTAGTGCTGTCGTTGCTGTTACCGCTGCCAAAGCGGGTCGATTGTCTCGACTGACTTCCTCTATCTCTTCCATGGGGCTATTGGCGAGTAGTGTCTCCGAACTAACGGATTCGCTTGCCAAGCCAGTTATGGCAGCGTCTTCTAACCAGTCGGGCGTAGAACAAGGTCAAAATGCTGAACCACAAGCAAGCAATACTGCTTCGACAGAAGAGACCGCGACAGAAACAGAAGTCGAGCATCCCCAATAACGGCTTTCGCCGATAATGATTCCTACCGACCTTGAGCCTTTTTATGACAGCGAAATTGAACATCCCTGCCAACACCGCGATTGGTGCAACCCTTCTTGTCTTATTGCTCGTTCCTGGGCTGTATTTTGCTAAGCCAATCTTGTTACCTATTGTGCTTAGTACCTTTATTTCGCTGTTATGCAGTCCTTTCATTAACTATCTTGAAGACAAAGGTTTACCGCGCGCGATTACCGTCGTGGTGACTCTGTCATTCTTGGTTGGTGCTTCAATTATTGGCCTTGCTGCCATGTCGGAGCCTGCTAAGCAGTGGTGGTCTGAACTGCCCAGTATCGTGAAAAATGTGTCGCAAGAAGTGAGTGAAGTGACTCAAGCCTCGGCGGATCACCTTAATACGCCGCTGAATATTGCCAGCGATATGGGTATGGATGAAGTCGGGAACAATACCGTATTTTCTTTGGTGAAGACACTCGCGACCACGACGCCGACCATTTTGACACAAGCGATGATCGTGCTGTTTATGGTTTATTTTATGCTCAATCACGGACGCAGCTTATTTCGAAAGTCAGTATCGTACTTGCATGGGTTTGCCAAGCAGCGCCAAGCGATTGAACTGGTCAAAGCACTACAGAAAGACCTATCTCGATACATTGGCACTATCACGTTAGTGAATGCGGGACTTGGGTTGAGTGTTGGGGCGGTGTTTTTTGTTTTAGGCCTTGAGGATCCGTTCTTGTGGGGTGCGTTTGCTGGCGTGATGAATTTTGCGCCGTATCTCGGCCCAGTCATCTCCATGGTGAGTTTCGGTTTTGTGGCTTATCTGCAGTTGGAGTCGGTCAGTTTTATGCTCACTGTGGTGTCTATCTATTTGTTGATCAACTTGATTGAAAGTCAGTTTGTCACGCCAACGTTATTAGGGAAAAGATTCAACTTAAATCCGTTAGTGATCTTCGTTTGGCTCGTGTTCTGGGGTTGGCTTTGGGGCGGTATGGGGCTCTTAATCGGTGTACCGCTATTGGTCTGCATTAATATTTTGGTTGAGCGTCTAGAGTTGTGTCAATCAACTCAAAGTCAACCAAGACAAACCATCCCCGAGGATATGGCTCCACGAGAATGACTTGGGCTACAAGCTGGCTCAACGAAAAAGTTTTTCCGCACTTACAGGTCGGCTAAAAAGATACCCTTGACCGTAAACACAGCCTTTTTCGAACAAGTAATCGGCTTGCTCCTGAGTTTCTATTCCTTCCGCTACCACTTTCAATGACAGTGTTTTGCCCATGGCGATAATCGCATTCACAATCGCATTGCTATCGCTGTTGCTGGGTACATCACTGACAAACGAACGATCAATTTTCAGCTTATTGATGGGTAAACCTTTCAAATAAGACAAAGACGAATAGCCTGTGCCGAAATCATCCAGAGAAATCTCGATGCCTAACCCTCTTAGTTGATTTAACGACGCAATGGCTTGTTGAGGGTCGATCAGTAAAAAGCTCTCGGTTATCTCCAAATCCAGCCGTTGAGCAGGAAAACCGGTTTGATTGAGGATATCGCTCAATCTCTGAATGAAATTCGATTGCTGAAGCTGTAATGCCGACACATTAACCGCAATTCTGCCAAACTCAACGCCTTGTTTCAGCCAAGCATTTCCTTGCTGACAAGCGTGTAGCAAGACCCACTCGCCAATGCTTTGGATAAGCCCCGTTTTTTCTGCAATTGGAATAAAGTCGGCTGGTGGTACAAGGCCAAATTCGGGGTGCTGCCAGCGTAATAAGGTTTCAACGCCAACAATCGCATGTTGCTCCAAGTTATATTGTGGCTGGAACTCTAATCGAAGTTGCTGCTTTTCTATCGCTTGATGCAAAGCAGATTGAATGCGCACATGGGATACCGATTTATCGGTTAAATCTGGTGAGTAAAATGCGTAGCCGTTGCGCCCATTTTTCTTCGCTAAGTACATCGCCGTATCTGCGTTTTTGAGTAAGGTTTCGCTGTCTTGGCCGTCTCTTGGATATAAGGCTATGCCAATACTGGTCGAGACGCGCAATGAGTCGTGATTTGCCAAGTCGAACGGTTGTTGGAAAACGCTGAGAATATCGCCGACGGTTTCCAGCAAAGCCACATCACTGTGGACGTCCGGCAAAATGATCACGAACTCATCGCCGCCAATACGAGCCACATGCGCATTTAAGTGAAGAATATCTTGCAGACGGATAGCCAACTTAGACAGCAACTGATCACCACAAAAGTGACCCATGCTATCGTTGATGTGCTTGAAATGGTCAATATCCAGAAATAGGGTGGCAAACGTCTGTTGGTTCTTGTGCCCGGTTTCAATGTGTTGCTCAAGCAAGCTAAGTAAATGGGTGCGATTAGGTAGATTCGTTAACGGATCATAAAAGGCCATGCGCTGCAGTTTTTCTTCGTGTGCTTTACGCACGGAAATATCTTCAAATACACAGATGTAGTTAATGAGATGATTTTTATCGTCCATTACGGCACTAATGGTCGCTAACTGTGGGTAAATGCTGCCATCTTTCTTTCGGTTGATGAACTCGCCTTTCCATTGACCTTTGGTTTCGAGCTGATGCCACAACTGTTTATAGAAGCCTTGGTCATGATGACCTGAGCGCAGAATTCTGGGGTTCTTTCCAATCACCTCTTCAGAGCGATAGCCGGTGATTTGGGTAAAGGCTGTGTTTACATCAATGATGTTGGCATTGCGGTCAGTAATGACCATGCCTTCTTGTGAGTTATTAAAAATTTTGGATGCCAATGAGAGTTGCGTTTCGACCATTTTCCGGCGTGTGATGTTGCGTGTCATGCCCAGAATGCCAATTAAGTTTCCGTCATTATCACGGACAGGAGACTTAATGGTTTCTAGCCAAGTTGGGTTATTGTTTTCATCAATTTGGCGGCATTCTTCGACGATGTTCAGCGTGCCTGTCGCCACGACCAAGTTATCGGCCTCAATGAACTTCTCTGCTCGCTCGTGGCTAAATAGTGCGAAATCATCTTTGCCGATGATCTCACTGTTGGTCTTTTGCCACGCATTTTCTACGCTTCGATTGGTCATCGAATAAAGACCATCCATGCCTTTTATCCAAATATGGTCTTCAAGACAGTCGATAAACTCTTGCAGCGTCGGTAATGGTGTGGTCGCTGCAGTTTGATGGCGTGTTCGTTCTTGCTGGTAGTGTGAGCTGACATCAAAGCTCATTCGCCCCACTAATGCACTCAGCCAAGCAGACACTACCGTGATTTGATCGTCAGGGTGAGTCAGCGCTAATACGGCAAACAGATCGCCATTTGGTAGCCAAATTGGACCTATGCTCAAGGTTTGCTGTCCAAAGGATGTGTGGCTTATCGTCAAGTCTGTCGGTTTAAATTGATCGGCAACTTGCACTACCACTTCGACGATAGCGCAATGATTTTGAACCGAGGTGGACACCTCAGTTGATAGCCACTGCTGGGTATCGCTCAGAGTATAAAGTTGTCCCTGAGCTTGAGTAGCATCACAGCATTGTTGCAGAGCCTGTTGCCAGTCTGCCATCAAAGGCGAAGGAATAGCGAAGCGAAACATAATTAATAACGTGTCCTGAAGCGCCCAAAGATAGTGGTATTAGAATCTAGCTTAAGCTATTGGGCCGTGTTGGTATCGTATCCAACGCTTAGGTAATTCCCAGCAGCGTAAGGCGCTTTCTATCATTAAACTGTTAGCTATATCTCTTTTTTATCCAACTCATTGCATCGTTTATTGAGGTTTTTTGTTCATCATTGAGAAGTGCTCATGGCTTTGGTTTTTTTACCCCACGATACTTGTTGGACCACTAATCCACTGATGATCAGTATTAAACCAATCAAGGTTGATGGATGAATTTCTTCACCAATGATGGTTGCCAATAGCATCAGTGAGATGAATGGCGAAGCAAAGATCAGATTACTGATGCGGGCTGTGTTTTGCGTCGATTTGAGGGCGCTCAGCCATAGGACGAAAGTAATCCCCATTTCAAATAGCCCGACATACGTCACCGCTGCCCAACCTTTAATTGAGATTGCCTGCCAGCTCGCTCCTTCATAAAGACTTAAACCAATGGCAAATGGAATAGCGACCAAAAAACCAAGTAATACACCAACCACAGGGTCGGCCTTATTTTTGGTGTTTAAAATCCAGTAACCAGCCCACAACAGTGTCGATAGCAGCGCCAACCCCACGCCCAGCGGGCTCTCGAATTGCATGCCGAGAACATTGCCCTGTGTGGCAATCACAATCACGCCTACATAGCTAAAACCGCAAGCGAGCCAATCCTTAGCTCGGATCTTCTGCCCTAAGAAAACAGCAGCCATTAGCGTCAAGGTAATGGCCCAGCTGTAGTTAATTGCTTGGGCTTGAGATGCAGGAAGCAAGTCATACGCTTTAAAGAGAATGACGTAATACGCCAAGGGGTTAATCAACCCAAGCAGTAGGTAATACCAAGGGTTTGAGAGGAAGGTGGCACTTAATTGGCCCAACTTGCCTTGCACACCACAGATTATCGTCAGCGCAATCGCAGAGACGATACTGGCAATGCACAGCATTTGGATTGGCGTAAATTCTGCCAACGTGAGTTTAAATGCGGTTGCAACGGTAGACCAAAGTAATACTGCTGAGAGCCCAAATCCTAGGGCGCGACGCTCGTTCATGATGCCTCTGCGTGATGATGTGCCGCTCGGTCTGATTCATTTGAGCGGAAGAAAGAATATTATAGGAAGGCCTAGTGTATGCGAGGATTTTTCATCCAACAAACTGGACATTTATCCAGTGTCTAAATACCATTGTTATAGATACAAAACACAGGCTAACTCGCTATTATGCAATGGATTCTTGAGTACCAATCTCTCATTCTCTCTTCTCTTTGCGCTGCCACGCTTAGTGGTGTCGCCGTCGGTTGGTGGGTGAAACAGCGTTTTATCACCCAAACTCAGCTTCTCGAACAACAACTTGTTTCAGAAAAGCAGCTTCACCAACAGCAGCTTGAACAGGTTAAACAAAGCCTTGCCGATGCCCAGCAAGAGTTGGATGAATTAGATGATGAGCGCGATAAAGCCGCGTTTGAAGTACGCCAAACACACGGAAAGCTGATGGCAGCAATGGAAAAACTGCGTTACTTCGAGGCCGTAAAGCAAGAGCGCCAGCAATACTTTGATGAGCTTGGTCAGATGCGTGAGCACAAATCACGTCTAGAAACGCAACTACGTGAGCAGCAAGCACGTCATGAGCAAATCAACCAAGCCAATGCCGAAAAACTGCAAATTCTAGAGCAAGCGGAAGCGCGCCTGAAACAGCAATTTGAGCACTTGGCCAACCAACTGTTTGAAGAAAAAACCGCGAAGGTCGACTTGCAAAACCGTCAGAGTTTGGAAGGTTTGTTGTCACCGCTCCGAGAGCAGCTAGAAGGATTCAAAAAGCACGTTAATGACAGCTTTAGCCAAGAAGCTAAAGAGCGCCATACCTTAGTGCATGAGCTCAAAAACCTGCAACGTTTGAATGAGCAAATGACGCGAGAAGCGGTTAATTTGACCCAAGCGCTGAAAGGGGACAACAAGCAGCAAGGTAACTGGGGCGAAGTGGTGCTCGCTAGGGTGCTTGCCGAGTCGGGACTGCGTGAAGGGCACGAATATCAGACTCAGGTGAATTTGCAAAATGAAGCAGGCAAGCGCTACCAACCTGATGTGATTGTTCATCTCCCACAAAACAAACAAGTGGTTGTGGATTCCAAAATGGCGCTGGTTGCCTATGAGCGCTATTTCAACGCCGAAACTGATGCTGAGCGAGATCAGGCTTTGAGTGCGCACTTAGCCGCACTGCGTGCGCACATTAAGGGTTTAAGCATGAAGGACTACCACAAACTCAAAGGTATTCAGAGTTTGGACTATGTGCTGATGTTTATTCCGGTTGAGCCTGCGTTCCAAGTCGCGATTCAAGCCGATCCAAGTTTGATCAAAGACGCGATGGAGCAAAACATCATTTTGGTGAGCCCAACAACGTTGCTGGTGGCACTGCGCACTATTGATAATCTATGGCGCAATGAACGCCAGAATGAAAACGCCAAAATGATTGCGCAGCGCGCGACAAAACTCTACGACAAATTACGATTGTTTGTGGACGACATGGAAGGGCTCGGCGGTGCGCTGGATAAGGCGAATCAAAGCTATCAAGGCGCAATGAACAAGCTTGCCACAGGGCGCGGGAATGTGATTCGTCAAGCCGAAAGCTTTAAGCACCTTGGGGTTGAAATCAAACGACCAATTTCTTCTGACCTCGCACAGTTAGCGCAGAGTGATTCATTTTCAGAAAATGACCCGTTAGTAGAAAGACATCCGGCTGAGGATAAAGTAAACTAATCGCCCGCAGTGCAGTGGGCGATTTTATTTGTCAGCAAACGCCCCGCAGAGAGAAAGCGCTGCCTAAGAGGAATTAGAATGACGGACACAAGTTTGCAATCCAATACAACGTTAGAGAATGAAACCACCCACTTTGGTTTCTCTACAGTGGCAAAAGACGAAAAAGTGACTAAGGTTGCCGAAGTATTCCACTCCGTGGCAACAAAATACGACATCATGAATGACCTGATGTCTGGTGGTATTCACCGCCTTTGGAAGCGCTTCACTATCGATTGTAGTGGCGCTCGCCCTGGCCAACGTATTCTTGACCTAGGTGGTGGTACGGGTGATTTAACGGCGAAATTCTCGCGCATTGTTGGCGATGAAGGCCATGTCATCCTTGCTGATATCAATAATTCAATGCTTAACGTTGGTCGCGATAAACTGCGTGACAACGGTATTGTGGGTAACGTGCATTACGTTCAAGCCAACGCAGAAGAACTGCCGTTCCCTGATGATTATTTTGATGTCATCACCATCAGTTTTTGTTTGCGTAATGTGACTGACAAAGACAAAGCGCTTCGTTCAATGTTCCGCGTACTGAAGCCAGGCGGCCGTCTATTGGTGCTAGAATTTTCGAAACCAGTGCTAGAGCCGTTATCGAAAGTATACGACGCATATTCATTCCACTTGTTGCCGAGAATCGGTGAGCTAGTTGCGAATGACTCAGAGAGTTACCGCTACCTAGCGGAGTCAATCCGTATGCATCCAGACCAAGAAACGCTGGAAGGCATGATGCAAGACGCAGGTTTTGAAAACACCAAATACTACAACTTAACTGGTGGTATTGTGGCTTTGCATCGCGGTTATAAATTCTAAGGGTTAACGGCATGCCATTTGAACCACTTATCACCGCTGTGATTGAAACGTCACTGAATACACTGATCAAAGACGACCCTGCATTGGGCCGTCGTTTAGCGCGTCTAAAAGGTCAAGTTATTCAAGTTCATCTGAAAGAGATCAATAAAACACTGACGTTCGTTTTTAGTCAGCAAATTGATGTGCTCGGTCATTACGAAGGACAGCCAAACTGCTACTTATCGCTCAACTTGAGCGTGTTGCCAGAGCTGCGTGACCAGGCCAACATCACTCGCCTTATTAAACAAGATAAACTTGAGCTTGAAGGCGATATTCAATTGGCGCAGAAATTCTCTCAGTTGATGGTGGATTGCAAGCCAGATGTTGAAGAGTGGTTGTCTCGCGTAACTGGCGATGTCGCCGCACATACCTTTGTGCAAGGTTCAAAAAACATAGGCAACTTCCTCGCATCTCAAGCAGAGAAACACCAGCGTCATCTTGCGCAAGTAGTGACTGAAGAGTGGAAGTTGGCACCTGCTCCTCTAGAAGTGGCGTATTTTTGCGACCAGGTTGATGAGGTTCGTAGCCAGGCTTCTCGCGTTGAAGCACGCTTGACTGCTTTGCTGAATAAGCTGGATGCAGATAAGCCGGCATTGGAGAAACCATGACGCCAGCAGAACTAAAGCGCTTATACCACATCGCCAAAGTACAACTGGAATACGGCTTAGATGAGCTGCTTCCCGATCACCAACTGACCAAAGCTCCGTTATTACTGCGCAAAAGCCTGTTCTGGATTAAGAACAAGCATCCAGAAAAGCCACTCGGTGAGCGTCTGCGTTTAGCGTTGCAAGAGCTGGGGCCGGTTTGGATTAAGTTCGGCCAGATGATGTCAACGCGCCGTGACTTATTTCCTCCGCATATTGCTGATCCCCTAGCTTTGCTTCAAGACCAAGTGGCGCCATTTGATGGTGAGCTAGCAAAAAAGCAGATGGAGCAAGCATTAGGTGGCCCGTTAGAAAACTGGTTTACCGAGTTTGATATCAAACCACTGGCGTCTGCGTCGATTGCTCAGGTGCATACTGCGCGTTTAAAAGACTCTAACCAAGAAGTGGTATTAAAGGTTATCCGCCCAGATATTCGCCCGGTCATTGATTCAGATCTAAAACTGATGCACCGAATGGCGCGTATAGTCGCCGGAGCGATGCCTGAAGCACGTCGTTTAAAACCAGTTGAAGTCGTGCGTGAGTACGAGAAAACATTGCTTGATGAACTCGACTTGCGACGTGAGGCGGCGAATGCCATTCAGTTGCGCCGCAACTTTGAAGGCAGCGAAGAATTGTATGTTCCTGAAGTTTTTCCTGACTTCAGTAATGAAACTGTCATGGTTTCTGAGCGAATATATGGCATTCAAGTCTCTGATATTGAAGGCTTGAAAGCAAATGGCACCAATATGAAATTGCTCGCGGAGCGCGGCGTGAGTGTGTTCTTCACTCAGGTGTTCCGAGACAGCTTCTTCCATGCCGATATGCATCCGGGGAACGTGTTCGTCAAACCAGAACACCCAGAGAACCCAATGTGGATCGGGCTAGATTGCGGAATCGTTGGTACACTTAATAGTGAAGACAAGCGTTATCTGGCGGAAAACTTTCTGGCGTTTTTCAATCGAGACTACCGCCGAGTGGCGGAGTTACATGTGGACTCAGGATGGGTGCCTGCCGATACCAATGTCGATGAGTTTGAGTTCGCGATTCGCATTGTGTGTGAGCCTATTTTTGCTAAGCCGCTGTGCGAAATCTCCTTTGGTCATGTGCTGTTGAATTTGTTCAACACGGCACGTCGATTCAACATGGAGGTTCAGCCACAGCTTGTATTGCTGCAAAAAACGCTGCTGTACGTGGAAGGGCTTGGTAGGCAGCTGTACCCTCAGCTTGATTTGTGGGAGACCGCAAAACCATTCCTTGAAGAATGGATGATGAATCAAGTTGGGCCGCAAGCTTTGGTGAATGCGATTAAAGATCGCGCGCCATTTTGGGCGGAGAAGTTACCGGAACTGCCAGAGCTGCTTTACGATAGCCTGAAACAAGGTAAAGCGATGAACCAACGAATGGATCAGCTTTACCAAGGGTATCGTCAGAGCAAGCGCCAGCAGGCGACAGGAAAGTTTTTATTTGGCGTTGGCGCCACTTTAGTCGTATGCTCGGCAATATTGGTGAACAATGCTTTTGAGCAGCTTTCGTTGGCCAGCGGTATCGCAGGTGTCACATTTTGGCTGCTTAGTTGGCGAGCTTATCGTCAATAGACGTTAAACTCTTGAAATATTTTTGTTTATTTAAAGACCCGAGGTAAAGAGAATGGGTGGTATCAGTGTTTGGCAACTTCTAATCATTGCTGTAATTGTTGTATTGCTATTCGGAACTAAGAAACTACGCGGTATCGGTGGCGATCTGGGTGGTGCCGTTAAGGGCTTCAAAAAAGCGATGAGCGAAGATGAACCTGCGAAAAATGACAAAGACGCAGACTTCGAACCAAAAAGTCTAGAAGAGCAGCAGAAAAAAGAAGCTGCTCCTGAAACGAAAAAAGACAAAGAGCAGGCGTAAAACGTGTTTGATATCGGTTTTTGGGAACTGGTATTAATATCTGTTGTTGGTCTGGTCGTTCTTGGGCCGGAGCGTTTGCCTCATGCTATTCGCAGCGTGTCTCGCTTTATCGGTGCAGCTAAGAGTATGGCAAATAGCGTCAAAGACGAATTGTCACACGAGCTGAAAGTCCAAGAGCTGCAAGAAAACTTGCGCAAAGCAGAGCAAATGGGGATGGATGATTTGTCCCCTGAGTTGAAATCTTCAGTCGAAGAATTGAAGAAGGCAGCGCAATCTGTAAATCGTCCTTACGCAAAGAACACCGATTCAGAGGCTGAGCCTGTAAAAACAGAGCCAGCAGCAGAAAAGGTAGAGAAAGCGGAAGAGAGCAAGGTTACAGCGGCAGATAAGAAAGCCGAATAGTCTCATTAGGAGGAGCTACTAGTGATTGGTAGCTCCTTTTTGATCTGGTTTTTAATAAGAGGTTTGCCATGTCTACCGTCGAGCAGACACAACCTTTAATTAGTCATTTGTTGGAGCTTCGCAACCGACTACTGCGCTCAATTTTGGCAGTGTTGGTGGTGTTTGTCGGACTAATTTATTTCTCTAACCACATTTACGAGTTTGTTTCCGCACCTTTAGTAGAGCGTCTACCTGAAGGCGCGACCATGATTGCTACGGATGTGGCTTCACCCTTTTTCACGCCACTGAAGTTGACGTTAATCGCTTCGGTATTTATTGCGGTGCCGTTTATTTTGTATCAAGTTTGGGCCTTTGTTGCTCCTGGCTTATACAAACATGAGCGTCGTTTGATTATGCCGTTGCTGTTTTCCAGCTCACTGCTGTTTTATTGCGGTGTGGCATTTGCGTATTTTGTGGTGTTTCCACTAGTGTTTGGCTTCTTTACTGCTATCTCTCTTGGTGGGGTAGAGTTTGCGACCGACATTTCTAGCTATCTCGATTTTGTACTGGCGCTATTTATGGCGTTTGGTATCGCATTCGAGGTGCCTGTTGCGATTATTTTGTTGTGTTGGACTGGGGCCACCACACCAGAAGATCTAAGACAGAAACGGCCTTATATCATTGTGGCGGCGTTTGTCGTAGGTATGGTGTTAACGCCACCAGACATGATCTCGCAAACCTTACTCGCTATTCCGATGTGTTTACTGTTTGAAGTCGGTTTGTTCTTTGCGCGTTTTTATACGCGTCGAGGCGAAGAGGCAGAAGCGGAAACCGAAGAATAAGTTTACTGTAGATGTAAAAAGCGGCTCAATTGAGCCGCTTTTTTTGCGGTTGGTTTGTTTATTGGGCTAACTACTTAACTTTCATGACGTAACCACACTTTGTGCATACGTATACTTCCTTGATGCCCAGCAGCTTTTGAAAAAAACTGCGCGGTACGCGTTGTAAGTAAGCACCATGTGTACACACTTCAACTTCCATATTCATGCTGTTTTACATTTGTGCTAATTAATGGGCATAAAGCAGTATAGAAAAAGAATATGTCTAATTGTCGACAGTTTTGCAAAACAGACGAAGTAAAGTGGCGATATGAGAGGTAAGTAGAGTTGCTAGTTAATTATTATTTTTATCAATAACTTTGTGTGGGTTGTTCTATTATTTCAATAGGTTGAATCATTCATTCAATAGTTTAGGTAATAAAAAAGCGACGTTGATTTCGTCGCTTTTTTCAATTTTCGTGAATTAAATATTAAACAGCTTTTTGGCATTTTCAGTCGTTATTGCATCGATAGTTGCGACATCGACATCACGCAAGTCGGCAACACGTTGTGCAACGAGAGAAGTGTAGGCTGGTTCATTACGCTTACCACGGTGCGGTACAGGCGCTAAGTATGGACAATCGGTTTCTAAAATGACCCACTGCATATCCAAATGTGGAATGACTTTATCCATCCCGCCATTCTTAAAGGTCGATACGCCACCCAAGCCTAAGTGGAAGCCTAGCTCATTGATTGCTTGCGCTTCTTCTAAGCTGCCTCCAAAACAGTGGAATACACCACGCAGACGACCATCTTGCTCTTGTCTTAGCAAAGTGAGTGTTTCTTCAATCGAATCACGAGTGTGGATAACGACTGGTAAATCCATCTCTTTTGCCCAGTTAAGTTGAGCTACGAACGCCATCTCTTGCTCGGCGCGATAGGTTTTGTCCCAATACAGGTCGATACCAATTTCGCCCACCGCAATAAACTTGTGTTTCTCAAACCAGCCGCGGATGATTTCCAACGTTTGCTCAACGTTGTTATCCACATAGCAAGGGTGGAGTCCCATCATTGAGTGGCACACGTCAGGATATGCCGCTTCGGTTTGTAGCATGGGCTCAATAGAGTCCAGATCGATGTTTGGCAACAGGATCTTATTAATGCCTTGCGCTAAGGCGCGTTGTACTACTTCATCGCGGTCGTTATCAAATTCGCTGGCATAGATGTGCGCGTGGGTATCGATCATCGTTACTCTCTGTGCTTCATGGTTGGTTTCGTATTCGAAGTATACTTGAGTGTGAGTGCTGGGTCATTTTCAGTTTTTTTCATTATCTTTTTCCAGATTGTCACTCGCAACATGCATCAAGAGTGATATGATTTTGTTCACCAGATGATTTGATCATCATAACCGTCCAGACAAGGAGAAAATGGTGTCTGTATCAATTCAAGGTCCATTCCCTGCACGCCGTATGCGTCGTTTACGTAAGCACGATTTTAGTCGTCGTTTGATGGCTGAGAACCAACTTTCTGTTAATGATCTGATTTACCCAATGTTCATCCTAATGGGTAAAGATCGTCGTGAGAGCGTGGAGTCCATGCCGGGTGTAGAGCGTTTGTCGATTGATTTAATGCTAGAAGAAGCGCAATACCTTGCAAATCTAGGCGTTCCAGCAATCGCGCTTTTCCCTGTCGTAAACCAAGACGCTAAAAGCTTATGTGCTACTGAAGCCTACAACCCAGAAGGTTTGGTTCAGCGAGCAGTACGTGCGCTTAAAGAACATATTCCTCAAATCGGTGTGATCACAGATGTGGCACTTGACCCATTCACGACGCACGGCCAAGACGGCATCATCGATGAAGATGGTTACGTAATGAATGATGAAACCACGGAAGTACTGGTTAAGCAGGCTTTGTCTCACGCTGAAGCGGGTGCTGACGTCGTCGCGCCTTCAGACATGATGGATGGCCGTATTGGTAAGATCCGCGAAGCATTAGAAAATGCGGGCTACATTCATACACAAATCATGGCTTACTCGGCTAAGTACGCGTCGAACTACTACGGACCATTCCGTGATGCGGTTGGCTCTTCTTCAAATCTAAAAGGCGGCAACAAGAAAAACTACCAAATGGACCCAGCAAACATTGACGAAGCGATCCATGAAGTGGCGCTAGACATCAATGAAGGTGCGGACATGGTGATGGTTAAACCTGGTATGCCATACTTAGATGTAGTTCGCCGAGTAAAAACCGAACTTCAGGTACCGACGTTTGCTTATCAAGTATCTGGCGAGTACGCGATGCATAAAGCGGCGATCATGAATGGCTGGCTCAAAGAGCGCGAAATTGTGATGGAATCACTACTGTGCTTCAAACGTGCAGGTGCTGACGGCATCTTAACGTACTTTGCGAAAGATGTGGCTGAGTGGTTGGCAGAAGAGAATGCACAAACTGCTCAACACCTAAATCGTACTCCGGAAGCGACTGAAGAGTAATTATCGCTCAGTGAGAAACACCAGACCAACAAGAGTTGTTCGTCTGTATATACCCAAGTAACCTCAGGCGGATTACAACAGTAACAATCCAAGGTGCTTGGGTATTTTTATTTTGGAGAAGAGAACAATGACAATGCTGATTCGTGAAGGCACATTGGAAGAAGCACTTCAAGTTGTGGCACGTGTTACCGAATTTTCGAAAGGAGAAACGGTAGACTCCATGACTCAACGTTTAGAAAAGAAAAACAGTTTAATCCTCGTTGCAGAAAAAAATGGCACGATTGTCGGCTTCAAAATAGGTTACGAATTAGAGAATGGTGTTTTCTATAGCTGGTTGGGTGGTGTTGTTCCTGAGGCTCGAAATGAAGGCGTGGCACAATTGCTTTTGGAAGCACAAGAAGATTGGGCGGCTGAGCAAGGCTATAACACGTTAAAAGTGAAATCTCGAAATCAGTTTCCTGCTATGCTTCGATTGTTATTGAGGAATGGCTATATCATTGAAAAATTTGAAGAAAAAATTAATCTTCGTGAATCTCGAGTTCATTTCATTAAAGCGATGTGAAAATAAATGAGATTTTTTCTCATTTAACTGTTGACTACGAAATGAGAATCATTATTATTAAACCTGTCTTAGGGAATGAGGAAGAGTTCACAAGGACGTTGAATGACTTATTAACAGAAGTTGATTAACTGAAAGTTGAGAAGTGATGAAACATTTTTCCGAGAACTTGCACGAATTCTTTTTGACACGACATTGCTCACATTGCTTCCAGTGTAATTTATAGCTTCTTGGTTAAGCTGCTCTATTTACAGAATTTGCTTTACCACTTCTGCTAGGCGACCCCATTCGGGTCGCTTTTTTCTTTTCTACGATTTCTATTTGACGTCACTATTCGTATTTTTTCCACACACGATGATCATTTAAGGATCGTTGATCTTCTCGCCGTTTTATAAAATAAACTTTTAAAAACAATAACTTAACGTACATGTTTTTTGTGTTTTCTATCATTGGATAACCAGTGGATAATTTCTATAAACAGAGTTATCCACAGGGTGAGGTTATCTTCGTGAATAAAATCGAAAAATTTACGCGACCTAGATCGAGTGAACAAGATAGATTCGGATCAGCAGTCATGGCATCCTAGGCAGATCTCTCAAGTACTGAATTGGATACAGACAATTATGGCAAGTATTCCTGAAAATCCGTTGATCCTTATCGACGGCTCTTCTTACCTATATCGCGCTTTTCACGCCTACCCGGGCACCATGAGCAATGGTGAAATTCCAACTAATGCCGTTTACGGTGTCGTGAACATGTTACGCAGCATGATGCGTCAGTTTGCGTCTGAGCGCATCGCGGTGGTTTTCGATGCGAAGGGAAAAACCTTCCGTGATGATATGTATGCAGAATACAAAGCTAATCGTCCGCCAATGCCGGATGATCTGCGTTGCCAAATTGAACCATTGCACAATGTTATTCGCGCGATGGGTTTACCACTGATCTGTGTTCCTGGTGTCGAAGCGGATGACGTCATTGGTACGTTGGCGCATCAAGCATCACAAAAGGGCATGCCTGTATTGATCAGTACTGGTGATAAAGACATGGCGCAGTTGGTGGATGATAATATTACCCTGATCAACACCATGACG
This sequence comes from Vibrio sp. JZG10, assembly GCF_054064075.1. NCBI lineage: Bacteria > Pseudomonadati > Pseudomonadota > Gammaproteobacteria > Vibrionales > Vibrionaceae > Vibrio > Vibrio sp. JZG10. Next base: position 75,861 of record NZ_JBSUGE010000011.1, read on the forward strand.
AACGTCGTGATGGATCGTGAAGGTGTGGTTGAAAAGTTTGGCATTCCACCTGAGTTAATCATCGACTACCTAGCGCTGATGGGCGATAAAGTAGATAACATCCCTGGTGTGCCAGGCGTGGGTGATAAAACAGCGACCGCACTACTGCAAGGTATTGGCGGTCTGACTAAGCTGTATGAAAATCTCGATGACATTGCTGCGCTCGGTTTCCGTGGTTCTAAAACCATGGCGAAGAAGCTCATCGATAACAAAGAAAATGCCATGCTGTCGTACGAGCTCGCGACCATTAAATTGGATGTTGAACTTGAAGAAACGCCAGAATCACTGCTGAAAGCGGAACCAAATAAAGACGAACTAGTGAAGCTGTATGGCCAACTGACGTTTAAATCTTGGTTGAACGAACTACTTGACGGCGGTTCTGGGTCGGTAGAAGCTGTTGAGCTTGCTGGCTCTGCTCAAGCCTCTGCTTCTCATGCCGAGATGGAAACTTCCGCAGTGACAATCGACCGCAGCCAATATGAAACGATTCTGGATGAAGAAACCTTCAATGCGTGGCTAGATAAACTTCAAACGGCCGAGTTGTTTGCGTTTGATACGGAAACCGACAACCTAGATTACATGCTAGCGAACTTGGTTGGTCTGTCATTCGCTGTCGATGAAGGTATTGCCGCTTATGTGCCAGTTGCACATGACTACTTAGATGCGCCTGAACAGCTTGATCGTGATTGGGTACTAGAACAGCTGAAGCCAATTCTTGAAGACGCAGCGAAAGCAAAAGTAGGTCAAAACTTAAAGTATGATGCGTCTGTACTCGCTCGTTATGACATTGAGCTAAAAGGTATCAAGCACGACACGATGTTGGAATCGTATATCTACAACAGTGTCGGCGGTAAACACGATATGGACAGCTTGGCGCTTCGCTTCCTACAACACAGCTGCATTTCTTTTGAGCAAATTGCAGGTAAAGGCAAAAATCAGCTGACGTTTAACCAAATCGAGTTGGAACAAGCATCGCCATACGCGGCAGAAGATGCGGATGTGACCCTTCGTCTGCACAATCGCTTGTTTGCGAATATCGAGCAGGATGAAAGCCTGAAGACAGTGTACGAAGAGATTGAAATGCCGTTGGTGCCAGTTCTTTCGCGCATTGAACGCACCGGGGTCTTTATTGACGAAATGAAGCTGAGTGCGCAGTCGGTAGAGATTACCGCTCGCCTTGATGAGCTTGAAAAGAAAGCGTATGAAATTGCAGAGCAAGAGTTCAACATGAACTCGCCAAAGCAATTACAAGCCATCCTATTTGAAAAAATGGGTTTACCGGTGGTGAAGAAAACGCCATCAGGTACACCATCGACGAATGAAGAAGTGCTACAAGAACTCGCGCTAGATTACCCACTGCCAAAATTGATTTTGGAATATCGCGGTTTGGCGAAGCTTAAATCGACGTACACGGACAAGCTGCCGAAGATGATCAACCCAACAACAGGGCGTGTGCATACTTCTTACCATCAAGCAGTAACCGCAACAGGTCGTCTATCTTCTACTGATCCGAACTTACAGAACATTCCAATTCGTAACGAAGCCGGCCGTCGTATTCGCCAAGCGTTTGTCGCACCAGCTGGCCATAAAATCTTAGCGGTCGACTACTCGCAAATCGAACTGCGCATCATGGCGCACCTTTCTGGCGACCAAGCGTTATTGGATGCCTTCCGTGATGGTAAAGACATTCACGCTGCAACTGCGGCAGAAATTATGGGCCTGGATATTGAACAGGTATCGAGCGAGCAGCGTCGCCGTGCTAAAGCCGTTAACTTCGGGCTTATCTATGGCATGAGTGCATTTGGTTTGGCGAAGCAGCTTGGTATCCCTCGCGGCGAAGCACAAGCCTACATGGATAAATACTTTGAGCGTTACCCTGGCGTTATGCAGTACATGGAAGACACGCGCAGCACGGCTGCAGATAAGGGCTATGTTGAAACGATCTTTGGTCGACGTTTGCATTTACCAGAAATCAAATCGCGCAACGGGATGCGTCGTAAAGCTGCTGAACGTGCGGCAATCAACGCACCGATGCAAGGTACAGCTGCGGACATCATTAAGAAAGCGATGCTGTTGGTTGATCAGTGGATTCAGGAAGAAGGCAATGGCCGTGTGAAGTTGTTAATGCAAGTACACGATGAATTGGTCTTTGAAGTTGAAGAGTCATCATTGTCCGAAATTGAAAGTAAAGTACAGAAATTGATGGAATCTGCAGCAGAGCTAAAAGTACCGTTGGTTGCAGAAGCAGGGCACGGTGACAACTGGGATCAAGCTCACTAGTCACTTTTAGACCAAAATAACCAATTAATCATGAGCCAGCGCACAAACGCTGGCTTTTTTTTGCGATTAAAAAAGCTAGCGCAAAGTTAACTTTGATGTTGCTTAATAAAAATTTCATGAAAAAAAACTACAAAAAATCTTTGCAATTCTGACCAATTGTTGTACATTAATACTCGTAGGGTACAGAGGTAAGATGTTCTATCTTTCAGACCTTTTGTTTCACGTTATTGGATTAGGCTGATTCAGCCGCCCCAGTCAGCTTTTGACTGGGGCGTTTTTTATTGGGTGAAAGAAAATTTTTCTTTTTGTTCAATGTGTTGGGTTGGTAACGACTTGTCTTTATATTTCTCCCATCTTTAACCTATTGTCTACACTCCAATTTTCTTCAAAAAACTCGCAAACTATTCAATCTGTAAATTTATGCCAATCACACTATGATTTTTTCTTGAAGGAAACTAAGTTGACGTGGAAGTGGGTAGGTTTCTGTCTAACTTGTTGAATTATATTTTCTTTATTGGTTATGGTTGTGAATTGATTAAGCGAAAGCTAAAGTTAGGCGGCTTTTTAAGCTATTGAAATCATCCGATAGTTCAGCAATGCTTCGTCACATAACAATAATTACCAATTTTTCTCTCCCGTTATCCCTGCCAGGAAGGTGGGGATTTTTATTGCCTGTTATTTGGCTCAGATAAACAAAAGCCCCACCAAATGGTAGGGCCGTGTCGAAAAGATTTAACAAATATTGTTAATTATTCTTCGTCGCTTGCTGGGGTATCCAGTTCGCCTTCTTCTATCCGGTGTGCGAGCGCCGGTGCAAACCAGGTATCCAGTTTTGCGCGCAGCTGATCAACGCCTAATCCTTTAAGGGAAGAGAACACATCAACGGAAACGTCACCACCGAAAGTTTCTACTTGCTTACGAACTTTCAGCAGGGTTTGTTTGCGTGCGCCACTTTTTAGTTTATCTGCTTTGGTTAGCAAAACTTGCACAGGAATGTGGCTGTCGATGGCCCAGAAAATCATTTGCTGGTCGAGATCTTTCATTGGATGACGAATGTCCATCAGAACCACTAAGCCTTTTAGGCACTCGCGTTTCTGTAAGTATTCACCCAAAGATTTCTGCCATTTGTTTTTCATCTCTACCGGTACTTGAGCAAAACCGTATCCAGGTAGATCGACAATGTGACAACCTTCTTCTACTTTGAAAAGGTTGATTAATTGCGTACGACCAGGTGTCTTTGATGTCTTGGCTAAGCTTTTTTGATTAGTTAGACGGTTAAGTGCACTCGATTTACCAGCGTTTGAGCGTCCTGCAAACGCAATTTCGACACCTTCGTCTTCCGGTAGGTGACGAATATCGGGTGCGCTGGTGATGAAATGCGTATTTTGGTAATGAATTTTTACGCTCACTGTTAACTCCATCTCGACTTTGTGTAGTCGATTGATTACTTTTTTGTGAAAATGTGTAAAATAACCGTGCTCGGCATAAGGTCGCCTATTGTACCATGAGTGTACGCGGTATGTTCACATTCCGTGGTACTGGAAGCTTGATAATTATAATGGAATGTCATGAAGAAATTAGCGCTAATTTTGAGTCTTTTAGCCAGTTGCTCAGTATGGGCCCAAGGTAATATTGAGGCTGGTAAAGCAAAATCACAAACCTGTGTCGCCTGTCACGGAGCAGATGGCAACAGTGCAATAACAACGTACCCGAAACTCGCAGGCCAACACGCTAAGTATCTTGAGAAGCAGTTAAAAGAACTTAAGCTAGGCATGACAAGTGGTGGTAAACAAGGTCGTTACGATCCTGTAATGAGTGGTATGGCAATGCCACTGAGCGATGAAGATATCGCAGACCTATCTGCTTACTACGCTTCGCTACCAGTTTCAGAAAACTCAACACCTGAAGATGTGGTAGCAAAAGGCAAAACGCTTTATACCGCTGGTGATACCGAGCGTGGCCTAACCGCATGTATTGCATGTCATGGTCCTCGTGGCAATGGTACTGAGCTTTCAGGTTTCCCGAAAATTTCTGGTCAGCATGCTGACTACATCAAAGCTCAGCTAGAAAAATTCCGTGATGGCGACCGTGGTAATGATATGAATGCCATGATGCGCGACATCGCGAAGAAAATGACAGACGAAGATATCGAAGTGCTGTCTAAATACGTTGGCGGTCTGCACTAATATACCTAAATCGCTCAAGATCCTGCATCTTGAGCTGGTTGGGTAGATGTCCCTACATCGTTCGAGCAACTTGTACAAAAATGCCCTAGTGAATCCACTAGGGCATTTTTGTTCGTGACAGATATCACAGTCGAGTTTGGATGCGAAAGCGATAGTTGGCTCGGCAGTTTGTGAGACATTTGCCATACTTGATGTTGGCTTTTTCTTGTTGGTGTTTTTAAGTTTTTGATTAAATGATAATTTTGATGTTTTAGGAAAATAGGCGGATTATTTTTTCAACCCATTACTTGTGAGCATCGCGGGATGGCGTAAAGTAGAAGTCGTTCACAGGGGGTGAATGTAAGGATTTTAGACCACGGTTTAGGTCTCCAAGGATGTAGCTCGGATGCTTGGTGATTTAGAAAGGGATTTAGATAGGTAGGGAGCCTATCTGATAAGGATGGTCATCTCGTCTGACGGTTAAGACAGTGAAACGGATCAGGCACAGGAAGTTGCTCAGTAGACAGGAAGTAAACGGATAGCCAAAACTCATCAGGAAGATGAAAAACAACTCTTTTTGGCAGGGAAAGCTCGAAAAACAAAGGGATCATTGGTGCACCAAATGTGTGCAACACAGTTTCGCCACTTGATGGCACTTAGAAAGCGACAGTCTGACTGTCGCTTTTTTTATATTCTTTTCCCTTGGTAAGTCGCAATCTGAATTACGATTACTGCACTTATTTACTTCGATGGGTTGTAAACAAAGTTTTTTAACAAAAATTGCTGAAAAAATGCTCAGCAACACTCCAATCTGAGTTCACTTTCTGGTATGTTTCGCATCCCTGTTTGAGGAAGTCAGCATGCATACCTGTCCTTTATGCCAAAATCAGCGTACTCACCACTATTTTGAAGATAAGCGACGTGAATATCTTCAATGTGAGCAGTGCAGTTTGGTGTTTGTGAATCCAGACCAACGTTTGGATGCGGAAACCGAAAAAGCTCACTATGATTTGCATGAGAACAACCCTGAAGATTTAGGTTACCGACGCTTTTTGTCGCGTATTGCTGACCCGATCACAGAGCGAATTTCTCCACAATCAAATGGTATCGACTTTGGTTGTGGTCCTGGCCCAACGCTCTCCTTAATGCTGGAAGAGGCGGGGCACAACATGGCGTTGTACGACCTCTACTACCACCCTGATACGTCGGTTTTAGAAAAAACGTATGACTTCATGACAGCAACAGAGGTGATAGAGCACCTCTACCACCCAGATTTGGTGTGGAAGCAATGGTTGAATTTAGTTAAGCCAGGGGGCTGGATAGGCCTGATGACGAAAATGGTCATCGACGTGGAGGCTTTCAAATCATGGCATTATAAGAACGATCTCACTCATGTAGTGTTCTTTAGTCGTGACACGTTCCAGTTCCTAGCAGAGCGGGATAAGCTCGAACTCGAATTTATTGGTAATGATGTAATTTTACTGAGGAAACCCCAGTAATGAGCCGTAGTAAAAAATCTAGAAAGCCAGGTGCCGCTGGCGCACCTGAGTTTGTTGTAACTCGTAACCGTACAGAATCTGATGTGGAAGGCCGCCTACGCAAGCGTGCTAAAAAGCGCAAAGGCTTGAAAACGGGTAACCGTAACTCAGAAGTTAACGAGCAGAAAAAGCAAGCTGCTGCACAAAACCGCGACCCGCGTTTAGGCAGCAAAAAGAAAATTCCTCTGGTTGTTGAGCCTGCGAAGAAAATGACGAAGCAAGAGCGTCGTTTGTCGGCAGAGCAAGAACTAGAGATGCTAGAAAATGACGCGCAATTGAACGTGTTGCTAGACCGCATTGAAGCGGGTGAAAACCTAGGCACAGGTCTACAGAAATACGTCGATGAGAAGCTCGACCGCATTGAGAAGCTAATGGACCAACTAGGTTTGTTGGAACCTGAAGAAGAGGAAGACTTCACTGCTCCTGCTGAGAAAAGCACGCGCAATGATGATGACTTGCTGGCAGATTTCGACGACATTAACTTCGACGACTACAAAGGATAATTAAGCTATGAATGTAACCTTATTAGCTATTGCTGGTGTTGTGATTATCATCGCACTTGCTTCTTATGCAGGTTACCTTCTGCTTCAATTGAAAAAGCAAAAGGAATTGCAGCTAAAGCATCAAAAATTGGCGATAGATAAACGTAACGCCAACATTTTTGAGAATGTGCATACCTTGTGTCAGGCGGGTATTCAAGGCCAATGCGATTTATCTGAAATCAGTATTCGTGTGTATAACATCATGGATTATGTACAAGGTGAAGACCGTGTCGATTTCGATAAAACGTACCCTGCAATTTCTGAGCTTTACCATATCGTGAAAGATATGGCACGTGGTGAAGAACGCCAACAACTTGCCAAGAAAGAGCGTATGCAACAGAACTTGACGCGTCATAAAGCGGAAAGCCGCCTCACTGATGCGATCATTGAGGAGCTCAAAGTGTTGCAGAAAAACGTCCAGCCACTGAATAATCAAATCAATATTCAGATGATTTAATAGTTACCCCCAATGGTTTCCTTATGACTGTTGGGGGGATCGTGATCACGCTAGCACTTCTTTAGTTTTATAATTAAAAAGCCAGTCGGCGTTGCCACGCTTGTCATCGTCGTATGGCAAAATAGCGGCTCTGAATATCGGGTGACGGCTTTCGTTGCCCTAGCATTTAACGGAAAGTACCACCATGTCGAATCAACACACTGAATCGAAGCAGCAAATCGTCTGGGATCAAGCGGTATTGGATAAGTACAACTATTCCGGTCCTCGCTACACGTCGTACCCAACGGCGCTGGAGTTCCATGAAGCGTTCACCATTTCTGATTATGATATGGCATGCACTCAGTACCCAGACCGCCCATTATCGCTGTACGTGCACATTCCGTTCTGTCACAAGCTTTGTTACTACTGTGGTTGTAATAAAGTCATTACGCGCCACTCGCACAAAGCGGACGAATACCTCGATGTGCTTGAGCATGAGATTCGTCAACGTGCAGCCTTATTGGTGGGCAGAACGGTAACGCAATTGCACTTTGGTGGTGGTACGCCAACGTTCCTTTCTGAAAAGCAAATTACACGCGTAATGAGCCTGTTGCGCCAAGAGTTTACCTTTAGCAGTGATGCTGAAATCAGTATCGAAGTTGACCCGCGTGAAATTCAGATCACCATGTTGGATCACCTACGTAGCGAAGGCTTTAACCGCTTGAGCATCGGTGTTCAGGACTTCAACAAAGAAGTGCAAAAACTGGTGAACCGTGAGCAAGATGAAGAGTTCATCTTTGCGATGGTTGCGCGCGCAAAAGAGTTGGGTTTCCGTTCGACAAACCTAGATTTGATCTACGGCTTGCCAAAGCAAACCAAAGCCTCTTTTGCCAAGACGTTAGAACAAGTACTGGAAATGCAGCCGGGCCGTCTATCCGTGTTTAACTACGCGCACATGCCACAGCTATTTGCAGCGCAGCGTAAGATTAAAGACGAAGACCTGCCAAAAGCAGAGGAGAAGATGGCGATTCTGCAAGACACCATCGCGACACTGACTGGCGCTGGCTATCAATTTATCGGTATGGACCATTTTGCATTACCTGATGACGAACTTGCCGTTGCTCAGCGCGAAGGTATTTTGCATCGCAACTTCCAAGGCTACACCACACAAGGTGAATGTGATTTGGTTGGGTTTGGGGTTTCTGCAATTTCGATGATTGGCGATGCGTACGCGCAAAACCAGAAAGAGCTGAAGAAATACTACGCTCAAGTCAACGAACTTCGTCACGCACTGTGGAAAGGGGTCTCGCTGGACTCTGATGATTTGCTACGTCGCGAAGTGATCAAGCAGCTGATTTGTAATTTTAAACTAGACAAGAAAGCGATCGAGTCTGAGTTTAAAGTGAAGTTTGATCAGTACTTTAAAGAAGACTTGCAGCTACTTCAGACCTTCATCAACGATGAGCTGGTGGAAGTGGATGACAATGAAATTCGTGTGACGCTGCGAGGTCGTTTGCTGATCCGTAATATTTGTATGAGCTTCGATAAGTACCTGCGAGCGAAGGCGCGTCAGCAACAATTCTCTCGTGTTATCTAATCATAGACGCCGATTCAAGATATAAAAAAATGCCAGCAGATGCTGGCATTTTTTTATGTTTTCGCTGGATTTAAGCGCGATCTTTTACTTTTGCTTTCAGTTCCGCTTTTTCTGCTTCTGAAAGGAATGCAATCTCAAGACCATTGATTTGTGCTTGGCGAATCTGGTCTTGGCTCAGACCAGCTGCTGGTGCCGCTACTTCGTATTCGTATGGCAGCTCGATACCTTCAACCGCTGGGTCGTCAGTGTTCAGACACGCAAGAACGCCATGCTCTAGGAACTGTTTGAGAGGGTGGTTTTCTAACGTTTCTACCGTGCTTGTTTGGTAGTTTGATGTTAGGCAAGACTCAATACCAATGCGGTTTTCTGCTAGGTAATCCATCAGTTTTGGATCGTGGATCGCTTTTACGCCGTGACCGATACGAGTTGCGCCCAGCTCATTGATTGCTTGCCACATGCTCTCTGCACCTGCTGCTTCACCAGCATGAACCGTTACCCCAAGGCCAGCGTCGCGTACTTGTTTGAAGTGAGACACAAAGCGATCGCCCGGTTGGCCCAGTTCGTCACCCGCCAAGTCGACGGCAACGATGTGATCTTTTTGGCTCAGAATGCCGTCCAGTTCTTGTTGGCACGCGTCGGTGCCAAATGTGCGGCTCATGATGCCGATCAGGTTGGCTTTCACGCCAAAATCGCGCATACCCGCTTGCACACCGTCCACGACTGCTTCAACAACACCCGCTACTGGTAACTTGTGTTTCATTGCCATGTAGTATGGTGAGAAACGCAGTTCAGCGTAATCGATTTGAGCGTTTAGTGCGTCTTCCACGTTTTCGTACGCCACACGACGACATGCATCTAGGTCGCCCAGTACCGCAACACCCCAGTCGAGCTTAGAAAGGAAAGCAACAAGAGAGGGTTCAGCTTCGACAATTTGAACGTGAGGAGTGAGAGACTCAATATCGTACGCTGGCAGAGCAATACCAAATTTTTGGCCAAGCTCAAGAATCGTTTTAGTACGAATGTTACCGTCTAGGTGGCGGTGCAAATCAGTAAGAGGAAGGTTCTTCGTTATCATTATGTCGATCCGGATAGTTATGAACTGGAACAGGGCCCAAACATCATCTGTGACAATACATGGGTAAGATTTGCAGTTAAGTATAAATAACAGTTAGGTAGATTGTCAGTAGAGGATGACTAGGAAATCAACGATTCTCGCTCTTTTCTACTTCATGTTAACCAAATTTGTTGGCCACTCTTCTAGTGGCATTGGACGACTGTAATAGAAGCCTTGCACTTGGTTGCAGCCTAAAGACCGCAATAATTGTGCTTGATTGCTATCCTCTACGCCTTCTGCGACGACATTGGTTTTGAGGCCCGCGGTGATATTGATGACCGCAGCAACGACCGAACTGTCTAAGTTTTCTTGCGTGAGTTGATTGATGAAGGTGCGATCAATCTTTAAACAAGTAAATGGCAGTGAGTGAAGATAACCCAGTGATGAGTAACCGGTACCGAAATCATCGATCGCGATACCAATCCCCATATCACGCAGTTTGGTCATATTTTCCAGCGTGGTTGGTGCGCTATCAATAATGCGCGACTCGGTGATCTCCAGTGTTAGATTACTGGCGGGTAATTTCGTGGTATCCAATACGTTGGTCACCGTATCGACAAAATCAGGGCAGGACAGTTGATTAACGGAGATGTTCACATGCAGTTGGAAGTCTGATGGCCACTGATTACTTTGAATGGCTTGGTATGTATCGCGGCAAGCTTGTAACAGAATTTGTTGGCCAATGGCTTTGATCATGCCGCTTTCTTCTGCGATTGGAATAAAATCTAATGGTGACACCATTCCTGAGTCACTGTGCCAGCGCGCCAGCGCTTCTGCGCCACACACATTACCACTAGCGAGATCCACAATAGGTTGATAATGAGGGACAAATTCTTGGTTTTCGATGCCAGTTTGAATCTTAGTCAGCATTTGGGTGCGGAACTTTGAAGCGCTTGCCAGTTCAGGGCTGTAATGACAGACACCGGTCAGTGAGTCTTGCTTGGCGTAGCTTAATGCGATGCTGGCGTTGCGAAGCCACAGCGGCATGGTTTCATTTGGTTGGGTTTGCACAATGCCAAGTGAAATCTTCATCACTACATTCTCACCTTCCACCATAAATGGGGTGGAAAAGAGTTGCTGTAATCGACGCTCGGTTTGTTTAACTTTGGCTTCAGTATCGGCGTTTGAGAGAAACACTGCGAACTCATCACCACCAATCCGAGCCAGTAACGCGTTATCACTAAACTCTTGTTTTAGCCTTTCTGCGATGCTGACCAACAGTTGATCACCGTTATGATGCCCCACACTGTCGTTGATATCTCTAAATTTGTTGATACCAAGTAAAAATAAACTGCCGTGGCACAGGTGAGATTGGTTCTCACAGATTTCGACCAAGCCCTGACGACTGTATAAGCGTGTCAGAGAGTCATAAACCAACTGCTCACGCAACGCTTTAAATGAGGCTCTGAGGTTACTCGTCATCTCATTAAAGGCATGCACAAGTACCGTTGTCTCATACACATAACCAGGTTTTGGCATACTGCTGTCCCAATCGCCATTCGCAAGGTGTTGGGCGGCGTCGGCCGTCGCGTTAATCGGTCTGGTGACTCGGTTGAAAATGATCCAACTGATGGCGATACCAAATAAGCTGACGATAAACCCGACCAGCCAACTCTTTTGTTGGCTTTTCGGCAATGTACCCAGCAACTCGGATTCAGATATAGAGGTGCCAATAAACCATGTTAAACCGTTTTGATCTCGGTATGGGGTTAGTCGGCTGAAAATACGTTGGCCGTCATGCTCAAATGAAAAGGTGTAAGGTTGCTTAGTATTGTTGAGATCAAACGACCGAACGCGGCTCGCACTGATTTTGATGATCGGATCTGCGTTTTCAGCCGCAAACAAACGCTGCCCTTTATCAGAAAACTTTGTACCCCATGAGATGACGCTTCCCGGGCCTGAGTGAGCGATTAAACGATGCTCTGGGTCCATGATGTAGACCGAAGCTTTGGTGTTGTATTTTAACTCACGTAGAAATTCGTTAAATGTGTTGATGCGAATGTCTGTCACCAACACGCCAGCAAATTGGTCGTGTTTATACACTGGTGTCATGGCTGACAGCGTAATATCCTGGCGTTCATCGGCATTCGTATAAATCTCAGACCACATCGAGGTTTGAGTCTCTGCGACGGGCGTATACCATGGGCGAGTGCGAGGATCGTATGGAGAGATAACCGTTCGAATGCTATTACTCACATGGTTGGTGCCATAAATAATCAGATCACCATCGGTATATCGATCTTGAACCATTAAGGTGTAATCGTCGGAAAGCTCGCGGCGGAACCCGGCAAAGTCACCGCTTTCTGAACCAAATGCGATGACATCCAACTGCGGTATCGATTGGTAAAGGTTTTTGAATGCACTCAGCAGGTAGCTTTGAATATCTGAGGTGTCGTGAGGGTGATAAAGGTTGTGATAGCTGACGTTATGCGCGAGAGCCATAACCGCAGTAAACGGCTTGCGCAGATAGCTATTAAGGTGGTCGTGGACACTTTCGGTTAACACGGAAAGTTGTTTGTCGCTGATATCTGTGACCACTTCTTCGTAGCTTTGCTTTTGGACGTAGACAATGACACCGATCGCCAGTAAGAAGATCATGACAAATGGAATGAGAACAGCGGTACGCAGTGTAATTTGAGTCGTAGCAGTAGACATTGCCTAATCACATAGATGGTGGTGCGCCACAATTGTACTGATATTTTTGTTAATATCGAGTGACAAACGACTCTCGTTGTTAACGCACCACGTAAGTGATTGTCAGTACAATTCTTTTAATTTTCTGGTAAGCGTGTTTCGCCCCCAGCCTAATACTTTAGCGGCATCTTGCTTGTGACCTTTAGTGTGCTCCAAAGCGGCCTCTAATAAAATGCGCTCAAATTCTGGTAAAGCATAAGAAAGCAGTTCTTTATCTCCTGCCGCGAGTGATTGACGTGCCCAATCCGCCAATTGTTCTTGCCAGCTGCCATGCTCAGAGTCCGAAATGGATTTTTTCTCTTCGAGCAGTTCGCTTGGTAAGTCGTTTGGCAATACCTCGCTACCACTGGCCATGACGGTTAACCAACGGCAAATATTCTCTAATTGACGCACGTTGCCCGGCCAATCAAGGCGGTTAAGAATTTCAACGGTCGACGGATGCAGAGTTTTGGTTTCGACCCCCAGCTCATCAGCCGCTCGGATAAGAAAATGCTGCGTAAGTTTTTCGATGTCCTGCTTACGCTCACGCAATGCCGGAATCTGCACTCGAATCACGTTCAAGCGATGGAATAAATCTTCACGGAAATCGCCTTCATGCACCAGCTTTTCTAAATTCTGGTGTGTTGCCGCGACAATCCTTACGTCGACGCTGATTGGGGAGTGACCGCCCACTCGATAAAACTGTCCATCGGCCAGAACACGCAGCAAACGGGTTTGAATATCTAACGGCATGTCACCGATTTCGTCTAAAAATAGGGTGCCGCCATTGGCTTGTTCGAATCGACCCTGACGAACATTGTTCGCCCCGGTAAATGCCCCTTTTTCATGACCAAACAACTCTGACTCAATCAGATCTTTGGGAATCGCCGCCATATTGAGTGCAATAAAAGGTTTGTTGGCGCGAGGACTATGGCGGTGCAACGCATGAGCAACGAGCTCTTTACCCGTGCCCGATTCACCGTTAATCAATACTGAAATTGAGGAGCGAGAAAGACGGCCAATGGCGCGAAATACTTCTTGCATGGCTGGCGCTTCACCGATGATTTCTGGCGTTTCTGCTGGAATGTCTTCTGGAGAGAGTTGCTCACGTTTATTTTCGTGACTGTGTGCAATCGCTCGCTCAACTAACGTTAAGGTTTCATCGATATCAAAAGGTTTTGGTAAGTATTCAAAGGCGCCTTTTTGGTACGCATTCACTGCCGCATCCAAATCTGAGTGGGCGGTCATGATAATCACGGGAAGGTCTGGGTAATCGCGCTGTACTTGTTTTAGCAGCTCTAATCCATCAATGCCCGGCATGCGAATGTCCGATACCAGCACATCTGGTACTTCGCGTTCGAGCGCCATCAAAACGCTTTCCCCATCGGCATAGGTTTCGCATTTTATGTTGGCAGAGGAGAGCGTTTTCTCCATCACCCAGCGAATGGAACTGTCGTCATCAACGACCCAAACATATCCTTTACTCATGTAGTAATCCTTGCAGCAAACCGAAAAACTGATGCGACTTGAAGTCCATTAGCGCAATCAGATCGGCAAATAAATAGTAAATGTTGTGTGACCAGGCCAGCTTTCTACGTCTATTTTTCCATTGTGCTGGTCGATCAAATTTTGTGAAATAGACAGCCCTAAGCCAGTTCCTCCCTCGCGGCCACTGACCATGGGATAGAACAGCGTGTCTTGTAATTCCGGTGGAATGCCTGGGCCGTTGTCTGTGATTTCGACACGCGCAGCGAGTTTACAGCGTTTGCCGTGAATATTAGCTTGATGCACCGTTCTGGTGCGAATGGTGATTTTACCGTGTTCTTGATGGCTAAGAATTTGCGCTGCATTACTGACGATATTAAGCATCGCCTGTTCGATTTGGTCCGCATCCATCAAAATTTCTGGCAAGCTCGGGTCGTAATCACGTTCAATCACGATTGAACGTTGCGATTCTAGTTCAACCAACTGGCGGACCTTTTCCAGAATTTGATGCAAGTTTTCTTGTGTCTTCTTACCTGGCTTTTGTGGTCCGAGTAATCGATCAACGAGCGCTCTTAAACGGTCGGCTTGCTCAATAATGATGTGCGTATATTCGGTGAGAGAGGGATCTGGCAGCATTTTTTCTAGCAATTGCGCTGCACCACGTAATCCACCTAGCGGGTTTTTGATCTCATGTGCAAGCCCTCGGACTAACAGTTTCGCCGCTTGTTGTTGGGCGTGCTGGTTCAGTTCTTGAGAGAGTCGGCGCTGCTGATCAATTTTGCGCATCTCAACCAGAAGCATCAACTGCTTTTGCCAAGTGATTGGGCTAACTGTCACCTCTAGCATTAAGGGGCGGCCATCAACAACGAAAGTGACGTCACTGTCGGTGATGCTTTGGCCACTTTGCAATGGTTGAGTGAGCAGCGCGAGATCCAGCGACGCATGTTGAATCAATTGAGAAAGCGATTGTTCAACAATACGTTTCGCGCTTTGAGAAAACAGCAACTCGGCAGCCGGATTGGCATAACGGATAGCCAATCCATCATCAAGAATCAGCGTTGCTGTCACCATGTTGTTGAGAATGGCACTAGGAAGACTGGTATCCACATTACGTCCTTGTTTTGCTTTAAGATTGTGCGTTGCACAATAATGGTGCAATTGAACGTTAAGTATGGCGAATAAATCTCAGAAGAAAAAGTGAAAAGCACCGCAGTGATGCTATTTTTTTCACCAGATATTCTATTTTGCCCCTTTTACGGTCGGCTTAACACTTGCTCTATGTAAATGCACCGTTATAGGGCTAGTAGATGCAATAAGCTTGCCGCTTCTTTTCGCGTGCACGGCCAGTGTGTGGGTGCCTCGGTCAATATTGTTTAACTGCCACATCATATGGCTTTGTGGCGCACCATAAGGTTTTCCGTCGAGCAGCAGTTGCAACTGTTCGCCGATACCAAGCTTGCGATTGGTTTCCAGTTGAATATTGATGATGCCTCGGTTGCTGCGGATGGTTTCGTTATGTTGAGGAGTCAGCATCGAGAGCTTTAATGGGAGAGGTTTATCGGTTTTCTTTTCCGGCTTGTCTTGTGGCTCTTTCGATGGCTTGGTCTGAGGGGCGAGTGATTCCGTGCTTTCTACCTTAGGAGCGGGTGCGCTGGCTTCAAGGTTTGGCAACGCGATGGCTTTTGCACCTTGGTTTGGCGTATCACTAAAATGAACCACGCCATTTTTATCTACCCATGTATAAGCAACCTGCGCTGATGCGATGGAGACGATTAATAATCCGCTGAGAGCACATAGCGATGGAATAAGCTGAACTTTCATTGCTCACCTTCTTTTGATCGATGATTTCACGTTTCAATGGCTTAGCTCTTTGACCTACAAGGTAAAAAGTCCAAGCGTATTTTTATTATCCCCTCATGTTAAACGTCGAATCTTGACTGACGAATACAAAAAAGGCCCGCCTGCGAGGCGAGCCTAATATTTTGTTGCTGTGTTTACATTTTACACAGTGTCGACCTTATACAGAGTAGTAAAGTTCGAACTCAACTGGGTGAGTTGTCATGTTCACGCGCTCTACGTCCTGAGATTTCAGCTCGATGTAAGAGTCGATGAAGTCGTCAGAGAATACACCACCCGCTGTTAGGAATTCACGGTCAGCATCTAGCTCTGCTAGTGCGTCTTTCAGTGAGTATGCAACCGTTGGGATTTCTGCTGCTTCTTCTGCTGGTAGATCGTAAAGGTCTTTATCCATTGCTTCGCCTGGGTGGATCTTGTTCTTAATACCGTCAAGACCAGCCATTAGCATTGATGCAAAGCATAGGTATGGGTTAGCCGCTGGGTCACCAAAGCGAACTTCGATACGACGTGCTTTCGGGCTTGGTACCACTGGGATACGGATTGAAGCAGAGCGGTTACGTGCAGAGTAAGCAAGCATAACTGGCGCTTCGAAGCCTGGTACAAGACGTTTGTACGAGTTTGTTGATGGGTTAGCAAATGCGTTGATTGCACGAGCGTGTTTGATGATACCGCCAATGTAGTAAAGCGCCATTTCAGATAGACCGCCGTACTTGTCACCAGCAAATAGGTTTACACCATCTTTCGCTAGAGATTGGTGAACGTGCATACCACTACCGTTGTCACCAACAAGTGGTTTAGGCATGAATGTTGCCGTTTTACCAAACGCGTGAGCAACGTTGTGTACAACGTACTTGTAGATTTGGATTTCGTCAGCTTTGGTTGTTAGCGTGTTGAAACGAGTTGCGATTTCGTTTTGACCCGCTGTTGCCACTTCGTGGTGGTGCGCTTCAACAACAAGACCCATTTCTTCCATTACTAGACACATAGCAGAACGGATGTCTTGAGATGAATCCACTGGAGCTACAGGGAAGTAACCACCTTTAACGCCTGGACGGTGACCTTTGTTACCTTCTTCGTAATCAGAACCTGTGTTCCATGCTGCTTCTACGTCATCGATCTTGAAGAAAGAGCCTGACATGTCAGTCGCGAATTTCACGTCGTCAAATAGGAAGAATTCTGGCTCAGGACCGATAAGTACAGTATCTGCAACGCCAGTAGAGCGCATGAAGTCTTCAGCGCGTTTTGCGATAGAACGTGGGTCACGGTCGTAGCCTTGCATTGTTGCCGGCTCTAAGATGTCACAACGGATGTTTAGTGTTGCGTCTTCCGTGAATGGGTCAAGCACAGCAGAAGATGCGTCAGGCATCATTACCATGTCTGATTCGTTGATACCTTTCCAGCCAGCAACTGATGAACCATCGAACATTTTACCTTCTTCGAAGAAGTCTGCGTCGATTTGGTGAGCAGGGATCGAAATGTGCTGCTCTTTACCTTTTGTATCAGTGAAGCGTAGGTCAACAAACTTAACTTCGTTTTCTTGGATCAGCGATAGAACGTTTTCTACTGACATCTTGGATAACCTCCAGTGTTAATAAGCGGTAAAAGCTCGATTTATGAATTATTCATGAAACCTGGCATTGATTAATCAATTTGACTTTTCATTAATCGATGCTGTTTTAACTAAAGCCAAAACCGTGCCAAAAAAAATATTCCATTAATTTCAAGCAATTGTGTTTTTTGGCGCTAGCTTGGTGCAGATGATTGCACCAAAATGATCTTTACTCGCACCATTGTGGTGCGGAAAATCATTATTGCACCATAATGTGACAGTCGCATTGCTTATTCAGCCCAGTTTTTGAGCAAGAGTCAATTTGAATTATGCATCGATTGGAATAAAGTTGCGTTTAATCAATTCGTTCTGAGGAAGAAAATGGGCATTAAGCGTAAAAATCGCA
This sequence comes from Vibrio sp. JZG10, assembly GCF_054064075.1. NCBI lineage: Bacteria > Pseudomonadati > Pseudomonadota > Gammaproteobacteria > Vibrionales > Vibrionaceae > Vibrio > Vibrio sp. JZG10. Next base: position 93,542 of record NZ_JBSUGE010000011.1, read on the forward strand.
GAAATGCTCGGGAGTAGATCACATATTTCTAGGCTTTTTGCTAAAATCTGGTACATTATGGCCGTTTTTTTAATCAGCAAATGTCGCCAGAGAGCACCCGTTCTCAGCGTGGGGGCATTTCATCTATCTAAGTGAATCAATATCCATGGCTACTCCACAGATTGATAAATTAAGAAATATCGCGATCATCGCGCACGTTGACCACGGTAAAACCACGTTGGTTGACAAGCTGCTACAACAATCAGGCACGCTTGAGTCTCGCGGTGAAGCTGAAGAGCGAGTCATGGACTCGAACGACATCGAGAAAGAGCGCGGTATTACCATTCTTGCTAAAAACACAGCAATCGACTGGAACGATTACCGTATCAACATCGTAGATACCCCGGGACACGCGGACTTCGGTGGCGAAGTTGAACGTATCATGTCGATGGTAGACTCTGTACTACTTATCGTTGACGCGGTTGATGGTCCAATGCCTCAAACGCGTTTCGTAACACAAAAAGCGTTTGCTCATGGTCTAAAACCAATCGTTGTTATCAACAAGATTGACCGCCCTGGCGCACGTCCGGATTGGGTTATGGACCAAGTGTTCGACCTATTCGACAACCTAGGTGCTTCTGACGAACAGTTAGACTTTAAAGTGGTTTACGCTTCTGCTCTTAACGGTTGGGCTTCTCTAGAAGAAGGCGAAACTGGCGAGAACATGGAACCGCTATTCGAAACTATCGTTGGCGAAGTAGCTGCGCCAGAAGTTGACCTAGATGGTCCACTACAGATGCAAATCTCTCAGTTGGATTACAGCTCTTACGTTGGCGTTATCGGCGTTGGCCGTGTAACTCGTGGTAGCGTTAAGCCAAACCAGCAAGTAACGGTTGTTGGTGCAGACGGCAAAACTCGCAACGGTAAAGTGGGCACAGTAATGGGCTACCTAGGCCTAGAGCGTCACGAAGTTGAGCAAGCTAACGCGGGTGATATCATTGCAATCACTGGTCTTGGCGAGCTTAAAATCTCTGACACTATCTGTGCACAAAACGCAGTAGAAGCTCTACCAGCACTGTCTGTTGATGAACCAACAGTAACCATGACGTTCCAAGTAAACACGTCTCCATTCGCTGGTAAAGAAGGTAAGTTCGTCACTTCACGTAACATCCTTGAGCGTCTAGAGAAGGAACTGGTACACAACGTTGCACTGCGCGTTGAACAAACAGACGATCCAGACAAATTCCGCGTATCAGGCCGTGGTGAGCTTCACCTGTCTATCCTGATCGAAAACATGCGTCGTGAAGGCTTCGAGCTTGCCGTATCTCGTCCAGAAGTAATCATCAAAGAAGAAGATGGTCAGCTAATGGAACCGTTTGAAACGGTAACCATCGACGTAATGGAAGAGCACCAAGGCGGTATCATGGAGAATATCGGCCTACGTAAAGGTGAGCTGAAAGATATGGCTCCAGACGGTAAAGGCCGTGTACGTATGGACTTCATCATGCCATCTCGTGGTCTGATCGGCTTCCAAACGGAATTCATGACACTGACTTCTGGTTCTGGTCTTCTATACCATACGTTTGACCACTACGGCCCACACAAAGGCGGTAACATCGGTCAGCGTATCAACGGTGTTCTGATTGCTAACGCTGCGGGTAAAGCGCTAACTAACGCACTGTTCAACCTTCAAGAACGTGGTCGTCTATTTATCGGTCACGGTGTGGAAGTTTACGAAGGCATGGTTATCGGTATTCACAGCCGCGACAACGACCTAACAGTAAACGCACTGAAAGGTAAGCAGCTAACCAACGTTCGTGCATCTGGTACCGATGACGCACAGGTTCTAACTCCGCCAATCATCATGACACTAGAGCAAGCGCTTGAGTTCATCGATGACGACGAGCTAGTAGAAGTAACACCTGAAAGCATCCGTATCCGTAAGAAATTCCTAACGGAAAGCGATCGTAAACGTGCTTCTCGTGGCGCGAAATAATTTTCGTTAAGCGATTCAATTAAGAAGAAGCCCTGAGTTATGCTCAGGGTTTTTTGTATCTAGAGAATGAACATATCAGCATGAAGCCAATTGTGATTACTGGTGGCCCAGGTGCGGGGAAAACCACCCTACTGAATGCATTAGATCGGCAAGGGTATGCGACGTTTGCAGAGAGCTCTCGTACGCTGATTGAACAGCAAAGCCAGTTAAACGACGGTATCTTGCCGTGGACGAACCTGCCTGAGTTTGCTCAATTGTGTCTCGACTTGATGAGCAAGCAAAAGAGTGATGCGCGTTGTCATGACGTTGCGTTTGTTGATCGCGCCATCCCAGACATCATTGCTTACTTACAAGTGGGCGGTTGTAAGGTTGACCAAGCTTTCTTAACCGAAAGTGCTGGGTACCATAGTCAGGTGTTTACCTGTCGACCTGAAGCATCCATTTACGTGCAAGATGAAGTGCGTCCACACAGCTTTGAAGAAGCATTGGAGATTCATCAATCCTTAGTGGATATCTATGCTGAGTTGGGTTACGAAGTGGTAGAAGTGCCATGGGGCAGTGTGCTAGAACGAGTAGGCTTTGTTCGAAGAGTCATCGGTTTAGTTGGTGAGGTCACAGACTAAAACCTCCTCGCTAGGAGGAGGTTTGAATCATTTACTTTTGATTGAGCTTTTGCAGAAATTTATCAGACTCTGCAATCGCTTCGTTCATTTGTTTGATGGCAAACTGAATGTCTTTCTCTAGACTAGAAAATTCACCTTGTAGAGAGCCAATCGCACTCGCGTTAAGGTTGTGTTTCAAGTACAACGTGTTGTCGCGCAGTGTATTTAGTACCGGCGTCATCTTTTTCTCCGCACGCTTCATTGCGCTAAGCATGGTTTTGTACGAAGCTTTGGTTTCACGTAGCTTTTGTTCGCTTGAACGGCGCAATTTCGCGCTCGAGTACAGCTCTAGTTCGTTTTGCCATTCATCAAACAGTGCGCCGGAAACGTCTTCAATCGCAGCAATGCGGTCACGAACGTCTTGCGCCGCTTTTTCGCTGTCTTCGTACTTGTCATTGATTTTGTTGTAGACACTTTCTAGCTCACCACCATCAAAATTAGTGATCGCAGATAAGGCTTCGAGTGCACTGGTGAATTCTTCTTGTGCATCTTGTTGAGATTCTTTGGCATCTTCAACGCGGTCGACCATAATATCTCGTTTATGGTACCCAACTTGCTCCATCGCTGAGTAATAAGCAGATTGACACCCTGTTAAAGTGAAAATTGATAGTACAATTGCTAATAAATAAGGCATTCTTATGTCCTCGACGCTAATTATGGGATGAACTATGAACCAGTTATCAGAGAGTTACAAGGCAAGATTAATCAATCTACTGCCAAGTTGCGTCGCGTTTTTTAAGTATCTTCTTAAGCGATTAACGCATGATCGCGTCAATGTGAACGCGGGCTATCTTGCCTACATTACCTTGTTATCCATCGTGCCAATGCTGACGGTATTGTTATCAATATTGTCGAAATTTCCCGTTTTTGCGAACGTCGGTGAGGTGTTGCAAGGCTACATTATTGAGAATTTTGTTCCGGCATCTGGGGAAGCTGTACATACGGCATTGCAGGAATTTGTGGCGAATACGGGCAAAATGAGCGCGGTTGGCGGTGGGTTTTTATTCATTGCTGCAGTCATGCTGATTTCGAACATTGATAAGAACTTAAACTACATTTGGCGAGTTAAAGACAAGCGCCGTTTAGTCTTTTCATTCTCTATGTATTGGATGGTACTCACGTTAGGGCCGATCATGGTCGGTGCGAGTATCGCGGCGACATCGTACGTGACCTCACTGCAAATTTTAGAGAACGAGACATTATCTGGTGCGTTCAATCTGTTTTTACGTTGGTTACCGCTGTTGTTGTCTTTTTTCGCTTTCCTTGGCTTATATATTCTGGTGCCGAATAAAAAAGTGCACCTGGCTCATGGCGCGATGGGGGCAGCAGTCGCTGCGATACTGTTCGAATTAAGTAAAAAGGGCTTTGCACTCTACATCACGCAGTTCCCATCTTATCAGCTCATTTACGGGGCGTTAGCCGCGATTCCTATCTTGTTTGTTTGGGTGTATTTATGCTGGATGATCGTGTTATTGGGTGCGGAAGTCACAGCAGCGCTTGGTGAGCGAGAGCACTGGAGTGAAGATTTAGACATGATACACTCGACCGCTGAATCTCAGTTAACAGATGAAGGAAGCGAGAGTAGTGATAGCGCTAATTCAACGAGTCAGTGAAGCTGCCGTCCGTGTGGATGGTGAAGTCGTAGGGGAAATTGATCGTGGTCTGCTGGTCTTATTAGGAGTAGAGAAAGACGACGATGAGGCCAAAGCAAAACGCTTGATGGAGCGTGTTACGACCTACCGCGTGTTCGAAGATGATGAAGGTAAGATGAACCTGAACGTCAAACAGGTAGAAGGCAAAGTGTTGGTGGTTTCTCAATTTACGTTACCTGCGGATACAAAAAAAGGCACTCGTGCTGGCTTTTCTCGCGGTGCGCATCCTGCTGATGCTGAGCGCTTGTATGATTACTTTTCTGATTTGTGTGAACAAGTTTTACCCACACAGCGTGGCCGCTTCGCTGCCGATATGAAAGTGTCCTTAGTGAATGACGGTCCGGTGACGTTTTGGTTGCAGGTCTAGTCTGGTAACACCAGTGCCATGGTCTAAGCTTTAACTCCAAGCTCATGGAATTGGCTTGGAGTGATTTTCCCGACATTTATTAGTGTTGTGCTTTCAAAGGATTGATATGTTCAAACTCATTACTCCCAAAACCGATAATCAGATAAACAAGTATTATCAGTTTCGCTGGCAACTGCTTCGTGAGCCATGGCGTATGCCAATTGGCTCCGAACGCGATGAATACGATGAAATGAGCCATCACCGTATGATTGTTGATGGCCGAGGTCGTCCTATGGCGATCGGTCGTTTATACATTACGCCGGATAATGATGGCCAAATCCGCTATATGGCGGTTAAAAATAATCGCCGCAGTAAGGGGATGGGCTCGCTGGTTCTGGTCGCGCTAGAGTCGTTAGCACGCCAAGAAGGGGCGAAGCGCTTGGTGTGTAATGCCCGTGAAGATGCCATCGCCTTTTACGAGAAAAATGGCTTTGAGCGTCGCGGTGAACTAACCGACGAGCGCGGTCCTGTGCGTCACCAACAAATGGTGAAACCATTGGATCCGATGGCGAATGTGTTACGTCGCCCAGAATGGTGCACTGAACTTCAGCAGCGCTGGGAGCAACAGATCCCAATTAGCGACAAAATGGGGATCAAAATTAACCAGTACACGGGTTATCAGTTTGAATGCTGCGCGCAACTTAATCCGAACCTTAATCCGCATAACACCATGTTTGCGGGGTCGGCTTTTACTTTAGCCACCTTGACGGGGTGGGGTATGACGTGGCTGCTGCTTAAAGAGCGCGGTCTGCATGGTGATATTGTGTTGGCCGACAGTTCGATTCGTTATCGTCAACCAGTCGAGCAAAACCCTGTGGCGAGCACTTCGTTGGATGGGATCAGTGGTGACCTAGATCGATTGGAGTCAGGGCGCAAAGCACGCATCGTCATTCACGTGGTGATTTATAGTGGCGACACGCCAGCCGTAGATTTTGTTGGTACCTATATGCTGATACCGAACTATTCGCAATTACTCAGTTGTTAATTGAGAGGGCGCCTTACTGATCTGTAGGGCGCTTATTCTTTTCGCTTTCTTGCTCTGTCGGTGGGAGGATGTGTTCCTCTGTGGTGGGATCAGTGACAGATGCTTCGTCTTCTTCGACAATTTCTTCGGAAAGCTCTTCCTCTTGAATCTCCACATTGATGTTATCGATCGCAGTTGGCTGCTCAATGGATGATTCATGTGTTTGTGGAGTACTTTCAACATCAGCCGGTTCTTTTGGAGCTGGTGCTTTTAAACACTCATTATGATGGATTTCGCCACTGAGTAGATCGCCTTCAACGCTCCCGCACGACTCTTTCCATTGATAAACAATGCCACTTAGCGGGTTGTTGGCCATATCAAACTCGCCCCAAACCCTACCACTCATAGCTTTCCCTGAAATGGTGACTGGTTCTATGGCGACTTCCCCTCGTTGTGCGGTTAAACGCAGCGGACTTAAGGTAATGGCTTTGAGCGAATGATTCGCTTGGGATTTAAAACGGGTATCTCGTAGGTTGGCTTCCACTTCACCAGATAAGCTGTAGGCCAGCATGTTGCGATCACCTGATAACCCTTGTAGATCGAGGCTGAGATCGGAAAAACCATCAATGGCCAGTGTGTTGGGTAAATAATCGTGGAAGAGTGATAAGGGAATGCCATCGGCATTGAGGTTGAGTGCCCAAGGCTGGCTCGGAGTACTTAGGTCTATCTGTCCGACGCCTTCTACGTAGCCTTGCTCGAGTGGTGCAAAAAGGCGTGTCAGTTGCCAAAAGCCATTCTCACTTTGCATGGCAAGTGCAGCATGAGACGTGAGCACTTGGTTATAACTGGCGTTGACAACGCTGACTTCCAGATCGCCATGCCAAAGGCCCCAACGTTGATTGACCTGTTTAAGATCAAGCTGCTGCCCTTCGATGTTTAAACCGGAGAACTGCCAATAAGGTTCGTGAGATAGCTGAATGATTTGGCTGCGCTCGATGTCGAGTCGTTGGATTGTGACATGATCTAACTTACTGATGGCGGCGTGCCACCAGTTTTGGTTATCTTCAGGTTGTATTGCCCACTTGAGGCCTTGAATGGAGGCTTCTTCGAGTTGCCATTGCGTTGGAGTGAACACCCCAGAGACCTGCACACGACCTTGCTGCCAATCTAAGCTGAGCTCGTTGAGCTGGATTTTTCCAGGCTCTATAGCAGCACTTAAACGCGGCTCTATTGCGGTTTGCTGTTGGAATTGGACGCTATCCGCCTGCAATGAAACTTGAGCCGTTGTCTCCCAGAGAGACAGTGGCAGTGTGGCGTTTTCTACGGATAGCTCTAAGTTTTGCCAGTGCCAATCGCCCCATTCAATATCGGCGTTCAGTAAGTCTAAGCTATTAATGTGATTAATCTGGAATGGCATTGCTTGCCAAGGCTTAGCAAGCAGTGATTGGAGCTGGATATGATTGAGTTGCAACTTATTGATGGTCACATTCACTAAAGACCAGCCTTGTGGATACTGCTCGCCTTGCCCTGAAATTTGACTGTTACGCCAGTTAAATGAAGTGCCATAGAGCGTACTGTCTTGCGGTTTGTAGTCCATGTCGACCAAGACCTGATTAAAGGCTTCGCCATTCCAATAGATCTGGTCGGCTGCAAGTTGAACCTCGCCATATGGTATTAACTGGCCATTCCATTGTGGTGATTGAATTTGAAGGTCAATGCCATTACCAGAAAACTGCTCGTCGGCGTAATCAATATTTTTGAGCGCGATTTGATGGAACAAAACGTTATCTAAAGGCGGGAGCTTTGGCGCGCCATACTGCAAATTAAGTCCATCAATCAATAAGCTATCAACGATCCATTTACCATCGCGATAAACATCGGGATTCATCCATAAATCGACTTGCTCGATATAAGAAGCGTCGTCTACGTTTGTGTTCACACCCTGTAAAGTTAGGTGGTAGGGAAAATCGTAACGCACGCTTTCTACTTGAAAGGGCAAGGAAATGCTGTTTGATAGCAGACGCCAAGTTGCATCGGCGTAAGATGTTGTTAACAGCGCAATCATAGTGGCCGGAATGGCAACTAAGATAACCAGTAACAGAATTAGAACTCGACGCGCTGTTTTCATCCCTGCTAGAACCTACGTTTGCAATTAAATAAAACTAGATAGGCTTTAGCTTGTATCAATATTCTGCGGTATTCAATAAAAAGCCCCTCAAAAGAGGGGCTTGAAGCGGTTTTTTGTAACTTGGTCTACGTAAAAGTGATAAGTGGCCGCCCACTTATCATTGTGGTTTACGCGACGTCGTTGTTACTCGACTTAATCAATCTGAGGGCCAGCGGCAACCAGAGATTTACCTTCCGCATTGTCCGTGTATTTATCAAAGTTATTGATAAAGCGTTCAGCCAAGTCTTTCGCTTTGCTTTCCCACTGAAGTGGATCAACGTACGTGTCACGAGGGTCTAGAATGCTTGGATCCACACCTGGTAGTGAAGTCGGTACTTCAAGATTGAAGATAGGAATGTGCTTAGTTGGTGCATCTTCAATCGAACCATCAAGAATTGCATCAATAATTCCGCGCGTATCTTGAATCGAGATACGTTTGCCAGTGCCGTTCCAACCTGTGTTCACTAGGTAAGCCTCAGCGCCTGCTGCTTCCATACGTTTAACCAGTACTTCTGCGTATTTAGTTGGGTGAAGCGTTAGAAACGCTGCGCCAAAACATGCAGAGAAGGTTGGTGTAGGCTCAGTAATACCACGCTCTGTTCCTGCCAGTTTTGCAGTAAAGCCAGATAGGAAGTGGTACTTAGTTTGCTCAGGTGTCAGTTTAGACACTGGAGGTAGCACACCAAATGCGTCCGCCGATAGGAAGATCACTTTATTCGCGTGACCGCCTTTTGATACTGGCTTAACGATGTTGTCGATATGGTAGATAGGGTAAGAAACACGTGTGTTTTCTGTTTTCGAACCATCATCAAAGTCGATAGAACCATCGCTACGTACCGTTACGTTTTCTAGCAGTGCATCACGGCGAATTGCGTTGTAGATGTCTGGCTCCGCTTCTTTCGATAGCTTGATGGTTTTCGCGTAACAACCACCTTCGAAGTTGAAGACGCCGTCATCATCCCAACCGTGCTCATCATCACCAATTAGCGCACGTTTAGGATCAGTCGATAGTGTGGTTTTACCCGTACCAGAGAGACCAAAGAATACCGCTACGTCGCCGTCTTTGCCCATGTTGGCGCTACAGTGCATTGATGCGATGTCTTTTAGAGGAAGGAAGTAGTTCATCATTGCGAACATGCCTTTCTTCATCTCACCGCCGTACCAAGTACCACCGATAAGTTGCATGCGCTCGGTTAGGTTAAATACGGTGAAGTTTTCTGAGTTCAGACCTTGCTCTTCCCATTTTGGGTTAGTGCATTTTGCGCCATTCATTACCACGAAGTCTGGTTCAAATGTTGCCAATTCTTCTTCCGTTGGGCGGATAAACATGTTTTTAACGAAGTGCGCTTGCCATGCGACTTCCGTGATAACACGAATGCTCAAACGCGTATCTGGGTTTGCACCACAGTAACCGTCAACAACAAACAAACGTTTGTTAGAAAGCTGGTTTGTGACCAGTTCTTTCAGCTCGTCCCACACTTCTGGAGTGATTGGTTTGTTGTCATTTTTTACTTGATCAGACGTCCACCACATATGCTCTTCTGTCGTAGCGTCTTTGACGATGTATTTATCTTTTGGTGAGCGACCAGTAAAGATGCCAGTGTCAACGGCAACCGCACCTAGTTCAGTAACCACGCCACGCTCATAACCAGTTAGGTCTTCACGCGTTTCTTCCTCAAACAACATTTCGTAGCTAGGGTTGCGAATAACCTCTTTAACGTTATGCAGTCCGTGCTTGGTTAGATCAAGTGTTGCAGCCTTAGTATGTTCCATAACGGTCATAGGTGCTCCTTATAAGGATTTTTGTAGGGATTTTGTAAGAATGTTTTAATTTTAATCTGCTCACCATGCTAGCAACGGGGCGGGGAGAAAACAGGGAGATAGCTCAAAATTTATCCATGATTTCAATAAGGTTTTAGGTAACCCGTCACATATTGGTGGGAATAGTTTATCGTGCACGCAATCCTTTGCGCTAGGGCAAAATCATTATTAATTGTTTAAAATTAAGCAGTTGTTTTATTACGCTTGAAGCGAGGCATTACGAGGGGTTGATCACAAAAATGCCAGCATTAAGCTGGCATTTTGTAGGGTAAATTACGTGCTTGATAAGCTATGTAAATTAATGCAGGGTTTTCTTGTCCGCAGAAGCTTGTGCATACAGCTCGGTGACTTCCGCTTCGTCGAACGTATAGGTCGTGCCACAGTAATCACAATGTAAAGAAACGGATCCTACTTCAGCCAAAATGTCATAAATTTCAGCTTTCTCAACGGTGATGATAGCGGCACCACTACGATCACGAGAACAGCCACAATGGAATTCGACAGGCTGCGGTTCGTAAAGGCGCACTTTGTCTTGGTTATATAGGCGGTATAGTAGTTCGTTAGCTTCTAGACCAAATAGCTCTTCATCTTTTACCGTGTCAGTCAGTTGCTCTAGATGCTCGAAATCATCTGGTGAACCAGTGCCATCAGGGATTACTTGAATCAACATACCTGCTGCGTGGGCTTTACCTTCGTGCTCGCCCGTGCGGATCCATAGGCGCGTTTTTAGCTGCTCTGAGTTTGCGAAGTAGCCTTCTAGTACGTCGGCTAGAGTATCACCTTCTAATCCAACGACACCTTGGTAACGCTCACCGTTTTTCGGTTCGATAGTGATAACGAGGTAACCTTTGCCCATGAGATCGTGGAGGCTTGCATCATCGGCAATATCGCCTTCCCAGCGAGCCACGCCACGAACGCGTTGCTTGTGGTCACCGTTGATAACGGCAAGAGATACAGGGCCGTCGCCTTGTAGCTGAATGGTGATTGAGCCTTCGAACTTAAGAGTGGCAGTTAAAAGAGTGGTTGAAACGAGTAGCTCACCCAGCAGTTTCTCTATTGCTGCCGGATATTCCTTGCTGGAGATAACACGTTGGTACGCTTCATCCAATTGTACCAACTCGCCACGTACTGAAAGATCTTCGAATAGGTAGCGGTTTAAAACATTATTTGCCATGGAGTGCTTTCCTCGTTGGTAATTCCGGCTTTTATTGGTGTTTGAACTTAATGATGTCTCTGCGCTGCTTTTTATCTGGGCGGCGTTCTGGACTTGGGTTGTGGGCATTAAGCTTACGTTGAGTCGCGTGTTCCTCACGTTTCGCTATACTTTCATTAGTTTCGCGATACAAGGTCTGTGCGATGGGAGCGCCTCGGCGTTGATCAGAAATTTTTTCGATGATCACCGTTTTTTCTTCGTTGCCTTGACGAAGTCTTACTTCGGCGCCCACTTCAACGATTTTACTCGGTTTGCTTCGTTGGCCATTATAGTGGACTTTACCACCATCGACCATGTTACGAGCGATAGAGCGGGTTTTATAAAATCTTGCGGCCCATAGCCATTTATCTAGCCTAACGGCTTCATTTAGGGAACTCATAGAACACTACGCTATCTAATCACTGCCCGAATATGGCAATGAGTGATGGATTATTCACCTACAGATGGAGTCAAGGCGTATTTTTTTCAAGGGAGTTGGCAAAAACTGCATAAGAAAAAGGTATGAAAGACAACTTGTGATATAGTTCACTGCTCTTTGTTGAGTAATAATTTTATTGCAAATTTAGCAATTTAAAGTCGATAGCTATTGTTATAGCTTAAATGACGAACGTTAGAATAAAGGAATCCATTCAGTGAAACGTTTAGAGCTAAGTGCAGGATTATCAAGCAGACCGCTACTGGCTCATATCAAGTCCAATAATTATACAATTCAAGCCAAACTTAGCTTGTTGCTCACCTGTCTGTTTATTGCGATAACCGGATGGATACTTGGCAAAATTGTATGGTTAGCCATACCTCAATCGTCGGAAGTGCCGCAATGGCGTCCATCGACGAGCAGCGTTGTTGCGAGCAATAAAGGCGACGCGATAGATTTTAATGCCCTTCAGAATGCCAACCTATTCGGTAAATTCACTGAACAAAAGCCTGCAGTTGTAGAACAACCTGTTGTTAAAGACGCTCCGAAGACGCGCCTTAACCTTACACTGGTTGGCGCGGTTGCAAGCAGTGATGCGAATACCAGCCTTGCTGTCATTGCCAACCGTGGCAAGCAAGCAACGTATGGTTTAGGTGAAGAAATTGAAGGTACGCGTGCGACACTAAAAGCCGTATTAGTGGATCGCGTCATCATTGATAACCAAGGTCGAGACGAGACCTTAATGATGCAGGGTATAGAATATAAGAAGCTATCTGAATCGCCGCAGATAGCCAGAGCCCAATCTCAACGAGCAGAATCAGCGTCTGACGTTGGAGAAAAATTAGAGCAAATCCGAGAGGAAATTGCGAAAGATCCACAAAGCGTTTTCAAATACATCACCATTTCACCCGTCAAAAGAGACGGGGGCATTGTTGGTTATCGAGTGTCACCTGGTCGTGATGCCGCGCTGTTTAATGATGTGGGTCTAGAACCTGGTGATATTGCGGTGCAGCTTAATGGGATCGATTTAAGTGACCCGTCTTCTTCAGTACAACTGATGCAAGTGATGAGCGATCCGCAAGAATTAAATTTAACTGTTGAGCGCGACGGCCAACAGTACGATATCTATATCCAATTGTAAGACTTAGGCAACCGGCGTAAGTTCAGGGAGACATACGTGAAACATTGGTTCAGCAAAAGTGCTTGGCTACTAGCAGGAAGTTTACTCTGCGTCCCAGGTGCAATAGCAAACGAATTTAGTGCCAGCTTTAAAGGCACTGATATTCAAGAATTCATCAACATAGTGGGTCGTAATCTCGAAAAGACCATCATTGTTGACCCTTCAGTGCGCGGTAAAATCGATGTCCGCAGCTATGATGTGCTTAACGAAGAGCAATACTACAGCTTTTTCCTTAACGTACTCGAAGTATACGGCTACGCCGTCGTAGAAATGGACAACGGTGTACTTAAGGTTATCAAAGCGAAAGACTCAAAAACGTCAGCAATCCCTGTATTAGGTGATGGCAGCGCGCAAGGCGACAGCGTTATCACTCGAGTTGTTGCGGTGCGTAATGTGTCGGTTCGTGAGTTGTCTCCTCTACTTCGTCAACTGATTGATAATGCTGGTGCTGGTAACGTAGTTCACTACGATCCTGCGAACATCATCTTAATCACAGGTCGTGCGGCGGTCGTAAATCGCTTAGCAGAAATCATTAAGCGTGTTGACCAAGCGGGTGATAAAGAAATTGAGCTGGTGGAACTGCGCAATGCTTCTGCTGCCGAAATGGTGCGTATTGTTGAAGCACTGAATAAAAGCACCAATCAGAAGAGCACGCCTGAGTTCCTTGAGCCTAAAATTGTTGCCGATGAACGCACCAACGCGATTTTGATTTCTGGCGATCCTAAAGTACGTGCGCGTCTGAAGCGATTGATTCGTCAACTTGACGTTGAAATGGCGACCAAAGGTAACAACCGCGTGGTTTACCTGAAGAACGCGAAAGCTGAAGATTTGGTGGATGTACTAAAAGGTGTCTCCGATAACCTACAAGCTGAAAAGCAAGTCGGCCAGAAAGCGTCAGGTGCCCAGCGTGGTGAAGTGGTGATTGCTGCGCACGCAGCGACCAACGCCTTAGTATTAACGGCTCCACCAGATATCATGAATGCGCTACAAGATGTTATTGCTCAGCTTGATATTCGTCGTGCTCAAGTCTTGATTGAGGCGCTGATCGTTGAAATGTCAGAAGGTGACGGCATTAACTTAGGTGTTCAGTGGGGCTCACTGGAAACCGGTGCGGTGATTCAGTACGGTAACTCTGGTGCACCGATTGGTCAGGTGATGGTTGGTCTAGAAGAAGCAAAAGATCAAACTCGAACTGAATACTACACAAATGCGAATGGCGAACGAACGCCATATGATGTTACTGAATCTGGTGACTATTCTACTCTTGCATCGGCACTGAGCGGTGTTAACGGTGCTGCGATGAGCATCGTGATGGGTGACTGGACTGCTTTGGTCAGCGCGGTAGCGACCGACTCCAACTCAAACATTCTATCTTCTCCAAGTATCACTGTAATGGATAATGGTGAAGCATCATTTATTGTTGGTGAAGAAGTGCCTGTTATCACAGGTTCTACTGCTGGCTCAAACAACGACAATCCATTCCAAACGGTTGATCGTAAAGAAGTTGGTATCAAGCTTAAGGTTGTGCCACAAATTAACGAAGGTGACTCTGTTCAGTTAAATATCGAGCAAGAAGTGTCCAATGTGTTGGGGGCTAACGGTGCGGTTGACGTTCGCTTTGCTAAGCGTCAGCTAAATACCTCAGTCATGATCCAAGATGGTCAGATGCTGGTTCTTGGTGGCTTGGTTGATGAACGTGCACTCGAGAGTGAGTCAAAAGTACCGCTACTGGGTGACATCCCAGTGCTTGGTCATCTGTTCAAATCAACCAGTACGCAAACAGAAAAGCGTAACTTGATGGTGTTCATCAAGCCGACGATTATTCGTGATGGTATGACCGCAGACGGTATTACACAGCGCAAATACAACTTTATTCGCGCAGAGCAGCTCTACAAAGCGGATCAAGGATTGAAGTTGATGGCTGACGAGAAGATCCCTGTCATGCCGGCCTTTGGCCAGGAGCGTCAGCACCCAACCGAGATCCAAGCGTTTATTGATCAAATGGAAAACAACTAATGGTTGATATGTTAGACACAGCGCCAAGTATGCGTCGTCTGCCATTCAGTTTTGCCAATCGCTTTAAACTGGTGCTGGAGACAGAGCATCCTGAGCGTCCGCCCATTCTTTACTATGTCGAGCCGCTCAACCCAGCGGCTCTGGTCGAAGTCCGTCGTGTGCTGAAGAAAAGCTTCGTGCCGCAACCTATCGATAAAGAAGCCTTCGATAAAAAGTTAACCGAAGCTTATCAGCGTGACTCGTCTGAAGCGCGTCAATTGATGGAAGACATCGGTGCCGATAGCGACGACTTTTTCTCATTGGCTGAAGAGCTGCCGCATGATGAAGACTTGCTAGAGTCAGAAGACGATGCACCAATCATTAAGTTGATCAATGCGATGTTGGGTGAAGCAATTAAAGAAGGGGCGTCGGATATTCACATCGAAACTTTCGAGAAAACCCTTTCGATTCGTTTCCGTGTCGATGGCGTATTGCGTGAAGTGCTCACCCCAAGTCGTAAGCTTGCACCATTATTGGTTTCGCGAGTGAAGGTCATGGCGAAGCTGGATATTGCAGAAAAGCGCGTACCTCAAGATGGTCGTATCTCGCTGCGTATTGGTGGTCGTGCGGTTGATGTGCGTGTTTCTACAATGCCGTCGTCACATGGTGAGCGAGTAGTTATGCGTCTGTTGGATAAAAACGCGACGCGTCTCGATTTGCATAGCTTAGGTATGACGCCTTCCGTGCACGACAATTTCCGTCATCTTATTCAGCGTCCTCACGGTATTATCTTGGTCACCGGCCCGACGGGTTCTGGTAAGTCGACGACTTTGTACGCTGGCTTGCAAGAGATCAACAGTAACGAACGCAATATCTTAACGGTTGAAGACCCGATCGAATTTGACATTGATGGCATCGGTCAGACTCAGGTGAACCCGAAGGTCGACATGACTTTTGCGCGTGGCTTGCGTGCTATTCTGCGTCAGGACCCTGACGTGGTGATGGTCGGTGAGATCCGTGACTTAGAAACCGCACAAATTGCAGTGCAAGCGTCCTTAACGGGTCACTTAGTAATGTCGACCCTTCACACCAACACCGCTGTTGGTGCGATCACGCGTCTACGCGATATGGGCATTGAACCATTCCTTATTTCTTCATCGTTATTGGGTGTGTTAGCACAGCGCTTGGTTCGTACGCTTTGCCCGAGTTGCAAAGAACCGTATGAAGCCGATGCTGAACAGAAGAAACTGTTTGGTATGGAAGCGCATGAACCACTAGAGCTACACCGTGCTAAAGGCTGCGAAGCGTGTAACCAAAAAGGCTACCGAGGTCGAACAGGTATCCACGAGCTCATTATGGTCGATGAGCAAGTGCAAGAATTGATTCACCGAGAGTCTGGTGAGCAAGAAATTGAGAGAGCCGTTCGCGCCCATACGCCAAGTATTCGCAGTGATGGTCTAAGCAAAGTACGTCGTGGTATTACGTCACTTGAAGAAGTGATGCGAGTGACGAAGGAAACCTAATGGCGGCATTTGAGTACAAAGCGCTAGATGCAAAAGGCAAGCATAAAAAAGGCACGATAGAAGGGGACAACGCCCGACAAGTGCGCCAGCGACTCAAAGAGCAAGGGATGATCCCGATTGAAGTGGTCGAGACGAAAGCTAAATCGGCTAAGTCTTCAGGTTCAGTCAGCTTTAAGCGCGGCATCTCAACATCTGAGCTGGCACTAATCACACGTCAATTGTCCACGTTAGTCCAATCAGGTATGCCTCTGGAAGAATGTTTGCGCGCGGTCTCTGAGCAGGCTGAAAAGCCGAGAATTCGTTCTATGCTGGCTGCGGTTCGCTCGAAAGTAACCGAGGGTTATCCGCTCGCCGACAGTTTTGCTGATTACCCACACGTGTTTGATGAACTCTATCGCTCCATGGTTGCGGCGGGTGAAAAGTCAGGCCATCTTGATACGGTATTAGAGCGTTTGGCGGACTACGTCGAAAACCGTCAGAAGATGCGTTCCAAACTGCTTCAAGCCATGATCTACCCGGTGGTTTTAGTGGTGTTTGCGGTTGTTATTGTTTCTTTCTTATTAGCGACAGTGGTACCCAAAATCATTGAGCCAATCATTCAGATGGGACAAGAGTTACCTCAGTCAACGCAGTTCTTACTGGCAGCCAGTGAGTTTGTGCAAGATTGGGGGCTTATCATCTTCGTCGTGCTGGTGGTGTTTTTCTATGGGCTCAAACTGGCGTTGCAAAAACCAGACTTTCGCTTGGCTTGGGATAGAAAAATCTTGAGTCTACCGCTATTGGGCAAAATCTCTCGAGGTTTGAATACCGCACGATTCGCACGAACACTTTCGATTTGTACTTCCAGTGCGATTCCAATTCTAGAAGGCATGCGTGTCGCGGTGGATGTTATGTCTAATCGCTATGTGAAGCAGCAAGTGTTACTTGCTGCAGATAACGTTCGAGAAGGTGCCAGCCTGCGTAAGGCGTTAGATCAAACTCGTCTGTTTCCACCAATGATGCTACACATGATCGCCAGTGGTGAGCAAAGTGGTGAATTGGAGAGCATGTTGACGCGTGCTGCCGATAACCAAGATCAAAACTTTGAATCTACAGTCAATATTGCGTTAGGCGTATTCACTCCGGCATTAATTGCCTTAATGGCTGGATTAGTGTTGTTCATTGTGATGGCGACCTTGATGCCAATGCTAGAAATGAATAACTTGATGAGCGGATAAATTCGAATTAAGACGTGTCTACTTACGGCATGGCTTGAATCTAACTTTCGGAGAAAAAAATGAAATTTAAACGTAGTAAACAACACGGTTTCACACTTTTAGAAGTGATGGTTGTTGTCGTTATCCTTGGTATTTTGGCAAGTTTCGTTGTTCCAAACCTATTGGGTAACAAAGAGAAGGCTGACCAACAAAAAGCGATTACGGACATCGTAGCGCTGGAAAATGCCCTAGATATGTACAAGTTGGATAACAGCGTTTACCCAACGACAGACCAAGGCCTGGAAGCATTAGTTAGCAAGCCTTCTAACCCAGAGCCTCGTAACTACCGTGATGGCGGTTACATCAAACGTCTTCCTAATGACCCTTGGGGTAACCAGTACCAGTACCTAAGCCCAGGCGATAACGGTACGATTGACATCTTCACTCTAGGCGCAGATGGCCAAGAGGGTGGAGAAGGTCCAGCTGCAGATATTGGCAACTGGAACATGCAAGATTTCCAATAAATAGAGCCTAAGCCAGCACTAATGAAGCAAATGCGAAAACACAACGGTTTTACATTGATAGAAATTCTATTGGTGCTGGTTTTGCTATCCCTCACGGCAGTGGCCGTGATCACGACATTACCGACCAGCCAAAAAAATCTTTCCAAACAGTATGCTCAAAGCTTTTTTCAGCGTTTACAGCTGCTTAACGAAGAAGCCGTACTAAGCGGTAAAGACTTTGGCGTTCGTGTGGATGACGCTAAATCAACGTACGCTCTACTGAGTTTGACCGCGGAAGGTTGGCAGCCTCTGGAGTTAAAGCAGATTCCGAGCAAAACCAAGTTGGAAGATGACATTACGCTACTGCTCGAGCTAGGTGGCGGTGCTTGGGATAATGATGATCGCCTATTCAAACCGGGCTCTCTTTTTGATGAAGACATGTTTGCTGAAGAAGACGACGACGAAAAGAAAGTTAAGCCACCGCAAGTGTTTATCTTCTCCAGTGCAGAAGTTACGCCATTTACTCTGTCTTTTTTTCCGCAAAATGGTGACGCCTTTAATGACGGCTGGCGAGTCATCGGCAAAGAAAGTGGACAAATCTTGTTACTAGCGCCGGGCGAAGAAGTGAAAGAGGATGAGAATGCGCAATTCTAAGCAAGCTCGCCCACATTGGAGTCATCGCCGGACGAGAGGCATGACACTACTGGAAGTATTGGTCGCACTGGCTATTTTCGCCACCGCTGCCATCAGCGTCATTCGCTCGGTGAGCCAGCATATTAATACGATCAGTTATTTAGAAGAAAAAATGTTTGCAGCCATGGTTGTGGATAATCAGATGGCCAACGTGATGTTGAGTACCAGTGAACTTAAAGTAAAGAACGGCACAGAAGAGCTGGCTGGGCGCACTTGGTACTGGAAAATCACGCCTGTTGCCACCACGCAGCCATTGCTGAAAGCATTTGATGTGAGTGTCGCGCTCGAGAAAAACGCGAGCCCAGTCGTGACGGTACGAAGTTATGTGGCGCAATAAGAATCCACGCGCAAGTAAGCGCCAACTGGCAAAAGGTTTTACACTTATTGAAGTGCTGGTCTCGATTGCCATTTTTGCCAGTTTAAGTGTCGCCGCGTATCAAGTGGTATCGCAAGTGCAGCGCAGCAATGCACTATCACAAGAGCGAACTCAGCGCTTAAATGAAATTCAGCGCGCCATGGTGATGATGGATAATGACTTTCGTCAAATGGCGATGCGCCAAACGCGGACAAATGGTGAAGAGCCCGCGAGCCAACTGATTTTTTGGTCAGATTACTTGCTCGACTCCGATACTAAAGGGCTAATGTTTGCTCGCTTAGGATGGCACAACCCTCAACAGCAGTTTCCCCGAGGGGAGGTCACTAAGGTTGGCTATCGTTTAAAAGAAGAAACATTTCAACGAGTATGGTGGCGCTACCCTGACACGCCAGTGGGTCAACAAGGCATCGTTACCCCATTACTAACGCAGGTCGAATCGTTTGATATGCGTTTTTACGATGGTAAACAATGGAAAAAAGAGTGGGATGATGAAAAGTCGCTACCGAAAGCGGTTTCTGTGATCCTTACTCTCAAAGATTATGGAGAGATTGCCCGCACCTATCTGACTCCTGATGGCACATTGAGTCAGAAAGAAGGAAGTTCAGGAGGCAGCAATAATGGTTAATCGTCAGCGCGGTGTCGCTTTGATTATTGTGCTGATGTTACTGGCGATTATGGCGACAGTTGCCGCCAGTATGTCGGAGCGTTTGTTTTTGCAGTTTCAGCGGGGCGCCAATCAAGTTAACTACCAGCAAGCGTATTGGTATAGCCTTGGGGTAGAGGCGTTGGCAAAAGTCGGTATCGAGCAAAGCTACAAAGATACCGATACGATCAATATGAGTCAGCCGTGGGCAATAAAAGAACAAGTCTATCCGCTAGATTATGGTCAAGCGGCGGGACGAATTAGAGACAAACAAGCGTGCTTTAACCTCAATGTATTGAGCCGTGTGCAACCGACGGGACAGCAAATCGCAAGACCTTATTTAGTCAATGTGCTGCAGCGTTTATTGGAAGAATCGGATGTTGAATCGTACCAGGCAGAAATCATTGCAGACTCTACCTGGGAATACATTGATTCTGATGACACCGTTCGCTCCACAACCGGGGTCGAAGACAGCACATATGAAGCGATGAAACCCGCGTATTTAGCGTCAAATGGCTGGATGGCAGATGCCACCGAGTTGCGAGCGGTTTATCAGGTGAGTGGTGAGATTTTCCAAAAATTGGAACCGCTAATCTGCGCATTACCGAGTGATGATTGGCGTTTAAACGTAAATACGATTGAAGTCGAGCAAGCTCCGATTTTGGTGGCAATGTTCTCACCAAACTTAAGCAGTAGTGATGCGATTCAGCTAATTGAAAAACGCCCATTTGATGGGTGGGATAGCATTGATGAATTTTTAGCAGAGTCAGAAATGGCTGGCTTAAGTGAAGATGTAAAGAAAAACGCCAAAGGCTATTTGGGTGTGGATAGCGCCTTTTTTGAATTGGATGCACAAGTGTTGGTGGATGAATCACGTGTACGTATCCGAAGCCTTTTGCAAAGTACAAATAGAGAGACGGTGACCGTAGTTCGCCGTCGTTTTGGAGGGATCAGTGAGCGAGTTTCTGACCGTTCGGCTGAGTAGCGAACAACAAAGTACCATTCCTTGGGTGGTGTGGTCGACAGATCAACAGGAAGTGATTGCCAGCGGTGAAATCGCCGGATGGGAACACTTAGATGAGTTGATCTCTTATGCAGGTCAGCGCCAAGTTGTGGCGCTATTGGCGAGTAATGATGTGGTCTTGACGCAAGTGGATATACCGCCTGGCGCAACACGTCAGTTCGACGCGATGTTACCGTACCTCGTGGAAGATGAAGTCGCGCAGGACGTTGATGGCCTTCACTTTACCGTGTTAGGTAAACAAGCGGATAAAGCGCAAGTGTGCGCTGTTGAACGCGCTTGGATTCAGACCGTATTGCAGCGTTTTTCAAGCCAAGGCATCACCATCAAACGCATCTTGCCAGATGTGCTTGCGTTACCTGTTCAGGGAGAGCATAGCAGTGCCGCGATGCTTGATGATCAATGGTTGATTCGTCACTCAGCGACAGAGGGTGCGGTTGTCGATGCTTCTTGGTTAGACCTTTACCTCTCTTCTTATCTACAAAATCATGAAGGTTGGAAGCTCGATTGCTATAGCTCAGTCCCTGAATCTGCGTTACCTGAAGTATGGGAGCCGCAGCCAGAAGAAATGACCATGGGGTTACTGGCGAAGGGGGTTACAGAAAGCAAAGTCAATTTGCTGACCGGGATCTTCAAGCCTAAATCTTCTTGGGGGAAATACTGGAAGCTCTGGCAAAAAGCCACCATTGCTGCGGGCGTGCTTATCGTTGTTATGGTTGCGCAGCAGTTGCTCGTCGTCCACAAGTACGAAGCACAAGCACAAGCGTATCGTGAGGAGAGTGAGCGTATTTTCCGCCAGGTGTTCCCGAATAAACGACGAATTCCTACCGTTAGTTATCTCAAACGACAAATGGATGATGAAGAGCGCCGCTTATCTGGTGGTGGCGGTCAGCAGGCGATGTTGTCTTGGTTGGCGGCACTGCCCGCGACACTGGGTCAGGTCAGCGATTTGGAAATCACCAGCTTTAAATATGATGGTCAACGTGGCGAAGTGCGAATTCAAGCTCGCAGTTCAGACTTCCAACCTTTTGAGCAGGCTCGCGTGAAATTGGCAGAGAAGTTTAATGTTGAGCAAGGACAGCTGAACCGTAGCGATAACGTTGTGGTTGGCAGCTTTGTTTTGAAGCGTTTGTGAGGTGATGATGAAAAACTTAATTTCTCAAGCTCAGGTTTGGTGGAGCAGCATCTCACAGCGTGAGCAGCGTTTGGTCATGGGATGTGGCGCTATCGCCGTTATCGGCATTATTTATTGGGGGTTGCTACAGCCAATGAGCCAACGTGCGGATCTAGCTCAATCACGTATTCAAAGTGAAAAACAGTTGCTGGCTTGGGTACAAGATAAAGCGGATGGCATTACTGCACTGCGCAAAAGCAGCGGTGTGAGCTACTCTAGCCAACCGTTGAATCAACTGGTTTCTTCTTCAGCCCGTCGTTATAAAGTTGAGTTGATTCGAGTACAACCTCGCAATGAGAGTGTTCAGGTGTGGATCAAACCACTCGCGTTTAATCAGCTGGTGGATTGGTTACGTTACTTGAAAGAGCAACAGGGTATTGAAGTCGAATTTTTAGATATCGACCGAACGGATCAAGCGGGCATGATTGATGTGAACCGCCTTCAGTTTAAGCGAGGTTAAGGTGAAGCGAGCAGTACTTTACGTTGTTATCTTTATCGTCTTTTTTTCAGTCAGTCTTTTAATGGGGTTACCCGTTTCTTGGGTGTTACAGCAAGCACCAACCGTGAGAGGACTAGACATTCAGGGGGCCAATGGCTCTGTATGGCAAGGTCAAGCTTCTAGTGTTCGTTGGCAGCGCCAGAACCTTGGAGAAGTTAATTGGGATTTCCAGTGGTCGAGTCTACTAACTGGTAAAGCTGAGTTTGCCGTACGCTTTGGTCGTGGTAGTGAAATGGACGTTCGTGGTCGCGGTTTTGTTGGCTATAGCTTGAGTGATGGCCCTTATGCCAAAAACTTAGTTGCCTCGATCCCGGCAGTAAAAGTTGTTGAGCAAGCACGTCTCCCTGTTCCCGTCGGCGTTGATGGGCAACTTGAGTTAAATATTCGTCATGCGACTTATGCCGCGCCTTGGTGTAAGAATGGTGAAGGCACTTTAGTATGGAATGCCAGTGGTATTCAAAGTCCTGTTGGTAGTCTAGAACTCGGTCCTGTGATTGCCGATCTAAACTGTCAGGACAGTGTGTTGACGGCTGCAGGTGAGCAAAGCAGTAAACAAGTCTCAGCGGCGTTCTCGGCAGAGCTGATGCCTAATCAGCGATACTCAACCAAAGCCTGGTTTAAGCCAGGAGCTGAGTTCCCATCCAGCATGAGTGAGCAACTGAAATGGTTGGGCAAGCCGAACCCTCAAGGTCAATACGAGTTTAATTACCAAGGTCGCTTCTAACCTATCATGACAAAAACCAAAATTCTCAAAGAGCTGCGATTGTGCAGCTCTTTTTGCTTTTGGAACATAGTAGGCGAAACCCTCTATTCGCTGTACAAAGATCGTGGTGACAATAGGATGTAATTATAAGGTTTTGATTTTAAAAGGGATGTTTTTCTTGTGTTCAGCGCTTTAAGCGATTGGAACATAGTAGGCCAAATGCTCCTAACGCTGTACAAACAGGTCAAAAAGAAAAGGCCACGAACATATTCGTGGCCTTTCTATTGCTAGAATTTTGTGTTCTAAATTTTACCGATAGGGGCTTAATCTTTGCGTTGTAAAATCTCATTCCAAGGTAAATCCGCATCACCAAGCACAATAAAGTTTGGGTTTTCTAGTGTTTCCCGCTCGTTATATGACAGCGGCTCCAATTGCGTGCTGAGAATACGTCCGCCCGCTTCTTCAACAATGCATTGTGTCGCAGCGGTGTCCCACTCGCCAGTTGGGCCTAGTCGGAGGTAGCAATCTACAGCGCCTTCTGCAACAAGACACGCTTTTAATGCCGCAGAGCCGAGCGGAATTAAATCGTAATTCCAAGCGCTGCTCATGCGGCTAGTGATGCGATTGATGTCTTGACGGCGGCTAATAGCAATCGCGATGCTTTGCCCTGGCTGCTCGTGTTTGTGCGTATGGATTTTTACGCTGTCCGACATGTCGGGAATTTTCCAGGCACCTTTGCCACTATAAGCGTAATAAGTCACGCCAGAGACAGGGCCATAAACGACCCCCATGGTTGGTTTATTGTTGTCGACCAGTGCAATAATAGTCGCAAAGTCGCCGCTGCGAGCGATGAATTCTTGAGTACCATCGAGAGGGTCGACTAACCAATACCGTTCCCACTGAGCCCGTTGCTCGAGGCTGATGTCTGCGTCTTCTTCTGACAATACGGGAATGTCGGGTGTGAGTTCACTCAAGCGTTCAGTGATGAGCTTGTGAGCCGCGATATCTGCGCTCGTTACCGGAGTCTCGTCACTTTTTGTGTAGGCCTCGTACTGTTTTTTTTCATATATTTCGAGGATCATTTGCCCGGCACTACGGGCAATTTCGATGACTTGAGGAAGCAGGTGAGATAGATCTTTTGTCATTGGCATAAGTGATAGTCCTTACTCACAGTATTATTCGGTTCTCATGACCGTTATTGGTTATGTTTGTGAGTGGTGTTTGGTAAGTGTTTCAGTGCCAACATTAGCGCGGTGATGCTTCGTGCTTCACAGAAATCCATGTGAGTTAATAACTCTTCGGCTTGCGCAAGTGGCCAACGCACAATTTCCAGTGGCTCAGGCTCATCGCCTTCTTGCTTCTCTGGATAAAGCGCCTGTCCTAAAAATAGAGTCATTTTGCTCGAAAAGTAAGACGGCGCGAGGATAACTTGTTTCAACGGAGTCAGCTGATTGCAGCCAAAGCCGATTTCTTCTTTTAACTCTCGATCCGCAGCTTGGTGTGGGGTTTCACCTGGGTCAATCAACCCCTTCGGGAAGCCCAACTCGTAGCGTTCAGTCCCAGCGGCGTATTCACGTACCAGTAATAAATCGCCTTGCTCAGTCACAGGAACCACCATCACCGCATCGCGCCCACTTGGCTTCATGCGTTCATAAGTACGGTGTTCACCATTGGAAAAACGAAGGTCGAGCGCTTCCACGGCAAACAGTTTGGATTTTGCGACCGTTTGGCATGAGAGTATCTCTGGTGGGGTCCGTTTCGACATGGCGCTGGCTCCTTGGTGTCGTTGGCGTTTACGAGATGCGTAAGATTCTTAATATATGAGAACTCCGCCTGAGTTTCTAGCGGATTTTACGGGCAGAACTAAGCATCTCAAGGTTACCTCAGTATCGATACAAAAATGGGAGACCGAAGCCTCCCATTTTCTGACCGTATTTACTCTTAGTAGTAAGAGTGATCACCACGGTCATGTTCTGTTGCATCACGAACAGCGGTGAGTTCACCAACGAATTGGTTTAGCAGTTCTTTCTCGATGCCTTCTTTTAGTGTTACGTCAACCATAGAACAGCCATTACAGCCGCCACCAAATGCAACAATAGCAATGCCGTCTTCAGTGATCTCAACCAAGTTTACGTGACCACCGTGGCCAGCAAGCTGTGGGTTGACTTGAGTTTGGATAACGTATTCAACGCGCTCAACCAGTGGCGCGTCGTCCGCAACTTTACGCATTTTAGCGTTCGGAGCTTTTAGCGTTAGCTGAGAGCCCATTTTATCGGTAACAAAATCGATTTCAGCGTCTTCAAGGAATGGCAGACTTAGCTCATCCACGTAAGCTGAAAAACCGCTGTAAGGGATTTCAGTGTCGGTCGCTTCTACTGCTTCTGGTGGGCAGTAAGACACGCCACACTCAGCGTTTTGTGTACCTGGGTTCACAACGAAAATACGAATGTTAGTCCCTTCAGGCTGTTGACCTAAAAGGTTAGCGAAATGCGTTTGCGCAGTTTCTGTAATAGTAATATTTGACACGACGAATACCCGAGTAAATTTGTAGGTTACTGCTGCTATTCTACTCTTGTTGACGTATGGGTCTAGTCTTTTTGATGCTAAGGCATGGCGAAGCGATCTAGAGAGAACGAGGAGCAGGTGTTCTGCAGATGCAGTAAATATCGATGCTTTCTACGCCAACTTCAAGTAGTAAATGACATAATTGTCGGACGGTACTGCCTGTGGTGACCACATCATCGACGATGGCAACGTGGGAAGATGGCGGTCGCTTATTGAGAACAAACGCGTCTTTTAGATTTTGTTCACGGCTCGCTTTGGTATTGCCGCGCTGTGATTGGGCGACTCTGACCCGGCGAAAGACCTTCGCATCAAAATTGGTCTGCAATTGCTTGGCGAGGTGTCGGGCTAAAACATCACTTTGATTAAAGCCCCGGCGCAGGTAACGCTGCCAGTGCAATGGCACACTGGTAATGATTGGAGCTGGCGTGGTGATGCGCTGTGCCAGTTGCTCGGTTAATGCTTTTACATGCCAAGACTCTCCGTGATCTTTAAAGCGTTGTACTTCCCGTGAAAGGGGAAAGTCGTAATCGCCTAACGTGTATAGCCTTTGCCATGGCGGTGGTTCTGAAAGGCATTCACCACAAATACTATCCGTACTCATCTCCTCTTTCTGTAACGTTAAACCGCAACGTTGGCATCGCTTGATTGGAGTTAGGTGCTGTAAACAGTGCTCACACCAACGCAGAGCATGCGTGTGGTTTGGTGTTTGAATAGGGAACCGACACAGACCGCATTGACTGCTCAACACGCGATGCATGATGTTTTGCCAGTGATGAGATAACATAGCGCTTATTCATGGTGATATTTTACTCAGCCTAACGCTTGGCTGATGGCGTAGGGAATAAAATTAGTGGGAGAGATTGAGAACATGAGCACGAAATTACATTGGCAGTCGTTTGGTGAAGGACCTGATCTGGTGTTGCTACATGGTTGGGGTATGAATGGCGCGGTTTGGCAGCAAACCGTCGAATCACTTCAAACTGATTTCCGTGTTCATGTTGTTGACCTTCCGGGTTATGGACACAGTGCCGAGCATCATGGTGAAGATTTAGACCATATTGCTAACTTGGTGGTGCAAAGTGCGCCAAAGAAAGCGATTTGGCTTGGCTGGTCCCTCGGAGGCTTAGTGGCGACGCATGTCGCATTAAACATGCCCGAGCGTGTGACTAAGTTGATCACCGTCGCCAGTTCACCAAAATTTGCCGCAGAGAAGCCTTGGCGCGGTATTCAACCGAATGTACTGAGCGCGTTCACCTCTCAGTTGTTAGAAGATTTTTCACTGACCATTGAGCGCTTTATGGCGTTGCAAGCGATGGGCAGTCCATCTGCACGCAAAGATGTGAAACAACTCAAGCAAGCGGTACTGTCGCGCCCTCAGCCAAACCCTGAGTCGCTGTTGGTTGGGCTAAACATCCTTGCTGATGTGGACCTGCGCGATGCATTGACGTCTCTTTCTGTACCAATGCTGCGTCTTTATGGTCGTTTGGATGGATTGGTGCCGATTAAAGTGGCGAATGATTTAAGTGAACAGTTACCTCATACTCAGCAGTTTGTTTTCAATCAGTCCTCTCATGCGCCCTTTATGACTGAACATGACGAGTTTTGTGCCCAAATTCGAGAGTTTGCTCACGATTAATCAAATACGAGCGGAAAAAGCTCAAGCTGTTTAAAAAGTGGTCGATATAAAGGTTGGTGAGGTTTTATTAGCCAATAAAGCTAAGCCATATTGACGAGTTGGGCGACTCTGAGGAGGGTTCGCAATGATTGTGTCACCGACCAACGTAAGTGTGCCACTGATCGCCCCATCCGTGAATGTGCAGACGGAACAAGCAGCTCGCGACAATAAAGTCCGAGAGCCTGTGACGCCAACGGTCGCATTGGCCAAAACCAATGCAGAGCGAAAAGTAAAAGGCGATGACAAGCGCCGACGTCAGTCTTCTTGGGATCCTTCAGAGCATCCTGATTATGACATGGAAACAGAAGTCGACACGCGTTATCAAGAAGAGCCGGAAGATACACTAGAACGGCTTTTTAGTTTGCTTGCGCTCAAGTCGTACAGTGAAGACCAAGGTAAGGGCTACGCAATTCGTTTTCGCTTACCAAAGCGCATTTTGGATGCTGCGATCAATGAAGGATTAATGGAAAAGCGCAGGAAGGTGATCAAGTTTCATTATGGTCATGCAGTCGCTCCCCATACCCCGTCAGAAGTGATAGCAGTATTATGACGACTCAATATCCTACTCAAACAAAAACGCTCCAAGCAGATTGAACTGATTGGAGCGTTTTCTTTTTAGCAGTGAAACCTAGGTAAGATTACTTTTTCGCTTTAGCAAACGCTGCCGCAAAAGCACCGCCCATTGCACTGTTCGATGAAGACTCATCGCGGCGAGGCTGACGACGTTGTGCTTGGTCATTACGACGCGGTGCGGCTGAAGAGCGTTGGCTTCGGTTATCTTGACCCGGTTCGTCTTTCATACGCATCGATAGACCAATACGCTTACGCTGTACGTCCACTTCCATCACTTTTACTTTGACGATGTCACCTGCTTTCACGACTTCACGTGGATCAGAAACATAGCGGTCAGTCAGCGCAGAAATGTGGACCAGACCATCTTGGTGAACACCGATATCGACGAAGGCACCAAAGTTGGCTACGTTCGAGACCACGCCTTCTAGGATCATGCCCGGTTCTAGATCAGAAACTGAGTTTACGCCTTCTGCAAACGTAGCGGTCTTGAATTCAGGACGTGGGTCACGACCCGGTTTATCCAGCTCTTTGATGATATCGGTAACCGTTGGGACACCAAAGTGTTCATCGGTATAGTCCACAGCGTGTAAGCCTTTGAGGAATGCTGAGTCACCAATCAGTGCCTTGATGTCTTTGCTGTTTTTCTCAGCAATTGCTTTGACTACTGGGTATGCTTCCGGGTGGACTGCTGAAGCATCAAGTGGGTTCTTGCCGTCCATAATACGTAGGAAGCCCGCACACTGTTCGAACGCTTTAGGACCCAAGCGAGGTACTTTCTTCAACGTCGTACGTGCTTCGAAGCGGCCATTTTTGTCGCGGAAGTCGACAATGTTCTGCGCGATGGTGCTTGATAAGCCTGCTACGCGCGTTAATAGTGCGGCAGAAGCCGTGTTCACATCAACGCCAACCGCGTTTACACAGTCTTCCACAATCGCATCTAGGCGTTTTGCCAACATAGATTGGCTTACATCGTGCTGGTATTGACCCACACCGATCGATTTCGGATCGATTTTCACGAGCTCAGCCAATGGATCTTGCAAACGACGCGCAATCGACACTGCACCACGCAGTGATACGTCCATATTCGGGAACTCTTTCGCTGCGAGTTCAGAGGCCGAGTACACCGATGCGCCTGCTTCGCTGACGATGATTTTCTGAACTTTTAGGTTGCCGCGTTTGATTACGTCTGCGACAAAGCCATCGGTTTCACGAGAAGCCGTGCCATTACCAATCGCAATTAAATCCACGTTGTACTTACGCACTAACTGGTCAACGATTTGCGCTGATTTGTCGTATTGTTTTTGCGGAGGGTGAGGGTAGATGGTTTCCGTAGCCAGAACTTTACCCGTTGAATCGACAACCGCGATTTTTGAACCGGTACGCAGACCAGGATCGAGACCAAGTGTTGCACGAGGACCTGCTGGCGCCGCCATTAACAAATCTTTTAGGTTAGTCGCAAATACTTCAATCGCTTCAATTTCAGCACGCTCTTTCATTGCGCCCATTAGCTCGGTTTCCATGTGCATCGATACTTTGATGCGCCATGCCCAGCTGATCACTTGTTTGCGCCATGCATCTGCTGGTGCGCTACTTAACGTCACGCCATAATGGTCGGCAATGATGGTTTCACAGTAAGATTGGCGAGCACCTTCTTCCTGCTCTGGATCAGCGTTCATGGCTAAAGTTAGGAAGCCTTCATTGCGGCCGCGCAACATCGCAAGTGCACGGTGAGAAGGGACTTTGCTCAGCGGTTCGTTGTGATTGAAGTAATCTTTGAACTTCTCACCTTCTTGCTCTTTTCCTTCAACGACTCGTGAGACAAGTTCCGCATTACGATTTAAGTGGTTACGGATTTTTTCCAGTAAGTTTGCGTCTTCAGCAATGCGTTCCATGATGATCGCACGGGCACCGTCTAGGGCGGCTTTGGTATCTATGATGCCTTTGTCGGCATCAAGATATTTACTTGCTTCGCTTTCTGGCTCGGTTTGCGGATGATTCCACAGCATGTCAGCTAGCGGTTCTAGGCCGGCTTCAATGGCGATTTGGCCTTTAGTGCGGCGTTTAGGTTTGTAAGGTAAGTAAAGGTCTTCAAGACGAGTCTTGCTATCGGCTTGAATAATTTCTTGCTCAAGCTCAGGCGTCAGTTTGCCTTGCTCTTGGATCGATTTGAGAATGGTTTGACGGCGGTCATCCATTTCACGAAGGTAAGACAGACGGCTGTCCAGAGTACGCAGTTGGGTATCATCAAGGCCACCCGTCACCTCTTTGCGGTAACGTGCAATAAAAGGGACGGTGTTACCGTCATCAATTAGGGTGACAGCGGCGTTGACTTGCTCTGGGCGAACATTCAGTTCTTGAGCAATCATACGACAGATAGCTTGGCTCATCCGTGTTTTCTCTTTCAATTCGGTTTGGGTTGTATAGAACATTGGGGTCGTTCGAAGAATTTGCAATGTTTTAAATTAACGAGACAAAAATTTACCGGGCGCTGGTGGACATCAGTCAGATTTGTGTCAAAACTGTAATTAAATTGAGAACTTATATCCGCAACTATCGACTAACCTATATCCACGGTTATTGATATAACTAAATGTACCTCGGCTTATACGGATAATCATGATGAAAAAAATGTCTTTGGCGTTAGCGCTTACGAGTGCCTTACTTGTCGCCCCGCTTAGTTGGGCACAATCCATATCAGCAACCACACAAGACCCTGTATATCAGCTTGATGACAAGTTGGTGCTTGGACGAGTGGAGAGCGTTTACTACAGTGATATTCCAGAGCTAAAAGCGGTACCATTTATTGGCAAGATTGATACTGGTGCTGACACCACGTCTATGCATGCAGAGAACATCCATGTCAGTAGCTCTCATCCTGACTACCAGAACTTGAAAGACAACGAGTTGTTGTGGGCGATTGTCGATGATTTAGGTGGGACGAAGGCGAAGTGGGATGCCGATACTTTTAAACCATATCAAGTGAAGGTGAGCTTTACGGTTCCTCATCCTTACACAGGAAAAGAAATACAGATTACCGATGATCTGGAGCGAGTGAGCGCCATTCGTAGTCGAACAAGCAAAAAGCCTATTTTACGCCCGACGATAAAAATGCCGATGACGATTGCAGGCCACACCGTTGATACAGAAGTGAACCTGACCAAGCGCACGCAATTCTCTTCTCCTATCTTGATTGGTAAAACCTATCTCGATAACAATGCGTGGGTATTTGCTGGCTACGACTATCTTCAAGAGCAACCAAGCGCAAAAATGATCGGCAAAAAAGAGACGGTTGAAGTTGAGGGCGTGCCATACAAGATCAGCATATCAACCACCAGCCGCTACACCAACGTTCACGCACTGGATATCAAGGTTGATAAAAAGAACAATGCAGTTTCTTTCACGCTAGAAGGTGAAAACGGCAAGCGCCATCCAATGACGTTACCTTTGGTACGCATGCTGAAAACCACTAAGAGCGAGCGTCCGTTGGTCTACTTACCAGTGAAAATCGACGAAAACGAAACTCAACGTTGGTTAGTCTATTTGCGTGACCGCAGTAAGTTCAGTTCACAAATTCGCTTGGGTCAGGATGTCGCGAGCCAACACTTTGTGATTGATACCGACAGAGAAAACCTATTGGGCGGTGTTGAAAAAACGTTCAAGAGCGCACTCAAGTCAAAGCCCCTCGTGATTTCGCCGGAAGAACAAGTCACCATTGATGGTTATACCGTTCCTGCTTACCCCACGTTTACGGTGAAAACGCCATTACTGCGTGTAAATGGCTTTGAAGTAACAGAAAAAGGTAAGGATGAATCCGTCACGTTTTATTTAATGAACGATGAGGGTAAAGAAGAAAAAATTACCAAGCCTGTGGTGAAAAAGCTCAAAGTGGGTAGCACTGTGCGTCCCGTTGTTGATGGCGATTTCCTTTTCGGTAGCAAAGAGACATCAATGGAATTTGCACTCGACGTGCTAGATGAAGACGAGACGCAACCATTTTTCGTCTTTGGTCATGATATCGCCAAAGGCGGTGTGCTGCTGAATACTCGCGCCGACCATTTACTAGATGCAAGGCCACTTTTCAAAGCCGGTCATATCGAAGTGGCTGAAGTGGAAGGGATGTCTTTCCCTGTCAAATTGGACACTGGTGCTGACGTGAGCTCGATTAATGCCAAGGACATCAAGCGCTTTCAAAAAGACGGTAAAGATATGGTGAGTTTTACTTATGAAAACGATCTAGGCATGACCAAGGCGTTTACCCGTGAGGTGGTGGATGTCATGCGTATAACGGCCAAAAAAGGAGAAAAGGCCAACGAACGACCTGTAGTAGAAATGCACGTTAAGCTTGGCGAGTTAGAGAAGAAGATCCGAGTCAATTTGCAAGACCGTGGTCGCTTCCATTACAGCATGATTTTAGGTAAAAACTTCCTAAAACATGGCGCGGTTGTTTCGAGTGATACGAATTACATCGTGACGCAAAAACCAGATTGCGAAAAGTAGCACTCTGGCCGCCTTATTATCTTGATACCCAAAGCCCGAACGAAGCCAGTGCTTTGGGTATATCATCTCCTTAATGCTGCTCAAGAGCGGCATTTTTTAGTTGAGATAGGAGTTAACTTGAAAACTAAGCTGATTACCCGTGAAGGTTATAACAAACTCAAACAAGAGCATGATTACCTTTGGAATGAAAAGCGTCCTGAAATCACCAAAATCGTCACCTGGGCGGCGAGCCTGGGCGATCGCTCAGAAAATGCGGATTACACCTTCAACAAACGTCTGCTTCGTCAGATCGACCGTCGTGTTCGATTTCTTCGCAAGTTTCTGCCTGAAGTCACGATCGTTGACTATTCTCCGCAGCAAGAAGGCAAAGTCTTTTTTGGTGCTTGGGTTGAAATAGAAAATGAGGCAGGAGAGGTGAAGAAGTTCCGCATTGTTGGGCCTGAAGAGATTTATGGAGATGCGAAAGACTACATCTCTATCGATTCACCTATGGCGCGAGCGATGTTGAAAAAACAAGTGGATGAAGAGTTCACGGTGCGAACCCCAGAAGGTGAAAAAGAGTGGTTCATTAACTCGATTGAATACAACAAACCAGCCTTGGAAGACTGAGGCTTTATCACCGATTCAAGTCTCTTGAAGTTCACTAGAAGTGACTTGAGTCTCAACGTCAGCTTATTGGATACAAAGGCATGGTGCCTTTATCGGAGAAGTAAAATGAACAAAGCAGTCATGTGTAGCGCTGCACTAACAATAGGATTCTCACTCTCAGTTTTTGCTCAAGATGAAGTGAAAGGCTGTGACGCCAAAGAGTTAGCGGTAGAACAGCAGCTTGAGTATGCGAAAGCACAAGGTAATGAACATCGAATTAAAGGCTTAGAACAGGCACTTACCGCTATCCAGAATGAATGTTCGGAAGGTGAACTGCGTCAAGAACTGCAAGCGGAAGTGGACGAAAAGGTGCGAGACGTTGAGGAGCGTGAGCAAGAACTAGCGGAAGCGCAGCGTTCAGGGAAAGCAGACAAAATCGAGAAAAAACGTCACAAATTGGCAGAAGCACAACAAGAGTTACTTGAGGCCAAACGTGAACTGGAATGGAATTATGGCCAATAGTAGGTGCTGAAAATACCTGCTAGAGAGAAAATAAAGCGCTTAAGATAAAAAGAGTAACAATTTGCTTGAGCACGTTAGGAAAAACAGTGATACATTTTCGACAATAGATGCTTCTGAAAGGATGTTTCAATGCAAGAAAATCATAAAATTTTAGTGGTTGATGACGATGCTCGTTTACGTGCTCTATTGGAGCGTTACCTTTCTGAGCAAGGTTTTCAGGTCCGAAGTGTCGCCAATGGCGAACAGATGGATCGCCTACTAACGCGCGAAAACTTTCACTTAATGGTGCTGGACCTAATGTTGCCAGGTGAAGACGGTTTGTCGATTTGTCGTCGTCTACGCCACGCGAACAACATGCTGCCAATCTTAATGCTCACCGCGAAAGGTGATGAAGTGGACCGCATTGTGGGTCTGGAAGTGGGGGCGGATGATTATTTGCCAAAACCATTTAACCCACGTGAATTACTCGCTCGCATTAAAGCCGTACTACGCCGTCAAACCGTAGAGTTGCCGGGTGCGCCAAGCACCGAAGAAAAAGTAGTGGAGTTTGGCGAGTTCCGACTCAATCTAGGCACTCGCGAGATGTTCCGCGGTGACGAGGCAATGCCACTGACCTCAGGAGAGTTTGCTGTCCTGAAAGCGCTCGTGACGAATGCGCGAGAGCCGATGTCACGAGACAAATTGATGAACATGGCACGTGGCCGTGAATATTCTGCGATGGAACGTTCTATTGACGTGCAAATCTCACGTTTGCGTCGCATGTTAGAAGACGATCCAAGCAAGCCACGCTACATTCAAACCGTGTGGGGGTTAGGTTACGTTTTCGTCCCAGACGGCAAAGAGGTGTAATCTCCTCACTCAATAGCCAGCACTTGGCTATAGCAACTTCAGCCTTCAAGTCCTTCCCTTCGAAGGCTGAAATTTCGCGATTAGGACCACCAGGAACGTTCCATGCGCATCCGAAGTTCACTGACACAATCTATTCTGCTGTTCATCTCTTTGCTCCTCGCTAGCCAAGTTTTCTCTTACTACGCCGTTTTTAACTACGCGTTGATGCCGAGTTTGCAGCAGTTCAATAAAATTCTCGCCCATGAGCTTAATTTGGTGCTTGATGATGAAGGGCCATTAAAATCTGATGCACCGCTGAGACGTCAATTATTAGAAAGGCTGGGGGTGACGGTTCACAGCCTTGACAGCGATAAAGCGGTTGAATTTCATCACGCGATGTCGATTGATTTGATGTCTGAAGAAATGAGCCAAGAGCTAGGTTCGCCGACCGAAGTGCGCTTATTGCTTGGTGATGAAAGTTACATCTTGTGGATGCACATCGAAAAGTTGCCGAACTCCATCATTCGTATTCCTTTATCTGAGCTGCAAGAAGAAGATTTTGCACCGCTGTTTCGTAACAGCTTGATTATGGCGCTGCTGATCATTGCTGGTGGTTGGTTGTTTATTCGTTTACAAAACCGCCCACTTTTGGCTTTAGAGAGAGCCGCGAAAGACGTCGGTCGAGGTGAAATCCCGCTACCGTTGGCAGAAAAAGGCGCATCGGAGATTCGCTCTGTAACCCGAGCGTTTAATCAAATGTCCAAAGGCATTCAGGAGCTCGAAGAAGATCGCGCCCTATTAATGGCGGGGATTAGCCATGACTTGCGAACACCGCTGACGCGCATTCGCTTAGCGACAGAAATGATGTCTCCCGAGGACAGCTACCTTGCTGAAGGGATCATTAGCGATACGGAAGAGTGTAATGAGATCATTAGTCAGTTTATGGACTACCTCAAACCGGTGAACAAAGAATCGTTTGAAGCGGTTGATATCAGTACGATTGCCAGTGACGTCGCCAGTTCTGAAGGTGGCTATGAGGCTGAAATTGAAACGGATCTTAATCCTAACCTGCCACCAGCTAAAGGAAGCGCCATTGCGATTAAACGGGCGATCAGTAATTTAGTTGTCAATGCACTGCGTTACGGCAATGGCTGGGTCAAAATCAGTACCGGTGTGACAGCAGATAAGCAGCTAGTGTGGATATCGGTAGAAGACAACGGACCGGGTATCGAGCATTCTCAAATCGCAAAATTATTTGAACCCTTTA
Organism: Vibrio sp. JZG10; assembly: GCF_054064075.1. Classification (NCBI taxonomy): domain Bacteria; kingdom Pseudomonadati; phylum Pseudomonadota; class Gammaproteobacteria; order Vibrionales; family Vibrionaceae; genus Vibrio; species Vibrio sp. JZG10. The sequence continues at coordinate 128,838 of NZ_JBSUGE010000011.1, forward strand.
CGCGTGGTGACACAGCTCGCGGCAGTGAAGGCACTGGGCTCGGGTTGGCGATTGTGAAGCGTATAATCAGCCAGCATTCAGGCTCTGTGGTGATGCGTAATCGCAGTGAAGGCGGTTTAATCGCTCAAATCAGCTTTCCTACCAAGTAAGTCGGTGACTGTACCATTTAAAACAAAAAGCCCAACCTAAACAGGTTGGGCTTTGCTTTTCTCTACAATCTTATTAAGACTCTTTCACTTCTTGAGGAAGTTCATCTTCGTCTTCCAGTTTCTCTGGCAGAAGTAGGTTTAAGATGATCGCTGTGATACCACCTGCAGCAACGCCAGTGGAGAAAATACTCTTAATAAATTCTGGCATGAATTGCAGAATCTCTGGTTTTTGCGCGATACCAAGCCCCATTGAGAAGGATAAGGCCATGATCAGAATTGCGCGGCGATCGAGCTCAACACGAGAGATAATACGCACACCAGCGGCAGCAATCGTACCAAACATGACAATCGTTGCGCCGCCAAGTACTGGCTCAGGAATCAGCTGAACAAAGCTAGCGACACCAGGAAACAAGCCAAGAATCACTAACATGCCAGAAATAAAGTAACCCACGTAACGGCTCGCAACCCCTGTTAGCATGATGATGCCGTTATTCTGGCTAAAGGTGGAGTTCGGGAAACTGTTAAACACGGCTGCGATTGCAGAGTTTAAGCCGTCTGCTAACACACCACCCTTAATGCGTTTCATGTACACAGGGCCTTTGACTGGCTCGCCAGACACTTCGGATGTGGCGGTAATATCGCCGATGGCTTCTAGTGCGGTAATAAAGAAAATCAGTACCAGCGGAATGAACAGAGACCAGTCAAACGATAAGCCATATTGCATTGGTACCGGTAGTGCTACGATCTCGGTTGTGCCTAGCTGAGAAGTATCTACCATCCCCATAAAATACGCCATGATATAGCCTACCAGCATCGCAATCACAATCGAAGCCACACGGGTGTATGGGTTTTTAGAGCGGTTTAAAATCACAATTAATCCAAGTACCGTCCCAGCCAGAGCAAGTTTGTCTAAGCTGCCGAAGGTTCCCTCATTTAATGCTGCGTAGCCACCGCCCATTGATACTAAGCCGACCTGAATCAGTGTGAGGCCGATAAGAGTGACGACAATGCCTGAAACGAGCGGAGTGATAATGCGACGGGCATGCTCTAATACGCGAGATAGGAAAATCTCTGCAAATGATGCCACTAAAATCGTACCAAAAATGGCTGCCATCATGGTGCTGATGTCTGCTCCACCTGCTTTCAGCGATAGGCCTGCACCAATAATAGGACCTAAAAAGTTAAAGCTGGTGCCTTGAACAGAGAGTAAACCAGAGCCAATTGGGCCAAAGGTGCGAATTTGAATAAACGAAGACACGCCTGACGCAAATAAAGACATGCTGATGATGGTATTCGTTTGGTCTGCTGGTACACCCAAAGACTGACAGATGATCAGTGACGGAGTGATAACCGCGACGAACATCGCCAATAAGTGCTGAAGTGCGGCAAAAATGGTTTGAGGCAAAGGTGGTCGATCATTGAGTTGATAGACCAGTTCCGAAGATCGGTTTGAAGTTGTCATTGTTTGTCTCGCTAGTCGCAATATATTCCCAGATCTCGCTGAATGGGAGAGCAGGGTGGAGTTGACGTCGTTACCTGTGATTGCTGTTAATCAGAGTCAACTCAGGTTGGTGGAGTGTGATGCAACACACTTAAAAATTTGTGCGCGATTATAGAGAGATTTACCTAAAAAGCAAACGATTGCTTTGGTTTTTAGCGTATTAAAAAACGAGCCATTTGGCTCGCTTTCAATCATTACGCTTTGGAGTAAATATCCCGCTCACCCAACCAGCGATCGATAATCGCTGTTGCATTAGTCGGGTAATTGTCATGAATATGACGCGCAATACGCTGAACTTCGGGAATCAGACGTTGATCTCGAACTAAGTCTGCGATTTTGAAATCAGCAAGACCAGTCTGTTTTGTACCCAATAGTTCGCCTGGGCCACGAATCTCTAAGTCTTTTTGTGCAATGACGAAACCATCGTTACTTTCACGCAGTACTCCGAGACGTTTTTGCGCAGTTTTCGACAGTGGAGAGTGGTAAAGCAGCACACAATGGCTAGCAACGGAACCTCGGCCCACGCGACCTCTTAGCTGGTGTAATTGTGCTAAACCGAGACGTTCGGGGTTTTCGATGATCATCAAGCTAGAGTTTGGCACGTCTACGCCCACTTCTATCACGGTCGTTGCGACCAGCAAATGTAGCTTATTGTCTTTGAAATCTTGCATCACCGCTTGTTTCTCTGCCGGCTTCATTCGGCCGTGTACTAGACCAATTTTTACGTCCGGTAGCTTACGTTGAAGCTCTTCAGCGGTATCAGCCGCGGCTTGTGCTTCTAATACTTCCGACTCATCAATCAGAGTACACACCCAATATGCCTGCTTACCTTCGTTTAAACAGGCATTTCGGACACGCTCGACGATGTCGTCACGTTTTGTGTCAGGAATGGCGACGGTTTGAATCGGCGTTCGACCCGGAGGCAGTTCGTCAATCACGGAAGTTTCCAGGTCAGCGTATGCGGTCATCGCTAACGTGCGAGGAATAGGCGTTGCCGTCATGATCAACTGATGTGGGTAGGCGCCTTGTTTTGCGCCTTTTTCACGTAACTCTAATCGCTGATGGACACCGAAGCGGTGCTGTTCATCAATGATGACCAAAGCAAGGTGATGAAATTCAACGTGCTCTTGGAATAGCGCGTGAGTACCCACTACCATTTGTGCTTCACCACTGGCAATGCGAGCCAGCTCGGCTTCCTTTGCCTTACCTTTGAGTTTGCCCGCTAACCAACCGACTTGAATGTCCATTGTTTCAAACCAGTTGGCGAAGTTGATCGCGTGTTGCTCAGCCAATAGTTCGGTTGGTGCCATGAGTGCCACCTGATAGCCGTGCTCAATGGCACGAACGGCGGCCAGAGCGGCAACCAACGTCTTCCCCGATCCCACATCACCTTGCACTAGGCGCATCATTGGGTGGGGTTTTTCTAAATCGGTTTCAATCTCTTGTACTACTCGGGTTTGAGCGTTCGTAGGAGAGAAAGGCAGTTGGGCTAAAAGCTGCGTTTTTAGTTTATTGCAAGGACCGAGAGGTAACGCTGAATCCTTCTGGCCTTTGCTACGCACCGCCAGCATCGATAAGTTTTGTGCGAGCAACTCTTCCATGATCAAGCGGATTTGAGCAGGATGTTTGCCTTCGTCAAACTCATCTAAATTAATGGTTGGTGGTGGGCGATGAATGGTGTGCAGCGCTTGCGACATCGTGATTTGATGGTTATACAGCCCGGCTGGAAGTAATTCCTGCACTGCGGTTTTATCAAGCAGCGCTAAAGCTTGTTCGGTAAGGTTGCGCAATGTGATTTGGCGTAAACCATCTGTAGTGGGATAAACAGGGGTTAAGCTCTGTTCTACATCGGGCTTTTGATCGCTGACGTAAAACTTGTAGTCAGGATGAACAATTTCCAAGCCCATGCCACCGCGCTTAATTTCACCGTAAGCATGTACTAACTTACCTTGTGTGAAATTGTTCTTCATGGCCGCGGTAAAGTTGAAAAAGCGCAGCGTGATAGTGCCATTACCGTCGCTGATTTTTACCGTTAACATTTTGCGCTTACCGAAGATGGTATCGACTGCCATGACCTTGCCTTGCACGGCCGCCCAAAGGCCAGCATGCAGTTTGGCAATAGGGTAAATACGGGTACGATCTTCGTATCGTAACGGAAGGTGAAACAGCAAATCTTGAACGCTATGTAAGCCAACTTTGGCGAGTTTTTCTGCGACTTTCGCGCCAACCCCAGAAAGGGAGGTTAATGGGACGGCAGATAACATTTGGGCGGACATAGAGGGCTCAAGAAAATGGTTAACATAGCAGTATGTTAACCATGGAGCTGTGTTTTTGTACAGGAAAAAATAGTCATGCTTTAGTTAGTGTCATGATTTGACTTATAACCTGTCATTCCGAGGAGCCTAGCGACATCAGGAATCTATTTCCAACAAGTATGTCGTTGAAGTTAACACTATCAGCATCAGCACTCTCGGGAATTAGATCCTAAATCACGCTCCTTCGTCGCTGTTCAGGATGACGAAAGTCTGTTACTTGCTTTGCATCTCTTGCCACCACGCGTCATCGGCGATGATTTGACCTTCTTCATCGAGTGGTGGGTAAACGAGCCCTTTTCGTTTCGCGACTTTTGCCAGAACAGGGTGACCACGTTCAAAGAGAATACGGTTGATTTTCTCTTTAGGCAGAGCGCTTTCTTCTCGGTCGTACATGCCTGCGGCTTCACGTTGACGTTGCGCTTCATACAAAATTACGGCACTGGCAACCGATACGTTTAGTGACTGCACCATGCCTACCATCGGGATAATTATGTCTTGATCGGCAAGTTGTTTGGCTTGCTCTGAAGCGCCAACTTTTTCGCTGCCTAAAATAATGGCCGTTGGTTTGGTGTAGTCGATTTCGCGAAAGTCGACGGCGGTGTCCGAAAGGTTGGTCACCAAAACCTGCATACCTTGCGCTTTGAGTTCGGTAATCGCAGTTTCAATCGAATCGTGAGTATCCACTTCAACCCAGTTACGCGCGCCTGCTGAGGTATGGCTCAGCGTACGCATTTTATCAGGCCAAATGGCATGAACTTTGTGTAAACCTGTCGCGTCAGCGGTGCGGATCACGGCAGAAACGTTGTTTGGCTTATGCACTTCTTCGAGACAAAGTGTCAGATCAGTTTGGCGAGTTTTTAGGACTTGGTGAATGCGGTTGTAACGTTCTAGGTTCATATTTATTGAGGTATAAAAAATCGCCACCTAACAGAGTAGGTGGCGATAGAGGTTAGTTCTTTCTGCGTCTGACTCGGGTTGCTTGAGGCATTGCCTTAATCTTACGCATGATGCCAGCAAGGTGGACGCGATCTTTCGTCGTCAACAGCACAGTCACAGTGTACAAACGACCATCACGCTCTTCCGTTGAAAGACCATGAATGTTTGACCCTGTTTTCGAGATCACGTTGGTCAGTTCTGCAAGAGCACCTTGGTTGTTAAGCATGTCGACTTTAAGTTCAGCAATGAACTCTTTATCGTAGTCGTCAGACCAAGCGACAGCCATATAACGGTCTGGCTCTTTCTGATAACCGCGAACGTTTGGACATGTTTCTCGGTGAACCACTAAACCACGACCAGGCGATACGTGAGCAATAATGTGATCATCTGGGATTGGATGACAACAATTTGCAAACGTCAGCAATAAGCCTTCTGCGCCACGAATCGGAAGCTTCTTCTTCGAGTCCGTTGGGATTGAGCTTGTTGTCGTGAGCTCTTCGGTATCACCAAGGAGACGACGTGCAATCACAATGCTCATCAACTCACCCAATCCAATAGCTGCCAATAAATCATCGATGCTTTCTAGGCGAAGATCATTCAAGACTTCTTGGATATTTTCTGGATAAATTGAATCAATCGAGTGACGACCAAGTGCGTGATTAAGTAGGCGACGACCTAAAGTAATCGACTCTTCACGACGCATTGTTTTCAGTACTTGACGAATCTTAGTGCGGGCACGAGAAGTCACGACATAGTTCAGCCATGCCGCATTCGGACGCGCACCAGGGGCACTGATAATTTCCACCGTCTGACCGTTTTTCAATGCCTTGCTCAATGGGTAAGGGTTACGGTCAACACGAGCACCAACACAAGAGTTGCCTACATCGGTATGTACGGCATAGGCAAAGTCGACGGCCGTTGCGCCTAAAGGCAATTCAACGATACGACCTTTTGGTGTGAAGACGTAAATCTCATCTGGGAACAGATCCGATTTTACGTTTTCAATGAATTCGAATGAGTTACCTGCGCTTTGTTGTAGCTCTAACAGGCTTTGCATCCAACGCTGAGCTTTCACTTGCGCAGTGGTGCCAGACTTATCGCCTTTGTCTTTATAAGACCAGTGCGCCGCGACACCTTTGTCCGCCATTTGATCCATATCTTCAGTACGGATCTGAACTTCAACAGGTACGCCGTGTGGGCCAACCATAGAAGTATGTAGCGACTGGTAGCCGTTCGCCTTTGGTACCGCGATGTAATCTTTCATGCGACCAGGACGTGGCTTATACAAGCTGTGTACTTGGCCTAAAACGCGATAACAAGTATCAGCGGTATCAACAACGACTCGGAACGCATAGATATCCATGATGGTGTGAAAGCGCTGTTCTTTGGTTTTCATCTTGTTGTAGATAGAGAACAGGTTTTTCTCACGACCAACCACACGAGCGTTCAAGCCAAAATCTTGCAGACGGCCTTCTATTTCGCTGTGAATGCGTTGGATCATCTCTTTACGATTACCACGTGCGGCTTTAACCACTTCTTTTAGTACGCGGTAGCGGTTGGGATATAGCGCTTCAAAGCCCAGCTCTTCGAGTTCGGTTTTGATATTGTGAATACCAAGACGATGAGCGAGTGGCGCGTAAATCTCTAACGTTTCACGAGCAATACGACGCTTTTTATCTGGTCGAAGCGCGCCAAGCGTACGCATGTTGTGCGTGCGGTCAGCCAGTTTGATCAGAATGACGCGGATATCTTGCACCATGGCCAGAACCATCTTACGAAAGTTCTCAGCCTGAGCCTCTTTCCTATCGCGGAATTTGAGTTTGTCCAGTTTAGATACACCATCAACCAATTCTGCGACAGTGTTGCCGAATTTCTCTTCGAGATCTTCTTTAGTTACATCACAGTCTTCAATGACGTCATGCAGCAAAGCAGCTTGGAGGGTTTCGATATCAAGGCGCATTTCGGCCAAGATACGAGCCACAGCGACAGGGTGGATGATGTATGGTTCACCGCTAGAGCGGGTTTGCCCTTCATGGGCATCTCTCGCTACCACATAAGATTGACGCAGAGCCTCAATCTGAGGCTCTGTTAGGTATTCTTGGGCAACGTCTTTGAGGCTATCGAATAGATACAAATTATAGGCCCGGGAGGTTGTTGAATTCTAAAGTCAGAATTAACGGTTGTGAGCGATGCTGCTTACTGCCGCTAGCTCTGCCGCTTCTTGCTCTTGCTGTTCTTGACGTTCACGAGCGTCTAGAACTTCTTTAGTAATTAAACCTTCTTCGATTTCGCGTAGAGCGATAACCGTTGGCTTATCGTTCTCTTCTGGCACTAGTGCATCTTTACCGCCAGTTTGCATTTGACGAGCGCGGCGAGCCGCAATCAGTACTAGGTCGAAACGGTTGCCAACTTTTTCAACAGCGTCTTGAACAGTTACGCGTGCCATGAGGACTCCAAATAGTTAACTAAAATTTTAGAATGACGAGAAAGTATACAACCTAACTACTTTATTTACTAGCAATTAGACAAGCCACCGTTTGTGGACTTTCTCAGGTAGTTTATTGTGTTTTTCGCACTGAGCAAAAAACGAGAAATTCTTTATGTTTTACAGCGTGACTTTTTTGAAGTTACTCTGCTAACAACGCGTCAAGCATACCTTTATATTTAGCAGCTTGCTTTTCTTCCTTCAATCTCTCTGCACGCAAGATGGCTTTAAAGTCCATCAAAGCGGTATCAAAATCGTCGTTTACGATCACGTAGTCGTATTCGCTGTAATGAGAGATTTCTGACTTGGCTTCAGCCATACGTTTTGCGATCACTTCATCGCTATCTTGACCACGAGTGTTCAAGCGACGCTCTAGCTCACCGTTTGATGGTGGCAGGATGAAGATGCTTTTGGCTTCAGGCATTTGCTCACGGATTTGACGTGCGCCTTGCCAGTCGATATCTAGAAAAACGTCGATACCTTTATTTAGCGTTTCTTCAATCCACACACGAGAGGTGCCGTAATAATTACCAAACACTTCAGCGTATTCTAGGAAATCACCTTTAGCGATCAGGGCTTCAAACTCATCTTTCGCTACAAAATGGTAGTGGACACCATTTTCTTCACCAGGTCGCATGTTACGCGTGGTATGAGACACAGACACTTTCATTGCGTAGGTTGGATTGCGTTCCAACATCGCTGAGATCAAGCTAGATTTACCTGCGCCGCTAGGTGCAGATACGATATAGAGAGTACCTTTGCCCATTGTACTGTTCCACTTTTGATTGGATTGATTGAGTGCCGAAGGAAAGTCCGACATTCTTATAACGATAGCACTGGCAATGATAAATCAACCACCAAAGGGATGGATATTGGTGATAATCCCGCCAGAAAAATGGAGGCGAAGAGTATCATGATCTCTATTTTGTTACCAGTTGATCTTTTCGTCTTACTTAAATGTTGAAAAGAGCTCGCATGCGCAAAAACAAACGAAAAAAGGGGAAGCTTTCACTTCCCCAGGCGTGCGACTGACTCACACTTAATCTTCAAATTATCCTTGGGATTCTAGGAAATTTATCCAAGGGCTAACGGTAGACCTAAATTTTGGCGATTGAGCCGCGCCTTTCATTGCCTGTAAGGCCTTTTGTGGCTGTTTAAGCTCGAAATAGGCCATTCCGCGAATGTATTCAAGTTCTGCCTTTTGCTCTTTAGAGGCATTCGATGCCGCGTTTTCTACAAAGCGAGTCGCTTCAGAATACTGCTTGTCTTGTACCATTAAGCGAGCAATCTGAATTTGCGTTTTAGCAGAAGGAGCGATGTTATATGACTTTTTATAAGCGAGAATCGATTTATCTAGCTCTTTAGCTTGCTGCCAGAAGCTGGCCAAGCGGTCATAGTTTTCCTTCGTCTTTTCAATGTTTCCAGATGCCATCTCCTTCTCAAGAGTTTTGGCCGCTTTATATGGAATACCTTGGTAAGCTAAGAAGTTTACAAAACGTAAGTACTCTTTCTCTCCTTCCAGTTTCCCCATTTTGTAAACCATTTCTAAGGTTGCTAAAGAGTTTTGCTCTTGACCCAACTCCATATAAACGCCAGAAAGTTGCATCCAGTAACGCTTTTTCTGAGGGTACTTTGAAGTAAGGGTTTTAAGCACACCGGCAACGCTTTTCAGCTGGCCTAACTCATAGTGAGAGGCAACGAGAATTAAGTACCAAGACTCACTTGGGCTCTTGCTCATCGCAATTGCTTTTTTGGTTGGTGGGATTGCATTTCTGTAATCTTCCAACTGGACATAAGCGCTTGCTAACGTGATATAAGCATGAGCTTGAGGCTTCTCTTTGGTTGTTTCAGCAACTTTGAACCATTCCTTCATCGTTTTCACAGACAACGTGTACTTCTCTTCAGCTAGGTAAAGCTGAGCCAAGCTGTAGCGAACTTGTTGAGCGACTGGAACGGGAAGCGCATCGAGCTTTAATGCCTCGGCAAAGTATTTCGCGGCTTGCACATAATTGTCTTGTAGCGAATACAAAAAGCCCGTTTGCTGAAGTAAAACTGCTCGGTCGTATTTTTTCGAACCTGTGCTTTCTAAAGCGCTTGCTAGTTTTTCTTTCGCTGCTGAATATTTTTCAGTTGCGATCAACTCTTGCACTTTGTTGACGGTTCGAAATGTCCGATCTGATAACTGAGGAGCTTCTTTTGCCATCGTAGGAGCGGCCATTGCCACTCCTGCGAAGAGAATTAAAGAAGCCACTTTGCTTTTCCATAAACTTTTCATGGTGACTCCTTAATTGGTTGAGAACTCTATTTCTTGCGATAGGCGCGAGCTAACAGGTTTCCCGTCAACCAATTTTGGTTTAAATGTCCATTTAGAGACTGTTTTTCTTGCCGCTCGACCGAGGCCTAAGCGTCGTGGTTGCTCTTTAAGAACTTTGATGTCCTCTACGGCACCACGTGCATTTACAGTAAACTCTAGTAAGACAACCCCTTTTTCAATTCCTGCTTTCGCAGCCTTTCTAGGCATTTGAGGCTGGAATGTTGCAAGAGGGGTCGGACCTCCGCTACCCGCTAATTGTGCACCTCCACCCTGGCTATAATGTCCAAGCACCGAGCCACCTGTAACATTTACGGGTAGGTCAAGTTTTGGCATATCCATTGGGGTCTGCTCCATCACCGGTTTTACTGTCGCTGTCACTTTCATTTCTGGCGGCGGCGGCGGACGCTTAGGTGGTGGTGGTTTTGGAAGTTCGCGTTTTTTCTCCTGTATTTTTTCTTCTGGTTTAATGCGAATAAACTCGACCATACGCAGGTCATCATTCGACACTAACTCGTGGCGCTCTTTGTTTACTAGCTTGTCCATCCCCCAGAACAACCCGAGGGAGACAATGAGCGCCAGTGCAATTGAGGCCAGATACCGCATAAGCTTAATCCTTATTGGTTGCGGCAATGGAGATGCTTTCTACACCTGCCATTTTGATCTGGTCCATAACCTTCACGACTACGCCAGCATTTGCTTCAGTGTCGGCTTGGATAACAACTGCGCCATCAGGACTTTCTGCACGAAGACGTTCAATATTCGCGCGAACCGCGTCCACTTCGATGCGGCGTTTATCAACCCAAACATCACCCGCCGCACCAACTGCGACCATGATGTTACCTTTCTTAACGGTTTGCGCTGAGCTTGCCGTCGGACGGTTTACTTCCAGACCTGCTTCTTTTACGAACGATGTTGTTACGATAAAGAAGATCAACATGATAAATACGATGTCGAGCATCGGTGTCATATCGATAGCGGTTTCATCACTGCTATCACTGCTATAGCGTCTTTTCATGACCTATACCTCTAATTCCATTTACTCAGGCAATATGCTTTAGCTTGTCTTCCAGCTTTTGCGTTGTGACTTTGGCTAAATGATCAAGACGTGAACTAAAGAACAGTCCTGATAGAGAAGCCACCATCCCGGCTAAAGTTGGGATTGTTGCCTTTGAGATCCCCGAGGCCATTGCTCGAGGGCTTCCTGTTCCTGTTACCGCTAAGATGTCGAATACTTGGATCATGCCGACAACGGTGCCGAGTAGACCCAGTAGGGGACAAAGTGCAATCAATACTTTCACGATTGGTAGTCCCTTTTTATTCTCAATATCCTGACGAGAAACGATTTCTTGTCGGATCATCTTAGCGTTCCAACTTTGATGCTCTGAGCGCCCTTGCCATGAGCCAACGGCTTTTTTCATGGCTTTTGGAGCGACGGCAGCAAAATAGAACCAACGTTCTAACAATACTGCCCACAGCATAAAGCTGAGGATGAAGATGGCGACGAGTACATCTCCACCCATTCCCAAGAAGCGCCTAATTGATTCAAGTTCTCCAACTAACCACCACATAACGCCTCCTTAGCTTTCGGCTTTATGCAGTTTTTCCTGATAGCGAGCGATGAAGCCTGCACTCTGTTCTTCAAGAGTTTGAACCAAACGACGACCTTTGCTGTGTACGATGGTGTAAAGGAACAGCAATGGAATTGCGACAACCAGACCTAGCATAGTAGTAACAAGAGCTTCAGAAATACCGCCAGCCATCAGTTTAGGATCGCCGGTACCGAACAGAGTAATGGCTTGGAATGTGCCGATCATACCCATTACCGTACCCAGTAGGCCAAGTAGAGGTGCTACAGAAGCAAATAGCTTGATTGAGCTGATGAAGCGTTCAATGCTTGGAGCATTACGTAGAATGATTTCGTCAAGCTTCGCTTCCAGATCTTCAAGGTTGTCACCTTTGTGCTCTTGGTAAGCCTGGATAACTTCACCCAATGGGTTACCAGGAATCACGGTTTCTGATTTTGCTTGCTTACGCATTTTGCCGCCAATCACTTGAAGGCGTAGGAAGCAAACAAGAGCAATGATAGCGCCAACTGCACCCATACCAAGGATGACGTAACCTACAATGCCACCTTGATCAATACGTTCTTGAACGGTAGGGCTTTGTACAAGTAGAGACAGAATTACACCACGGGATGGGTCAATAAACAGTGGCTCATAGCTGTTTGACGCTGACTCAAATCCTGCAACATGACGTGTAATATTGGTGCGAGGCTGTCGAGAGAGTTCTTCGAACTTACCTGTTTGAGGTACATAAGTAACGTACTTACCATCGGCAATCGCGTTAAATTCACCGACAAGAGTGACATCGCGAACCGCTTCTTTACCTTCGCCATAAACAACCGTTGCTTGGGTTGTTGCAGTTTCGCCAGAAGCAACCACTTGTTGGAGAATGGTATGCCAGAAAGCTTCTAGCTCTTGTGTTGACGGCAGTTCTTTACTTTCAGCCAGTTTCGTTAGTAGAGCGTCACGCTCTGGGAACTGAACAGCGTTTTGAGAGGCTGCAAATAAGCCCTTAAACTCTCCCGCATACTGGCGGACCACACCAAACATTTCGCCCAAAGTACCAGAGCGAACACGTAGGGTTTCTGTTAGTTCAGTTAGCTGCTTATCGTTTTCATCAAATGTTGCTTTAAGTTGATCACCCAGTGCTTGCTGCGCTGCTAACTCTTCGCGAGCTTGTTGCAATAATGCCGCTTGCTTATCGCGATTGTTCTTGAACTCAGCTTCACGGGCTTTGTTCTCTTTCGACTCAACGATGCTTTCTGATTTTACGTTTTTAAGTAGTTCAGATAAGTTTTTAGGCGCTTCTGCTTGTACGCCAGAAACCATAAATAAGCTCGCTAGTAGGCCAGCGGCTAGCGTTTTGAATCCTTTCATCTCTTATTCCTCCCCAGCAAATACAGGCAGTTTGATTAGCGCTGGTGGCGCTTGCTTCTTCGCGATACGAAGGCCTTGCTGTACCGCGATGCGGTAGCTTTCTGGTAATGTTTCCCATTGACGTGTTTGTTGGTTCCACATACCTGTCTCACCACCGTCTGGAGATTGGAATAGAAGTGCTGTGCGACCAATACGTAGGAAATCGTAAGTCACGGTTTCACCATTTCGGTCTAGGCTAGCTTTGTAAGATTCGATTGAGCGAGAGAAGCCTTCTTCAATTTGGTACGCTTCCATCACTTTACGGAATTTCTCTGAAGTTGTTACGTCGGCGCGATCCATGAGACGACGCAGTTCTTGAACTCGCTTATTACGCTCTTTTTTCTGGAAAGGCAGATCGAGAGTCACAAACTCGTCGAGTGCATCGATCATTTTTAATGTAAGTGGCACCACTTCTGTTGCCGTTTGATCGATTTGAGCAATTTGGTTATTTAATGAGTCCAACTCGCCTTGCTGCGATTGAACCATACGGTTAATTTGCTCGTTGTAGACTTTCATACTGTCGATTTGACGAAGTAAGCCTTTGTATTCTGCCAACATGCCTTCAGTGCTTTCGGCATAGTTGTCGATTTTTTGTTGCGAAGCTTCTGAAGATTGATTTGCTTTTGCTTGTGTGGAAACGACAGCACCAGAGTTGGCCGCTACAGAGCTACTACTGATAGTAAGCAATGCTGCAGCTATGGCACTGAGACCAAATTCCTTGAATTTCATGGTTGCATCCTTGTCAGTGTTTTAGTCAGTCGAAAAGGGCGCGGAAAACCCGCGCCAAATATTTTTTAGAAGTCGTATGATGCCTCGATGTAAAGCTGACGGCCGATTGGATCGTCATATCCAGTTGCATAGAATGGAGAGGTATCATTTAGAGGATCGGCAGGCGGTACCTTGTCAAACATGTTGATAGCACCAAGAGTTACACGACCACTCTCGTTGAACTGGTAAGAAGCCGTTAGGTTCCATGTTGTCATGCTCGCGATTTCTGCTTTGTAACCAGCTTTCTTAGCAGAGTCACAGTCATCAAAGTAGTAACGGTTCGCATAGCTTGAACACATACGGTCACGGTATTTACCAAATAGGTTGATAGCGACATCTTCGTATGCCCAGCCAAGGTTTAACGTTGCGGTGTATTCAGGCATGAAATCTCTTTCATCCGTTACTGGCTCACTGTCGTTTTCTTGATATTCAGCAATCAAGATCTTAGTTACAGCTACGCGCGTATTGAATGAACCGAACTCATTAGTGTCGTAAGCATATTTCACAGCAAGGTCAACACCAGAACGCTCTTCATATGACTGGTTGACTGGGCCGTAAGATACGGACTTGATTGTACCGTCTGTATTACGAACTACTTCTGTGCCTGGGTATTTACCTGGATCGTTAATTACGTCTTGGTAAGTTGGTGCTGTTACGACGTCTTCCATCTTGATGTGGTACCAGTCAACGGTTACGCCAAGGTCATCCACAGGTTCCCACGCTAGACCCAAGTTAATGTTTGTACTTGTTTCTTCTTTCAGCTCAGAGTTAGGGCCGTTAAGCGTATCGAAGTATTGAGTATCACACTCTGGGTACTTATCTTTATCTTGTGGGCCGCTACCACCAGCGTTGGCACAAAGCACAGGGTCAAAACCAGAGCCAAAGCCTCGAGTTTGATCGCCAAATAGTCGTTTCAAGTCTGGAGCTCGGAAACCTAGACCGTAGCTACCACGAAGCAATAGAGTGTCAGTAGGACGGTATGCTAGTGCTACTTTAGGAGTGAAGGCTCCGCCTGTTGCCGAGTCGTCGAAGTAGTGGTCATAACGACCAGCGACAGTCATTTCCAAATCTTCAATGATAGGAATTAGGGCTTCGACACCAAGACCAATCTGATCACGGTCACCGCCACCTGATGTTCCGCCTAGACCAGAGAAACCACCAGCCGCTGTTGTCGCATCAATCGTTTCGTTGTAGTCAGTACGGTTCCATTCACCATAAACAGCAAAGCCAGACATACCAGCAGGCAGTTCAACCAAATCACCGGCCAGTGAGCCGTTAACAGAGTAAAGCTTTGAGTAGGCTTCTTTGCTTGATGTGCCGCTGTATTTGTTTACAACGTCTTGAGAGATAGGCCCTAGAAGATCGACATCGCCATTTTGTACGGCTTGATCAAGAGTTAGGAAGATTGCTGGGTTGCTTGTTTCAACGCTTTGCTCAGAGTAACCAGCTGATAGGTCCCAATCATACGTATCAGCAAGCAGGCCGTTCAAGCCTAAGGTTAAGCCAAAAGAATCGGCTTCAGTGTTACTTTCGCGTGGGCCAAATTCGACCATGCGGCGAGTGTATTCGCCTTCGCCGCGGAAGTGAGTGGCATCAACTTCGACACTGTATGGGTTAGGTTCGAATTCAGATTCTGTAGACTTATAGCCAAAGCGCGCTTCTGCCATGGCAGTGACATTGTCGTTAATGTCCATCTCACCGCGTAAAAGCAGGTCTACTTGTTTGTTCTCTGGTTTCAACGTTCGGTATGCAGAGCGGTTAACACCACACTTGCCATCCGCTCGTTCAATAGCGGCATCACCAACGACTTCTTTACATGAAGAACCAGCATCAGCTGGTGTTAGAAGTGTTCCGTTTGCGCCTTCAAAGTTTGCACCGTAGCTAGAATAACCACTTAGCTGAGAACGGCTAGAACCGTCATCGCCAGCCCAATCATCTCGGTCAGATTGCTTAAGCATTTCGTTGCCCGCAAATTGGCCAACGAAGAGAATACGTTTATCGTCAAAATCTTTACCGGCAACAACGTCTAAACGGCCATTTTGGTAGCCACCATCTGTTGCGTCACCCGCACGTACTTTTACAGAAACGCCATCAAAGTCTTTCTTTAAAATGAAGTTTACGACACCGCCGATCGCGTCGGAGCCGTAGATAGCGGAACCTGAATCAGTCATTACTTCAACACGCTCGATAGCGGCAACAGGGATTTGACCAATGTCTTGGAAGTTAGATGTGCCATCTTGAGCCAGTGGGTATTGAGGAAGGCGACGACCATCGATAAGAATCAATGTGCGTGAAGCGCCAAGACCACGTAAGTTGACTGACTGTGCTGCAGGTGTGAATGAGAAAGAGTTCGTTTGAGCCATTACACCACCGGTGTTTTGAGTCAAACTGTTCAACACGTCTTGCGCGCTGTTAAAACCTTTAGATTCAATATCTTTACTATTAATAACAGTAACTGGTGAAGGACCTTCCATATCTGTCGTGGAGATACGCGAACCAGTAACTTTCATCTTTTGAAGTTTTTCAACTTGTTGCTCTTCTGCCAGTGCTGTTGCTGGGGCTACGACTGCTGCTGTCCCTAACGCAAGGCTTATCGCAACAGATAAAGCGGTTGTGTTTTTATACATCCTTGTTGCTCCGATTATTATTATTTCCTATGTCTGGCCGCATAGCGGCCAATTGTGACGTTAATATTTCGTTAACGTTCGGCCAATGTATAACCGAGATGAAAAAAGGAAGTCAAACCAGTGGTAAACGGGGATGCTTAAATGTAAAAAAGATGTAAATAACTAGGGTTAGTTTAAAACGCGGAATAAAAAACTAAATAGCCTTACCAAGGCGACATCAAATTTCAATAAAACACCGTATTTTGTGTTTCTTATAAACTTTAATGACTTATCTTGCCTATGGTTTTTTAGTGGGTAATTGAATCTGAAAAAAGATATTTTTCCAGTGAATTGTTCTGAGATGAGTTTTATATCGAATCCATACTTTGGTGACTCGAACTTATAGGATGGTATCAAAATATGATACCCATTGCTGTAAAAGGGCTCACTCGTATTTTTAGGTCAAATATACATGTGGTGGATATGTCTATTTATTCCATATATTTGCATTTTTATGTAGGGTTTTGGCTCTAAACAGCCTAGATTGATATTCTGTGTGAATTATTTTTGTGGTTTTTTATAATTTTTTACAAAAACATTTCTGTTTTTCGACTTCGGAGGAAGTTTGTCATGTTTTGGTTTCAAACACTTGAAGCTGATGTGGATTCAAGATAAATATGACGCTGAAATTATTGCAGTAGTAGAAAAGTCTGGTTCTTGAAACGCAGGGAGTGTGTTTCAACAGTTTTAGTTACTACGAGATAAATATGCACCACTTTAGGCGGGGTAACTTCCTCTTTCACTCCGCCTGAATTGGACAGTAGACAAGGAGCAAGTTGTATATGCTGTCGTACTTTTTACGCCGTTTGGCGTTGGTGATACCAACGTTTCTCGGGATAACTATTCTTATCTTTGCTATCACTCGTTTCGTGCCGGGCGGACCTGTTGAACGCATGTTGTCACAAATGCAGTCTCAAGGGGATGGTGCCGCATCAATGACGTCTGCTGGTGGCAATACCGCCCTTTCTGATGATCAAATCGCTGAGCTAAATGCGTTTTACGGTCTGGATAAGCCAGTGACAGAAGCGTATGTGGAGTGGCTAAGTCGCTTGGTCGTGCTAGACCTTGGTGAGTCAACACGTTACTACGAGCCTGTCTCTGACATGATTGCAGAGCGTTTACCTGTGTCGTTATTTTATGGCGGCATGACCTTTTTTATCAGTTATTTTATCTCGATCCCTCTTGGTTATTACAAGGCGCTCAAGCACGGCTCTGTGTTTGATTCCGCTTCTTCAATACTCATCTTTGTGGGCTATGCCTTGCCTGGCTATGTGGTGGGTGTATTGCTCATCACGCTATTTAGTTATCACTTGGAATGGTTTCCGATGGGAGGCTTTGTCGGCGATGACTTCGACGATTACGAAACTTTCTTTGAACGCGCCAAGGACATCATGTGGCACGCGGTGTTGCCTTTAATCTGTTACCTCATTGGCGACTTTGCAACACTGACAATGACGATGAAAAACAACCTGATGGAAAACCTTTCTTCAGACTATATCCGTACAGCTATCGCGAAGGGCTTACCTTTCAAAAAGGCGGTTCGTAAGCACGCGTTGCGTAACAGCTTAATCCCAATCGCGAGTCACTTTGGTAACTCTTTGTTGTTCTTCATGACTGGTGCCTTCCTGATTGAAGTTATCTTCAATATTGATGGCATTGGCTTATTGGGTTACGAATCAATCATGGAGCGTGATTACCCCGTTGTTATGGGTATTGTCGCCATTAATGCGCTGTTGCTGCTCATTGGTAACATTATTTCAGATATTTGTGTTGCTTTAGTCGACCCACGTGTGAAGTTTGGAGCGTAACATGATTAAAGTTAGTCCATTAACTCAAAAGAAAATTCGCCACTTTAAAGAGATCAAACGAGGTTATTGGTCGTTTGTCATTCTCTCAATCATGTTGATCTTGTCGCTCTTTGCTGAACTTCTGATTAATAGTAAAGCGCTAGTCGTCAAGTACGATGGTAGCTACTATTTTCCTGTTGTCAGTGATGTCCGTTTAGGCAGTGAATTTGGCCAAGAGTCATCCAGCGAAGCGGATTATCGCGTACTGCAAAAAGCGTTTGAGGCCGAAGGGGGCGACAACTTTGTTATTTTGCCGCTTGTGCCATGGAACCCATATGAACAAGATTTTAGTGGTGATTTCCCGCCAACAGCGCCTAGTGCCGAAAACAAGCATTATTTAGGTACAGATGTGATAGGTCGCGATATTTTGGCGCGACTTGTCTACGGCTTTAGAACGGCAATGGGATTTGCGTTGCTCACTATGGCAATTTCCTACGCGATTGGTACCGCAGTTGGTTGTGCTATGGGTTTTTGGGGCGGTAAATTTGACTTGTTTGTACAGCGACTTATCGAAATCTGGTCAATGGTGCCGTTTTTGTACGTCATTATGATTCTTGTCTCAATCGTTCAACCGACGTTCGCTCTCTTTGTCGCTATTAACGTGCTTTTCACTTGGATGGGGATGACATGGTACATGCGAACCATGACCTATAAAGAAGCGGCACGAGAATACGTAATGGCGGCACGTGCTCTGGGGGCATCGACGGGACGTATTTTGTTTAATCACATCCTACCGAATACGATGGTAATGATTGTGACATTGGCTCCGTTCACTATTGCAGCAAACATCACTGCGCTGACCGCTTTGGATTATCTAGGCTTAGGCTTGATGCCACCAACGCCAAGTTGGGGTGAGCTGCTACAACAAGGTAAGTCAAACTTAGACTCGCCATGGATTGTTGCTTCAGTGGTTACTTCCATTGTGTTGGTACTGGTAATGGTGACCTTTATTGGTGAAGCCATTCGAGCGGCCTTCGACCCGAAAAAATTCACACGCTATGTTTAAGCGAGCATTGTGAGCAAAACATAAAAAGGGAAGTTTTATGAAGAAATTATTTTTAGCGTCCACGCTGAGCGCCCTGAGTTTTGGTGCAATGTCAGCAACGCTTCCGACTGACTTAAACTGGCAAACAAACTGGGATGAGCCTCAATATGGTTCGCCTGAAGCGAAACGTGGAGGGACCTATCGCACCTTCATGTCAAGTTTTCCTCAGACGTTACGTAGTGTTGGCCCAGACGCTAATGCGGGGTTGCGTTCCTTTATCTTGGATGAGACCCCTGGATTGGTGGTTCGCCACCCAGATACTTTAGAGTTCATCCCTGAACTTGCTAACGAGTGGGCATTAGCTGGCGACAATAAAACCGTCTATTTCAAACTCAACCCAGAAGCTAAATGGTCGGACGGCAAGCCTGTGACTGCCGACGATTTTGTATTCATGCTTAAGTTTTATCGTTCTAAGGATATCCTAGAGCCTTGGTACAACGATTATTACAACAAAACCATTGCGGATGTTATTAAGTACGACGCTCATACGTTTGCTGTTAAGGCCGCGAAAGAGTTCAATCCGGAAGAATTGTTGCTACGAATGGGGGCTTTACGCCCACGTCCCGCACACTTTTATGCCAACCCTTCAAAGGATGAAAATGGTGATGGTATTCACGACAACTTTGTCCGTTACTACAACTTTAAGAGTGAACCAACAACCAGTGCGTACTACCTAGATGATATCAAAAAAGGTAGAAGTGTGACTTTCAAACATGTTGGTGAAGATTGGTGGGGTTACAGCAATAAGTACTACCAAAATCGCTACAATGTCGACAAGATTCGCATCACAGTGATCCGCGATAGCGATATTGCGATGAAGCATTTTGAAAAGGGTAAGTTGGATGCATTTGGTCTGGTTCTGCCAAGTCTATGGCACGATAAATCGAACACAGAACCGTACCAAAAAGGCTACATTCAAAAGTTCTGGGGTTACAACCAATTTCCAGTCGGTGCGGGCGGCGTATGGATGAACACCGCGATGCCTTTACTGGATGATTTAAACGTTCGCAAGGGCATTACCTACGCAATTGATTTTGATGGCATGATTGAGAACATCATGCGTGGTGACTACTCCCGTAAGCCAAACCCGACGGGTTATGGCCATGGTAAATACACCCTACCAGACGCAAAAGCACCGAAATTTGACCCCACAAAAGCGGCCGAGGCATTCGCAGCCGCAGGCTTTAACAAAATTGGTTCCGATGGTATTCGTGTCAATGATAAAGGTGAGCGTTTAAGCTTCGAGCTGACCTACGGAACACCTGTTCATACTCCTCGTATTGCTTTTTTACGTGAGCAAGCCAAGCTAGCAGGGTTGGATATTGAGCTCAAGTTGGTTGATGGCTCATCCATGTTCAAATACGTCCGTGAGAAAAAGCACGATTTGGCTTTCTTAGATATGGGTACGTCCGAGATCCCAACGTATTGGGAGTACTTCCATTCAGTCAATGCGAACAAGCCGCAAACTAACTCTTTCACAAACTACAGCACGCCAGAGCTGGATGAAAAGATCATCGAGTATCGTTTTAGCATGGATATGGATAAAAAGATCCAGCTAGGTCATGAGATTCAGCGTGACATCATTGATGCGCACGTTATCGTAACAGGCTACATGATTCCTTATGTCCGCTACGGTCACTGGCGCTGGCTAAAGTTTCCTGATAAGCCAATGAATCGCATGACAGAGGCGTTGTTCAGTGGTGGCATCATAGGGGATGGCACTTACTGGATTGATAGCGATATCAAGAAAGAAACCAAACAAGCGATGAAATCAGGCAAAGCTTTTGAACCTGTCGTCGCCGTAGATGACACTTATAAGCTGTAAGGATTGGTTATGGAAAACGATGTAATCCTAAGTGTTAAAGATCTCGAAGTTGAATTCACCACCGATGATGGACCAGTGAAGGTGCTGCATGGTGTGAACTTTGATGTGAGAGCTGGACGTACACTCGGTCTGGTGGGAGAGTCAGGCAGTGGTAAGAGCGTAACCTCAATGTCGATCATGGGGCTTTTACCTAAGCCATATGGCAACATCATCAAAGGTGAAGTGAATTATCGCGGCACCAACCTAGTTGATTTGCCTGCGGAAGAGATGTACGCCATGCGTGGCGATCGCATTTCGATCATCTTCCAAGATCCGATGACGGCGCTCAATCCAGTACACACTATTGGTCGTCAAATATGTGAAGTGCTTGAACTCCATCGACCAGAGCTCGACAAAAAGGAGCGGGAGGCTTTCTCGATTGAGATGCTGGCAAAAGTCAAAATCCCAATGCCAGAGAAGCGATTGAATGAGTATCCCCATAACCTATCTGGCGGTATGCGCCAGCGTGTCATGATCGCGATGGCGTTGGCCTGTAAGCCGGATATTCTGATTTGTGATGAACCGACTACGGCGTTGGATGTTACGGTTCAGGCGTCTATCCTTGAACTGATGAACGAGCTTCAGGAAGAAACAGGCATGGCGATGATCTTCATTACTCACGACCTCGGGGTTGTGGCTGAAGTGTGTGATGATGTTGCCGTGATGTATGGTGGGCGTATTGTCGAAAAAGCAGAAATTTTTGAGTTGTTTGATAACCCGCAGCACCCATACACAGAGCGTTTGATGGGGTTGATGCCGAGCTTAGATAATGAGCCGAAGCAGATGATCGATATCAAGCCTATTGATGCCAGTATGTTTGCCAGTTAACTGGGCAAAGTGAACGAGTCATAAAAGAGGATGTTATGGCAAAAGAAGTATTAAGAATTGAAAATCTTAAGCAGCACTTTGTTTCTGGTAAAGGGCTGTTCAAGAAAGGCTACACCATCAAAGCGGTAGACGGGGTTTCACTGTCTGTTTCTGAAGGTGAAACACTGGGGCTAGTTGGTGAGTCAGGTTGTGGTAAAAGCACCCTTGGTCGCACGATCTTAAAGTTATACGAGCCAACGGAAGGTAAGATTTTCTTTGAAGGTAAAGACATCACTAAACTGTCTGTCAAAGAGATGCGATCGCTGCGTAAAGACATGCAAATCGTCTTTCAAGACCCAATGGAATCACTCAATCAGCGTCATACCATCGGTATGATTCTAGAAGAACCGTTTGTTATTCATAAAATCGGTACGCCAGCCGAGCGCAAACAGTGGGTAAAAGAGCTTTTAATCAAAGTGGGCTTGCCAGAAACGGCAGTCAACCGCTATCCACATGAGTTTTCAGGCGGCCAACGTCAGCGTATCGGTATTGCTCGTGCGATTGCATTGAAGCCTAAATTACTGATTTGTGACGAATCGGTATCTGCGCTAGATGTATCGGTACAGGCACAAATCTTGAACCTATTACTACAACTGCAACAAGAGATGAACTTGGCGATCATCTTTATCTCTCACGATCTCTCTGTGGTGAAACACGTTTCAGACAAAGTTGCCGTGATGTATTTTGGTAAAGTGGTAGAAGCAGGCAGCGCGAAAGAAATTTATGCAAACCCGCAAAACGAGTACACCAAGAAACTCCTATCTGCGATTCCGATCACCCACCCTAAATATCGGAAGAAAAAGCGCCTGGCTGAAAAAAAGCAGCAAGTGGCGTAAGTGATGCCACAGGTCCTATAACACAAAAACGCTCCGCCAAATAAGCGGAGCGTTTTTATAGGCCTATGTTAGGTCTTGGTGTCGATTGGCGCTTGAGTATTATGATTGATTGAAGATCGTTGCATGCTAAACTCAAGGCCTATCTTATTTGTCTGGATAATGGACCATGCCGTCGAATTTACCGAAATCCTTTAGTCGACCGTTCCTGAAAATCTTCCATATTTTGGAGGCGGTATTACTAGTCTCTATTACCTTGGCGACGTTGTACGCCATGATGCAAGAGTTTGTACACGTATTTGTCGAGAAGCGTGTCTTACTCACGGATATTCTTTTGATGTTTATCTATCTGGAAGTGCTCGCCATGGTGCAGCAGTTCGTGATGAACGGAAAAATTCCGGTACGCTATCCTATCTATATCGCGATGATGGCGATCGCCCGCTATATCACACTAGGAATGAAAGAACTGGATGCGGTTTTGGTTGTGTGGTTATCTCTGGCAGCGTTTATCTTAGCTGCGGCAACCTT
Organism: Vibrio sp. JZG10; assembly: GCF_054064075.1. Lineage (NCBI taxonomy): Bacteria > Pseudomonadati > Pseudomonadota > Gammaproteobacteria > Vibrionales > Vibrionaceae > Vibrio > Vibrio sp. JZG10. The sequence goes on from NZ_JBSUGE010000011.1 coordinate 151,934, forward strand.
GCTCATCAGAGTCGGGCATCATTATTGGCCCTACGTTGATAACAGAACCTTGGAAAAAGATGAATAAAAGAAAGTCCCGCACTAGCGGGGCTTTTTTGTTTCAATACTCGATGACTTTTAGATGATTCAATGTTTGGAACTGTCTTTCTGAGCGTGTGTTTTTATTAAAAAAAACAAAACATTAAGCTTTTTATTCATATTTGAAGACTTTTTGAATCAGTTTGGACACTAGAAAACTGCTTGTTAATGCTGGTGGCCTGTTCATGGATAGATACACAGGGGCAATGCCCATGAGGGGTCTAAGACTAAAAATAGAAGTCGACGATGAGTTTAGCGTCAAAACCCCAGAAGGTTACAAAGAGTGGTTTGTGAACGCCATTCACTACTCATAAATGACGTTGTTCAGCCTGTAGTTAGGCCTAGTGCATACGTTTAGCGCGACTTTCGGCGTACGTCACTAGGCGAATGCTGAAAGCTGCGTTTGTAGGCACGAGAAAAACTCGACAGCTGCGCAAACCCAACTTCGGCGGCAAGTTCTGTCATAGGCATATGGCTGTTACGCAGCAAAAATTGTGCTTTTTGCATGCGTCTCTGCATCACGTATTTTTGTGGTGTCACTCCAAACTGCCTTTAGCATAAGCAGTAAAAATGGCTTTCGCTGAGGTGCATCGCCTGAGCTAGCTGAGCATTGGTTAACGCAGTCGAAATGTTTTGATCGATATACGTATTCAAATGGCAGGCTTCTAAGCGACGATGCGGGGCTGGTGAGGTGACACTGGATGACATTTGCCCAAGCTGCGTTAAAAATAATGACACGAGCTGGCAGTTTATCTGCGGTGACATTTGGCTCTGACTGACTTTCTGCGCAGCAAAGTCCAGCAATATCTGACTTTCTGTACCCAGGTCTAGGAAGTAAGGCTGCTGAAATACCGATTCCTTTAATGACAAGTTACACGCTTGTTCCAGCGCTTGGATGTAAGGATCAGCTGGCGCTAAGTCGATGACCAATAACTCACTATCTTCACTTAAACCATTATAAAAATGAGGGGCATTGTCGGGCACTATCGCCACTGTGCCATGGCCTATATTTCCACTTTCGCGTTCAAACTCGCACGCCATTGTGCCTCGCCAGCCTAACAATACCTGAGCGTAGCTGTGCAGGTGTTGGCCCTGGCGTCTGGCAATAACATTTCTTCTTATCTGAGTTTGATTCACAGTGAGTTTCCTACTTGTATCCGCGCGCTTAGTTTCCCCAATGTAGCTTTTCCTTTCCCAAAGTTTTTCAGTTCCGGAGTCTGGGTTAAATACCGCAGAGTCTCGGGCAAATGAATGGCGCTATTAATAGATAAAATAACAATATATTAACAAGGAAGGAAGAATGACATGCAACTTAACCAGCAACAGGTTCGCGACGCACTAGCTTGGCTACCATTGGTCGACGCTTTAAAAGATATTTTTACCCGTGATGTAACGGCGCCTATTCGTCACCATCACACGATGAATGTGCCGCAAGACCCTAGCGCGACCTTGTTATTAATGCCGGCATGGATTGAAGGCGAGTACTTGGGCGTAAAACAGGTGAATGTCTTTCCGGGGAATTCTGCGCGTAATCAACCTGGACTCAGCAGTCACTATTTACTGAGTTGTGGTCAGACAGGGCAAATGCTGGCTCAGATCGATGGCAATGAGCTCACCGCGCGCAGAACTGCGGCGGCTTCGGCACTAGCTTCTCGTTACCTCTCGCGTGAAACGGCCAGTAAAATGTTGATGGTTGGGGCAGGACGCGTTGCACGACGCCTAGTACCAGCCCATATGAGTGTACGTCCAATTGAAACTGTTCATGTGTGGGATATTAATCCGGCTGCGGCAGAGCAATTGGCGACAGAATTGCGTGATGAGGGCGTTGATGCCATTGTATGCTCCGATGAGCAACTAGAAACGGTCGCGCGTGAAGCCGATCTCATTAGCTGTGCCACGCTTTCAACCGAGCCCCTAATTAAAGGTGAGTGGCTGAAGCCGGGCACGCACTTAGATTTGGTGGGGAGCTTTACGCCGACAATGCGCGAGACCGACAACGAAGCGTTACAGAGAGCGAATGTATTCGTGGATGTGAAGGCGGCGGCACTGGTTGAAACGGGCGAGTTGATCATGCCTATCCGTGACGGGGCGATTACCGAAGAGAAGATTTTAGCGGACTTTTCGGTGTTGTGTCGTGGCCAACATGCAGGACGTGCAGAGCTCGACGAACCAGAAACGGCGATCACGTTGTTTAAATCGGTTGGCGACTCTCGTGAAGATCTGGCGGGCGCGATTCTGGCTTATCAGTCAGTGCAGGGTGCGTAAATCGTAATCAGGCCGACGCATATCTTGGCTTTTCTTTTGCCCTGCTTGCGGCTTTGTTATCCGCTATCAGGCTTTCCATGCGCGCCGCACCTTTTCAGGTGCGGTCCCTCGCGACGTGATTTGGAAAAAGACCTATGACTAAAAAGAACTCAGATTATACGGCGCCACCACCACTAGGCTTGGCTGTCGTACCGATTATCCTCACCATTGGCTTGTTAGCGACACAGATTTTTTATTATGACGACTTTACTCCACATATCGCGTTAGCGATTGGTTTTGCTATTACCGCGTTAGTTGGCTGGTACCAAGGGCTGCGTTGGCAGGACATCGAATCCGGCGCATTTCGTGTCTTACACGTGGCGATGCCCTCCATTGCGACCCTTATTGTAGTAGGGATGCTGGTAAGTACGTGGATAGCCAGTGGCACGGTGCCAACCCTTATTTATTACGGCTTAGTCTTGATTGAGCCGGAGTGGTTTTTGGCAGCCACCATGCTGTTGTGCTCTTTGGTATCTCTTTCGATTGGTTCGAGTTGGACAACCGTGGGCACGGTCGGCCTGGCGTTGGTTGGAATCGGTTTTGCGTTTGGTATTCCAGCATATTGGACGGCGGGTGCTGTTGTCTCAGGCGCTTTTTTCGGCGACAAGATCTCACCGTTATCGGACACCACTAACCTTGCAGCCGCCGTAACAGAAACCAATGTATTTGCTCATATTCGCAATATGATGCCGACAACCATTCCAGCCATGCTGATCGCTTTGACGCTGTACTCGATTCTTGGTGGTGCAGTGATGGGGGATGCGACCTCTGACGCTCAACAACAGCTACAACAAATCACCGCGATTCAATCGGGCATGGAGAGTCATTTCTTACTCGGTTTGTTGCCTTTACTGCCGCTCTTGGTGGTGATGCTATTGGCGTTTTACAAAATAGCACCGATCCCAGCCCTGTTTATTGGCTTTGTTCTTGGCGCTGGTGTCGCGGTTCACAATTACGATTACAACCTGAATGACATTCTCACGTTTGCCCACAGTGGATACAAGATAGAGACCGGATCGGCCGCGTTGGATAACTTGCTAAATCGCGGTGGCGTTACCTCAATGACTTGGGTGATCACTTTGATGATGTTTGCGTTGGCATTTGGTGGTGCACTGGAGCGGACTGGGTGTTTAGAGTCGGTCGTGAATGCCGTGATGAAGTCGACACGAGGTTTCAAAGGGTTACAAACGAATGCCATTCTTACTTCCGTTGCGACCAACGCCGTGTCGGGTGATGTGTACCTCTCGATTGCTTTACCTGGGCGTATGTTTGGTCCGCAATATGACAAGTTGGGCTATAGCCGACTCAACCTTTCCAGAGCGATTGAAGAAGGGGGAACCTTAGTCTCGCCATTGATCCCTTGGAATGCGGGTGGTGCATTTGTTATGGGAACTTTGGGGCTGATTGTCGCACCAGGCGATTACAGTGCTTTGTTGTATGCACCGTTGGCGTTTGCTTGTTGGTTATCACCTGCGATTGGCATTTTATACGCCCAGACAGGGTGGTTCTCAAAGCGTGTGGAGCAAGAGGCGCCGGCAAGTACAGAGCCTGTCTCACCAGCGAGTAGCAGTACCCATTAAACCGTATCCAATCATTCTTTAGCTAAGCCAGTAGGTAGAACATGACACAATCCGCGAAACATACCCCTTTTAACAACAAGCCCACCGTTGCGGTAGTGGGGGCTGGAGTGGTGGGGCTTTGTACCGCCCTAGAAGCACAGCGTCATGGCCTTCAAGTCACTTTGCTTGACAAGGGTTTGCCGGGTGAAGGCGCTTCGTTTGGTAATGCTGGCTATTTAGCTACAGAACTGATTGATCCTCTGGCAACGAAAAAGACACTGTCTGCCGCGCCAAGGATGTGGCTGGATCCCAAGGGGCCGTTGGCTCTTCCTTGGAAGTATTTACCCCAAGCCCTACCTTGGTTGGCGCGTTTTGTTCGCTCGGCTTCTTCTGCACGAGTGGAGGCCAGTCGACAAGCGCTCTACCAGCTCAATCAAGCGGCTGTTCCAGCTTGGCAACGCTGCTTGGCTGATATAGGGGCCGAAGAATATCTTGTTCCGTCAGGTTACCTGTTGGTATGGGAGTCAGAAAATAAGTTAGACGAGGCTAAAACGCATGCTGCTTACCTTGCTCAATGGGACATAGAAAGTGTCCTACTGCAGGGTGCACAACTGAGGGAAAAAGAGCCAGAGCTGGCTGAGACTGTCAGTCACGCTCTGTTTTTCCCTAATGCGTGTCGAGTGAAAGATCCTTATTTACTATCGAAGCAACTGTTTGCGGTTTTTCAAGCGCGCGGTGGGTGTTTTGAACAAACAGAAGTGAGTGAAATTCTTCCGCAAGAGAACGCAGTTGGGGTGGTCACGGCGACGAGTCAAAATAGGTTCGAGCATGTGGTGCTTTGCACCGGCGCTTGGGGTAAGCCTCTGTTAGAACAAACAGGGATATCTGTTCCACTTGAAGCGGAGCGTGGGTACCACCTGACGATAGAGACTGCCGACATGGAGACGCCGCCACTTCATCATCCGATTGGCTCTGCGGAGCGTAAATTTGTGATGAGCCCTTTGGCGTCTGGTTTAAGGGTGGTTGGGATCACGGAAATAGGTGGTTTGCGTTTACCGGAATTTACTCGCAGGTTTAATGTGCTGCGCCATCACAGTAGGCAACTATTGCCACGATTAAACAACCCTGCTCTTAAAGTGAGTGAATGGATGGGACATAGACCGACTCTGTCGGATTCGTTGCCAGTGATAGACCAGCACCCGCGTCATCCACGGTTATTGTTTGCCTTTGGAAATCAGCACTTGGGGCTGACTCAAGCCGCCATTGGTGCTGAGTTGGTTATTAGCTTATTGCGCCAAGTGGAGCCTGAGTTTGACGTGAAGCCGTATCGGGTAGACCGATTTTAAGACCCACAGACAGAAGATAGTCGCGTGATAAAAAAGCACGTCGAACGGAGATCTCACATGTCGATTCACACTGGCACATCATTGATATATTGCCACTTGCCTGCGCCTGATTACTCCCCGCAGATTCGTGGTTGATGATGAATTCCATGGATGTGTATAGAAGAGCGAAATAAGAAAGCCCTTTTAATTAAGGGCTTTATACATGGGCATGGAACTGGTTGGAATCTATTCTATATTCTGGATCTGCTTGTTGAATTGGTTTTATTATTTGTTTTAAAACAATTACTTATGTTTTTATTATTCGTTGTTATTCTATTTGTGTCATCACTTGTGTCATCAAGTATCGCTGGGCAGCCTACTCATTTCAGTCGATAAAGTGTCATTACTGAGGGACCTTGACGGGATAAATACCAATCGACTCTGTCGTCCCCTTACATTCTAGTCCTCACTGGTGCTGATTGCCTCACACCTCGATATCCATCGATTGAGCTTGTTTGACCCGAAGTTCCCTGGTGTTGAGTTGCTCTCGCTTCCAGATCTTTTGGATAGTGGTGATACTGACGATGATGTTTTCCTGCTTGAGCAGCTTCATCAGTTGTATCGCCGTGCATGCGGGTTCAGCAAGGTCAGTTCGATTATCCTGTCTTCCGTGCTTTCTGAGATACGGTTTTTGCTGCGTTTCAGCGGCTTATTGTACCGTTTGAGGCCGACAGGGCCTTCTTCCTCCATGATTTTCTAGTAGGTATAAATCGTTTGGCGGGAGCAACCAAGGATACGGGCCGCTTTCGATACGCTACCCAGTAGCTCAACCAGCTCCAGCGCTTCGATTTTTCTCTGCACTTCCTTGCCATGTTCATGGGTCTTGCGAGGCTCAATCAGTTCGGTGATGTCTAATCGGGGTGGCCAAAATAGGCCGAGAAGGTGCCGTCAAACTGACATCGGATCTCGACTTTCTGATTTTCAATCGAATAACGGATGGGCGAGTCAATGACATACATTTTGCTGTCAAAGCTGAAGGTATGATCTCGTCGTATCGTCCGATACTCTTTCTGCACACAGATGGTGTTGAGATCTAAGTCTGGCGGTAAGCATCGAAACGCCGAGCGATGACTTTGCGGCTCAACCATGACATGTTTCACCCAATAATTAGGGATGAACTCTTCGTGTAAATAACGGTTCGCGCTCTCCATATCCGTGATGTTGTGTAAGCGTAATTCAGGCACAAGTCGGTCTTGGAAGGTGTCGAACGAACGCCCGATGCGGCCTTTTCCTTGCGGGGAGTTGGCGAAGATGATATCAATACCGAGTTCCTCACAAGCCCGCTGCATCTGCGAGAAGTTGCTCCGTTTCGGCCCGCCGAAGATCCCCGCCCTATCGACGTAGAGCGTCTTAAACACGCCACGTTTCTCGATGTAGGCTCTCATCACCTTCATGCAGCCTTCGGTGGTTTCAGACGGGAAAAACTGGGCGTGGATATCACTGGTCGCGTCATCGACGATAGCAATCAAACAGGAGCGCTCTTCACCGAACCAGCGATGCGGGCTGCCATCCATTTGCAACATCAACCCAGGAGCTTCCATCCGCTCACGATACTTTCTAACGCGGCTACGACGACGCTTAGCCCGCTTCACATGGTGAATATCATGGGCCCAAGAGCACAACGTCTCACGTTTAATCGACAGGCCTTCATTCGTCTTCAAAAGCTCTTAGAGGTGTTGTAGGTTTAAGTCGAAGTAATTGGTTTGAATGAGGTTTTGCACTTTTTTCTTGAGTGACTCAGGGATTTTACTGATAGGAGCACGGCCCGTATTGCCATGAATGACGAACCGAATGCCTTCTTTACGATAACGACACTAAGGTATCGCTCAATCGTTCGCCGAGACTTACTTAGCAACGTGGCGGCACTATTGATACTAATCCTGCCATCGAGCACCTTGCCAATGATATCGACTGTGAACTGAGATTTGGAATCCATATAGAACATCCTTAGCACCTTCTAAAGCTCCACTGATTACTTTAAAAAGTACGCTAAATGAGTCCCGTCAATTTCCCTCGGTAGTTAACGTAATGACAAAATCGCTTGGTAATTAAGGTACGACAGAATCGCTCGGTGATCACACATTTAAGTCGATAAAGTTTTACCGAATATGGTGTATATCGTACTTATGCAATCATGCGTTTATGTGTGGAGTGATGCTCGATAAGTTAAATTATCGAACATATAGGATAATTTTATAGCTGAAGAGCCTATTTTAGCTATTAACAAGCATCAAATAGCAACTCACGGTGAGGTAGTTTGTGAGTGGATTGTTGGATATTCTGACAATGATTCAATGTGGGTTACTCACGAGAAGCGCTGAAGGAATACTTATCAACTCCTTATGGAGCAATAGAAATTGATAATCGAAACCATAGAGTTATTTCTTATATTCTAACCTTAGATGGTGAATCGCTTTTTCCCGATCTGTCTAGTGATGGTATTATTTACTAGAGGAATTCCTCCCTTTTGACTCGGTATACTGACTTTCTTATATAGTAATTATTTAGGTGCGTCATTAAACGCACTTACTTTCGGTTGCTACAGTCTTTATTTTACTTTCTCTGTTTGAAACTATCACTCTGGCTAACTTTATAGCGTTACACTCTACAACCTTAAAAGAAAAGTATGATAATGGAATTGTGATTATTAAGGTCATAACTAACAATGAAAGCATATTCAGGTGTGAACCTAACAAATCCGCAGATACTCTTATGGCAATAAAGTGTACTATATATGCTGAAAAACTAACTCTCCCAATAAATATAATTAATCCATTAACTAGAATCTTCGTTGGCCTAATGCTAACTAAAACCCCAAAAAGTAAAAAAGAAAAGGCGACGACATAATGAGATGCTCCTCTTGCTAAGCCGGAAAAACCAATAACTAGTAGGATGGAGGAGACAATAAACAATAATAAACAAAATGAATTTTCTGTTATGAAGTTATTTTTCCAATTTAAACGTACTAAGTAAAACATCATTATACCTAGAGAAAAAATACCTATTTGAGAAATAATGCTTCGATAGAAGTATATGTATAAAGCTTTTTCGCCATATTCATCAGAAAAAGTAGGAGTAATATAGAATTTGCATAACAACAAAAACATCACACCAAAAATAATCGTGACAATACAAAGAACAAATGCTCTTTTTAGGCTAGTAATGTATTTAAATAAGAGTGGGCAAAGCATATAAAAAAGGACTTCACAGCTTATCGACCACCCACCTGGCACTACCGAACTTGTTGTTTCCGGATGAAGAGAATTCAAGAATAACAGGTGTAATGGATAATGCCACAGCTCTGGGCCCACATGCCAACCTCTTGACTCTAAACCATAAAGCAAAGTATAAACAACGATTCCTAACCAATAAACGGGAGCTATTCTCAAAAGCCTTTTTGTATAAAAGTTAATTATGGGCCTTTTTTCCATTTTTGTAGAGTGGTCTAGCGACAGAAATATTGTAAAAGCACTAATTATAAAAAATAGTTGTACGCCGTAACCGCTTTTAAGTAACGTGTAACTAAGGTAGCCATCATAATCGACATAAGAGGCTGTATGAGCGAAAATTACGCCTAGAATAGCAATCCCTCTAAATGCATCTATATAGTTAATTCTATTTTTCATGCGATTAAATATCTTCTTCTAATTCAGAACAACCAAAATCTGAATACTCTAATTTTTTATTTCCAACAATATCTTTAAAATTAGTAAATTTGACACCTTTCTGTAAGGCGTAATCAACTAAGTCTAATAGTTGTTCTGTTTTAATATAAAGATGGTTATCACTATAATTAGAAATGTCATGTGCCGCTAAAATAACAATGCTGTCAGTGTTAATCACACGATCTACAAGTAGTTTTATATTATTCAGGCTTGTTTTCTGCTCATCTATCGGCGTGCTCATGAATATTTTTTGATTTTTACCGTTAATGCCTGTGGATATATCACTTCCTTTCGGAGGATAAAGACGAATAGAGTCAAAGTGATTAAATAATAAAGCATCAGACTCATCTGTATTGGAGTTAGAGTGCGGATAAGCGTAGGAAAATAAGTTAAAACCATCTTCTAGCATGTAACAAGTAGAACGAGATACTTCATTTTTAAACCACTTATCAATACCATGCTTTTCTATATAATCTTTTGAGTTTTCATGGTTGTAACTATGTTGGGCTATCTCAAAACCTTTCTGTTCCAGATCTTTTAGCAAACTCTGTTTAGGTTCTAATCTAGTGTTATATACCTTGTTTGGATTTCCATAATCTGAAACAAAAAAGGTAGCAGTGACTCCGCGATTTAAAAGTTCACTGGAGGCTGAATGCCAGTTTTCGACAAAAACGTCATCAAACGTTAATACGATGGTTGGTTGCTTAGTATCACTATTATTATTGCTCGCTGAGTTGCCGTTGCAACCAACTAGAACAATAGCAACCAGAAAGAAGGGGATGAATCTCAACTAAAACTCCAATAATGATGTTAGAGTGTATGGCCTAGAGGGAATAGTAACACAATTCATATGCATGGGGGGCTTTGTTGCGTAATTCGATGGGACTAAATCAGGAAGTTACGATCTGATCGGCTACATCAGTTAGTCATCGTCGCTTTATGCCGAAACCTCGTTACAAGACAACTAACTGGAAATAGTACAACAAATCTCTAATCAATCATGGTTTACTCACTTTCTAGATTGATGAAGAAGCTATAAGCGAATGGATGCAAAGCAAACAGAACAAGCGCGGCAGGCCTTGTCAATTCAGCGTTCTAGCCATTCCTACCGCACTGATAAAACGCGTCTCCTCTATGCCATTGAGAGCGTTGCAAGGTTTTCTAGACTCCGTATTCAAGCTGGCTAACATACCGTTTGTTTATCCGCATCACACCTGTATAAGCAGTCGAGCTAAGGAAGTTGAGGTTTCATTTAAAACTAAAACCAGAGGTGTGATACAGCATCTGTCCTTCGATGCCACTGGTTTCAAGGTTTATGCCGAAGGTGAATGGAAGGTCAAAAAGCATGGTTCTGATGGGAAGCGCAGAGTCTGGCGTAAGCGACAATTAGCAGTAGATACCAACACTCGCGAAATAATCGCAGCAGAACTGAGTTTATCCAACGTTACCGATGCCGAAGTGCTTCCCAACCTATGTACAGCAGACACGTCGTAAGATCATAGAGATATTAGGTGATGGTGCTTATGACACAAGATATTGCCATTAGGTTGCCAGAAGCTGTACGGCTCCAACAAGAAGTGAAAAAAGCTATATGGTTATCATAAGCGCTCGCCCTCAGAGACAGCAAGGTATCGGGTAAAACAGTTGCTAGGTGGGAAGCTAAGCTTAAGAAATTACAACGCTAAGGTTGGCGAGACTTACGCTATGATCAAAGCGTTGAACAAGCTTACAGGGTTTGGTATGCCTGAAACTCAGTTATTGTTTAAGTATCAATCAGTATGGGGAAGCCATGTCTTCTCACTTAATTAAGCAGCAAAGCCCATCGCCAGCCCAGATTTCATTTGGCGCAGTAACCGCAAACTGACGACCTAAGTGATTTGGAACTTCAATATGTTCTTGTGAAGCTTTTCGGTAACGATGTCTTGGTACTTGGCAACTCACTAACCCAAGCGTTCTCATAAGCTTTGTCGCTCGGTATCGGCTCATATTTACACCCTGATTTGTGACTATATCTGCAATGGTTCTCGCACCCGCAGAGCCATTGCTTGCGGCATGAGCCTCACTGACCAAGTTGCGCAGTTTTACTGTTTCAGCATTAATTACCGTTGGGCGTTTAAGCCAATAGTGATAACTACTTCGATGAACATTGAAGACTTCGCATAATGTTTTTACGCTGTAGCTCTGCTTGAGTTTCTTGATTATCAAGAATTGTTCAGTGAGTCCGACATCAACAGAGCCGTGGCTTTTTTTAATATTTCATTATGCTCTTCAAGGCGAGCCAACTTCTTTTTTAATTCCCAAATTTCTATTTGTTCAGGGGTCATCGGTGAAGCTTTAGGTGTTTTTCCTTGGCGCTCTTCTCTGAGCTGGCGAACCCATTTATCCATAGTGGACTTGCCCACATTCATGGCTTGGGCTGCTTCAGTCACTGAGTAGTTTTGGTCTAGGACTAACTGCGCTGCTTCTAACTTAAATTCTGCGCTAAATAGTCGTCTTGTACGTTTTGTAATAGTGTCACCTGTTAACTTATGAGGTGATGATATCACCTCTAACTAAGTGACCAAATTCACTATGCCACTACAAACTCATACCCGTACACAAAATGGAGCATATGTAATTTAAACAACTAAGAAGGATTTCTTCCAAGTTGCCAGCAAGGAATGGGGCAGAGATGAGTTTGGCAAGCAGGCTTAAGGCTTTCATCAATTGACGCCATTAATGCTGGTGGCTGTGATTCCACCAGCATTAATGCACATAGTATAAGGTCACTACGATTGAGTGATTTTAAAAATGGTAGAGGGTAACCCGTCACGTACCATCATATCAAACGCCAAATTACACCAAGAATATTACCGATCCTCTATAACTTTACGGGTTACGGCAATCAATACCTTCACTTGTTCCAAAGCACTATCAAGGCAATATTGAGTTGAAAAAACATGGTTATCTGTCAACGACTCTATCTGTTTGGAAAGTCCTAAGAGTTTACGAAGAACTTTATCGAGGGTTAATGCATTGGTTCGCCAATCACTCTGGATACGGCTATTAGCTATTAATAAATCTATCCTTAAAAGATAAATTTGAAGCTCTAAGAGAATGTTCTGTTCTCCAACCTTTTTCGATATTAGCTTCGCATCTTCTAGGCATTTGTGAAGGTTACTGGTATTGATCACGGTAGGTATTTGAGGGGTTAACAACACAAACCTCCTTGGAGGATGAATGGCTACTATCGAGTAACCACACACCTGCGCCAGTCTTATTTAGATTTGAAAACTAGTCCATTTCTAGCCAGTTCGAAGTCTAGATACTCCCAAAAAGTGAAGTTCGTTAAGCAGATTTCATCATTCTGTCCGATACCTAGAAGAGATTTGTCACCTGTTTCTTCATACTCTTCTTCAACTTCATCTGTTGCTTCCCTTAAAGCCTCTTCCACAAGCTGTTCTTGAATATCTTCGTCTGACCAACCTAAGAACTTTGCAGTTAGGTTTGATCTAAGTGGATAGTAATCGTTAATCTCTCCCAGTTGTGGCTCATATCCCTGTTGTATTGCTTTGATGCTTTGCTCCATCCCATACAGGTAGCTAGCCTCATCCCATTTAAGTAGTTGATCTTCATCCACCGCAAATACAAGCCAATAATCAGGGTTAATGGCTACCTGCCAGCCTAGATAATTAAACTCTCTGATAATGGAAAAGCGGTCATCATGTGATAAAGGTATACCCGTTATCTTCTGGATGAGACCTTCACGAACTTTGAACCTACTTTGACCTGCTTCAGCATCTGAACTGTGTGTTTGAGAACACAAAAGAATCAGCTTCGCCACATGCTCATAATTGATATGATTATTTTTAACTCTTCTTTTAATAGGCATGGTTAGTTTCATCCTGTTGTTTAACTAATAAAGTAGTATGTGCTAACAATTAGCTAAACTCGCTTATACCTAAAACTAAAAAAGAAATCTCACGATTTTGCCCAATACTCAGTCATCAAGCCAGTAAGTAACTCTTTTGTGACGTTTACAGGATGACTGCTCCCTTGCGGCCTTACCCAAAAACGTATTGATTCACCAAGAGTTTTGGAACTTACATCGTCACCATTGGCAAAAGGGATATTCAAATCAAATGGGAAAAGAGTATTATGGAAGCAAGTGATAATGTCTTGTTTAGAGTTCAACTTACCCTCGTTAATATACCCTTCAGCGAACTCTTTGGTTATTGCAGTTTCTAGTAGTACTAACTGAAACCAATCGACAGAGTTCTTATATGAGATGACCCAATTAGGACCATTTACAATATCAAAATTAGTGCCATCTATTTCCCAAGGCGTTGATTCAGAAAGAGTATCTTTACTAGCAGCCAAACAAGAGCTAACAATCAACCCCTTTATATTTCGTCCTTTACTCTTAATCATCTCTGATATTTTTTTAATGGAAGCATCAGCTACACGCTTACCATCACCACGCCCACCGATATAAAGTATTTGTATGTTCTCTTCCGTGTCAGTTAGGTGATTTAACGCATACTCCAAGGGGTTCTTATCGTAATAGCCACATGAATAAATATTAAGCTGTGACTTCTTAGCATTTTTGTTCACATACTGCTTTATCCCTGTAAAAAAGGTAGTCCACTCGCTTGCTCTCTGTTGTTTTTGAAAGAAAACCAAGGCGCTTCGGCTACCGACCACAGGAATGCTGCTGTTGAAGAGAAGTTGTTATTAGTCATTATAATCAGCACATTGAATATGAAAAATTGTGCTGATTATACAACGGTTTTCCTGGTGGCTTCAGTGCCGTTAGAACAACAAGTAGTTTTAGTCACAAAAAAGCATTTTGAGGTACTTTTTTGTGGCAGTTAATATCTGAGAGCAGCTCGAAGTGCAGTTTGCCCCCAGCTAGAAAGTTCCGGTTCTATAAGGCTTCAATTCAGGACTTGTGGGCTAATTGTTCTTATTTTTTGTCTGTTTTTCGTCATAAAGATCACAAAGTGTTCCATTAACTATTGTGATCATGAGGCGTATTTTGTGTTGGTTTTGCTTTGATAGTGCTACGTCCAAACTTCTTTACTCCTTTTGGTACGCCCTCTTTAGTCGCATTTTTAAAGGCATAACTGATCCTCATTCGAACTGTCCTTAGTCTCCGTCTCTTTTCTGAACGTTTGAGTAAAAACAGGTTTCGTTTGGGGGGAGATACTGAATAGAAAGGGCTTACTTCATTGGATGCTTGTTTGGCGAGCTTAAATACTTGATAGGCACTGCGACATACAGAACCATTGATCATGATAGCGATATGATAGTGTTGATGTGTCCCGTCTTTACCTTCTTCTCTTGCCCACGTGTAGCCAAAACGGTCACTAGGAATTGAGTAATGCTCGATGCAGAGCTTTTTTAGCTTTGCAATGAACTTAGTCAGGTGTTTATTGTGCGGTAATTGAGTTGCTTGACTGAACTGAAGTAAAACAACTGTTACTCGGGAGTGATAAGTTAAAAGGTTATCAAGTTGCTCATAAGCACTATGGAGAGCTTTAATATCAATCCCTTCAGGGTAATAGAATATAGGTTGCTCTGTTCCCTTATAGTGGTAGTAGGCTACATTCTTATGGTAGGGGTGCATTGCTAGGGATTTATCTGTCATAGAGACCAATATAATAATATAAATAACCCAGTAGATTTTTTCTGGAAAGTTAGGTGCTGTTTAGCTTGAAAGATGATTCCCCAATTTGAGTTGTAGTGATACGGTGTCAAATTAGGACATATCAGGACACAAATTAAAAAAAAGGAGAGGGCGCGAAGCCCTCTACATTTGCTGTTAGTTTTTCCTGACAAAAATCTTGTCAATATCTTTAGCACACCATCCTCGAATATACCCTTTCGGAGTTCGAATGGGAGGAGTGAGTTCCTTATTTTTTACCATGCGATGAATAGTACGGACACTACAATTGAGCATTACAGCAAGCTCTTGTTTTTTAATAAAACGTTTCTCTGTGCTGCATATAAGTGCTGCATGATCATAACTACTCATGCTCAGCACCTCTGCGCTCAACCCAAGCAATAAGGTCTGATAGTTTCCAACCAACAGCGTGTGAACCTCCTAGCTTTACTCGCTTTGGAAATTGTCCACATTTTTCTAAACGCCAAGCCTGTGTTCTCGAGACTGAGGTTATGTGCTTTCTCTCATCCTCTCGAACAATACGGTCAATTTCGGTGTTTAGTTTGCCACGGCTAATCATTGGGTTACTCCCTTGGTTCGCAGTGGCGTTTCAGTTTGGTGGGGTTTAAACTGATTGATTCAAGCTGTTTCAGTTTGAATCAGCAGTATCCTAAATCCTAAGCGTGTGATTTGGTCAGTTTATCCTTAATAAAATGTGATCATGGTCTCAATTTTTATCTAAGGAGTGAGACGTTGCTAGAGGCATGATCTTTATAGTTTAAAAGGTTGTCACCAACAACTTGTTGTGGAGCTTGCGTACCTTCTACTGGATTTAAGTATGGATCTAGATAGTCTGCCAATTTGTCTAAAGCTTCTCTGCGCTCATCGATGTAATTATAGCGGTCATAAATCCCAACAACACCTTGCACTTTATGGTTTAGGCATCGTTCCGCAACTTGTTCACTAACACCGAGCTGAGAGAGCAAGCTTCTACACGTTCTTCTTAAGTCATGAATAGTAAAATGCTCGATGTCAGGCATTAAATTTGTATATTTTTTGCCCTTGGAACTAGGGTCGATACCCATCAAAGCTTGTAAAGAATGATTTATTGTGTCGTCAGATATGTATCTTCTTTTACTTTTTTTCCTTGCAGGAAATACATAATCAGAGCTTCCTGACAGTTCTTTTAACTCTTTAAACCATTGTAATGCGACATCAGGTATAGGAATTGAGACTTTTTTCTTTGGTGCACCTTTAGGTTGCTTATTGGGAATGCAATGCCAAATTTTAGCTAGGAAATCGACATCCTCCCATTTGGCGCTTGTTAGTTCGGTCTTTCGGCAGCCAAAGCACAGTAGTAAGCAACATGCGAGATAATTACTTCTTACAAATGAAGAGCTTTGGTCGCGCATAATTCTAAATGCGTAGTTTATTTCATCTAGCCTTAAGTAACGCTGTCTACTTTCTTCAGTTCCACCAGCATCTTTAGGAGAAAAGGCTTGAGCAGGGTTGAAAGTGGTTAAGTTCAGCTTAATGGCATGATTGAACAGCTGTTTTAGAAATCGTAGCACTTTGTTAGAAGTGCTCTTTCTACCAGATTCAGCCACTAGGTTGAGGATTACTCTGATGTGCTGTGGAGTGACATCGGTAATAGTCATAACACCAATATGCTGCCTTACTTCTTTTGTGTAGTATCGCTTGGGAATATTAGGCTTAAGCAGTTGCTTTACTGCTGTAGATTCGTACCAATCTTTAAATAACCCATCTACATTGTGAACCTCTTTGAATTCTCCTTTTTTTCTTTCGGATTTAGGGTCAATACCGAGTTTTACCTTTTGACGAATGTCTAGTGCACAAAGTTTTGCTTCGCTAATCGATAAATGTGGATAGGATTGAGCGAGCGCGATCTGAGACCTTTTACCTGCAATTGTGTATTTCACTACCCACGATGGCTTTTTTCTAGCGATACGAAAGTAGAGCCCATCACCAAGACTGAGCATCGTATCTTCATTTTTTCTGATCAAAGCATCGAGTTTTTTATTGTTTATTTTATTGCTCACTTTATTGCCTCTTTGACATCGCTCTAAAATATCAGGTCGTTTAGTTGACCCATAAAAATGATGACACAGACCGATTGTGTCATCACTTGTGTCATCAATTAGCACGGAACTAGATGAAACAAAGTGGAACAAGTATAAACGACAAATAAAAAAAAACCCATGTTAGACATGGGTTTAGATTTAATGGTGGATTTCCCTGAAACAGGGTGAAACATCATTCAATATTCTGGATCTGCTCACGCATCTGCTCAATCAGAACTTTCAGTTCAACGCCCGATGCGGTGATGTCGGTGCTGATCGATTTCGACGCTAGCGTGTTCGATTCACGGTTGAACTCTTGCATCATGAAGTCCAGACGACGACCCACTGCGCCACCTTTTTTCAGAATGTTTGTGGTTTCTTTTACGTGAGAGTCCAAGCGATCGAGCTCTTCAGCAACATCCGATTTTTGCGCTAGCAAAATCAGTTCTTGTTCGATACGAGACGGATCCAGTTCCACTTTAGCGTCTTCGAACTTCGAGAATAGTCGCTCACGTTGCCATTCTAAAATTTCGGGCATGCGCGCACGCACTTTTACGACTTCTGCAGAAATGGCGTTCAAACGCTGTTCAATCAGCGCTTTCATGTTCTCGCCTTCACGAGCACGCGCTTCAATAAACTCATCCATTGCGCCGTCAAACGCTTCTAGTAGCACTTTATTTACCGCATCCATGTCTTGCTCTGGCGTTTCCATTACCCCCGGCCATTGCATGACTTGAAATGGATTGATTCGGCTCAGTTCACCAGTCATGTGCATGACTTGTTCAGCGGCCTTAATTACCTGGCTAGCAAGCGCTTCGTTGATGCTAAGCTCACCTTTTGCGGCAGGGTTTGCTTCAAAACGCAGATTACATTCCACTTTGCCTCGCGCTAAGCGCTTGCGAAAACGCTCGCGTAAAACGGGCTCTAATCCGCGAAATTGTTCTGGCATGCGGAAGTATGTTTCTAAATAACGCTGGTTCACGCTGCGGATTTCCCATACCGCAGAACCCCAGTCGCCTTTTACTTCTTTGCGTGCATACGCTGTCATACTGTAAATCATCGAATTTTCCTGTCTTCATTTTTTGAAAATTACTTCAAGAGTGTATCACGCTGCGTCGATAGGTGCGCGGGATGTATGGATTGTTTATGTTGTGCCAGCGGCGTAACCTATGAATCCGGAATCGATTCCGTTATAATCTTCGCCCAACCAAATCGTCTTCTCCTCATATTTAAGGTAGATGCCCATGCGTCCAAACGATCGCAAGGCGGATCAAGTTCGCCCTATCAAAATTACTCGTAACTACACAGCTTACGCTGAAGGGTCAGTGCTAGTTGAGTTCGGTAACACCAAAGTGTTGTGTAATGCGACCGTCGAAGAATCTGTGCCACGTTGGCTAAAAGGTCAAGGTAAAGGCTGGGTTACAGCTGAATACGGCATGCTACCTCGAGCAACACATTCTCGTACTCGTCGTGAAGCAGCAAGTGGCAAACAAGGCGGCCGTACGATGGAAATTCAGCGTCTTATTGCACGAAGCCTACGTGCTGTTGTCGATCTAAAAGCCATGGGTGAGTTCATGATCACCGTTGACTGTGACGTTATCCAAGCTGACGGTGGTACCCGTACTGCATCTATCAGCGGCGCAAGTGTCGCAATGGCCGATGCGTTCCAACACCTAGTGGATAGCGGTAAGCTAAAAGCGAATCCAATGAAAGGCCACGTAGCGGCAGTTTCAGTTGGTTTGCTAGGCGATGATGTTCTGTGTGACCTTGAGTACGTTGAAGATTCAGCGGCAGACACAGACATGAACGTTGTAATGACAGAAGAAGGTAAGATGATTGAAATTCAGGGCACCGCAGAAGGTGAACCGTTCAGTCACGAACAGCTGATGGCATTGCTCGAGTCGGCGAAAATCGGCATTACGGAAATTGTCGCAGCGCAGAAGGCAGCGTTAGAAAATTAATGATTTATTTAAATAGCTTCCCCGAAAGGAAGCTATTTTTTTGCATATTACTAGGTCCTAGGACCTGATCCCCACACGAAAAGAAAATTGAGAGAAATCCATGAAAGCATACCAGCGTGAGTTTATTGAGTTTGCACTTGAGAAAGAAGTTCTTAAGTTTGGTGAGTTTACTTTGAAATCTGGCCGTAAAAGCCCGTACTTCTTTAACGCTGGTCTTTTCAATACTGGTCGTGATCTCGCACGTCTAGGCCGTTTTTACGCAGCAGCGCTTGCAGATTCAGGCATTGAGTTTGATGTGCTGTTTGGCCCGGCGTACAAAGGTATCCCAATTGCGACGACAACAGCAGTCGCGCTGGCGGATCACCACGATATCGACACGCCTTACTGCTTCAACCGTAAAGAAGCGAAAGATCACGGCGAAGGCGGTAACCTTGTAGGCTCTGCGCTTGAAGGTCGAATCATGCTAGTGGATGACGTAATCACAGCAGGTACTGCGATTCGTGAATCGATGGAAATCATTCAAGCAAATGGCGCAGACCTTGCTGGTGTACTGGTTGCTATCGACCGCCAAGAGAAGGGCAAGGGCGAGCTTTCTGCGATTCAAGAAGTTGAGCGTGACTTTGGTTGTGCCGTGATTTCAATTGTAAGTTTGGGTGATCTTGTGACTTACTTAGAAGAGAAAGGTGACGCTGCTGAGCACTTGGAAGCAGTTAAAGCCTACCGCTCGGAATACGGCATTTAATTTGTTATTTTTTCTGAAAAAGTAAAAAGGGCAGATGGATATCCATCTGCCCTTTTTTTGTTTTTGGATTTATCGCCTTGACGACTTACTTATAGCGAATGCCTTTCTCGACATGCTCATCTTGCATGGTTTTGTAGCGTTTATGGAGCCACATCCATTGCTCTGGAGCGCGCAGAATGACCTCTTCCACATACTTGTTCATATAAGCGGCAGCGGCGACTTCGTCTTTTTGTGGATAGTCGGCTTCAATGCACTTATCGGCGATGATGTCGTATTTCCCTTCACCATTGCGAAACCCTGAGCCTGGGATGATCGCACATTTTGAGGTATACGCCAGAATGCTTGTACCAGTTGTCGTACACGCATCGTCTACGGCAAAGAAGGGCACAAATACAGATTTTTTGCGACCGTAATCGTGATCCGGCAGATAGAACAGACGCTCACCACTGCGTAATACACGAATCATCTTTTTCACATCTTTACGATCAATCAGTTTATTACCGTTATGTGTCCGTCCCCAATACTGGATAAAGTTATAAGCAGGATTATTATGCGGACGAAACGCGCCGTACCCGGCCACGCCTAACACGGCGAAAGCACGCGCAGTGATCTCTAGATTAAGAGCATGGACACAACAAAGTAGGACGCCTTTACCTTCTTTGGCTTTTTCACGCAGTGCGCCGAGATCTTTCTCGACGATAAGTTTTTTAAAGCGCCAAGTCGGCCAGAACCAAGTGATTCCGGTTTCTATGAGTGCCATACCGGTATTTTTGAAGTTCTCTTCAACAATATGTTGAATCTCTTCAGGTGTTTTGTCTGGAAAGGCCAATTCTAAGTTACGTTGAGCAACGTGGACACGCTTTTTACCGTAGCGCATGCCAAGTTTACCGAGTGAACGACCTAATGAAAGCAGCAGCCGATAAGGAAGAATATTGACGAGGATGGCCAACAGACCAAACCCAAGCCATACGCCCCAGTTACGAGGGTGAAGAAGTGAAAGAGAAAACTCGGGCTGCGTGTATTTGTCTTTACTCATAGTCTTTTACTTTATTTGTGCACTCAAAAGCGCCCAGTACTCGTCAAAGTTTGCAGTCGGCTGGTATTTAAAGTCGCTACGCACAAAGCGGTTTAGGCTACCCTCAACTTGTCCCAGAATTTGCGCGGCTAGGATGCGCTCTTCGACAGGGAAAGACTTCCCTTCACGAATCTTACGTTCACGCAGGATCTGGCGCAATTGTGTTTCTATGCGCTCAAAGAGTTGATTGATGCGTTCACGTAGGCGTTCATTTTCAAACATTAGAGCATGGCCCGACAAAATGCGTGTCAGACCAGGGTTACGTTCAGAGAACGCCAAAATAAGGTGCATCACCATACGAATACGCTCTAGTGTATCTTTTTCGTCGTCTAGAATACGGTTGATACGTGTCATCAAGGCTTCTTCAATGAACTCAATCAACCCTTCGAACATGCGCGCTTTACTTGGGAAATGACGATACAGCGCGGCTTCTGAAACGCCGACTTGCTTGGCCAGTTTTGCCGTAGTAATGCGTGAAGCGCCTTCTGTTGATTCAAGCATTTCTGCTAATGCTTGTAAGATCTCTTCACGACGGTTGGATTTTTTACTGCCGGCCATTAGTTACTTCCTTTCAAAATACAAAGTTGAGCGGAGGGGATTATAAGACGCTATTTCGCCTCAAACTAGACCACTAAGGGTGGAATGGGAGATTTAACACCCTTAGTTGTCATGTTTGTACCAAATTTATGCCAGCTTTTGTGAAAAGTTGGCAGGGTTTTCAAACGTTAGTTACATCAAGTGATGCATTTTTTCGAGAATTTTAAAGCTCAATGCTTCTTTTGATTCTAAAGCAAGCGCAAGTTCACCCTCAGGCCAGTACAGGGTAATCGCGTTGTCGTTGCTGTTAAATCCTTGCCCTGCAACCGAAACGTCATTCGCACAGATCATATCGAGGTTTTTCTTTGTTAACTTGCCTCGAGCATAGGTCTCTACATCATTGGTTTCAGCCGCAAAACCGACGGTAAACGGACGCTTCTCCGTCATTGCTGCTACAGAAGCAACAATATCAGGATTTTTGACCATATTAATGACCATTTCGTCATTGTCTTCCGTCTTTTTCAACTTTTGAGACGCGATCGTTTGTGGGCGGTAGTCGGCAACAGCTGCGCAGCTAATAAACGCATCATGCTTGTTTGCGTGTGTCATAACGGCTTCGTGCATCTCTTGTGCACTGGAAACATTAATGCGCTCAACACCTACGGGCGTATTTAAACTGACAGGACCGCTCACGAGGGTGACTTTTGCTCCCATCTGCGCTGCGGCGCTCGCCAATGCATAGCCCATTTTCCCTGAGCTATGGTTCGTAATGTAACGCACTGGATCAATTGCTTCGCGAGTTGGCCCGGCGGTAATGAGTATCGACTTACCTTCTAGCAATTTTGGCTGAAAGAACTGTTCACATAGATGCACTAGCTGCATTGGTTCCAGCATTCGACCTGGGCCCACATCGCCACAGGCTTGCTCTCCTGCAGCGGGGCCCCAGATGTGCATACCGCGACGCGCTAATGTTGCGATGTTCTCTTGGGTTGCGATATTGCGATACATCTGTTGATTCATCGCAGGAGAAACAGCAACAGGGGAATCCGTCGCGAGCACGAGCGTGGTAAGCAAATCGTTCCCCATACCTGCAGACATGCGCGCGATTAAGTCCGCAGTCGCTGGCGCTAGTAGTACTAAATCTGCCCATTTGGCCAATTCAATATGGCCCATAGAGGCTTCTGCTGCTGGGTCTAATAAACTGTCCGAGACAGGACGGCCCGAAACGGCTTGCATGGTTAAAGGGGTAATGAACTCTTTTGCTGCTTTCGTCATTACAACTTGAACTTGTGCTCCTCTCTCTATGAGGCGACGGGTTAGCTCCGCACATTTATACGCAGCAATACCGCCACTGATGCCGAGTAGAATTTTCTTTCCTGCTAGTGTTTGCATGTGAGATCTCCAATTTGATGACCGGATTTTAACACAATTCAAAGTCTGACCGCCCGAGCATATATAACGAGAAGATAATTCACATCAAACTCCAGAGTATTAATCTGACCGAGGAAGGGAAAATTCTCGCCTACCTCACAGACAAGTTGCGCGGAGTTTGCAAGTCTGAAAAGAAAAAGAGGTACTGGAAACCATGGTGTTGAAAAGTCGAAACAAATTGCTGCTGATAACCCTAATTCCGTTGTTGTTGATCACTACGTTGATCTCAGTGGTGTATTACATCAACAGCAGTAAAAGTTTGGAAGCGGAGCTGGCAAGAGACAGGCAAGAGCTCATCGAAACGAAAAAGAAAGAGTTACAAGCCTACATGATGATGGGTGTGACGGCGATAAAACCGTTATACGACACGGATGTAAATGGAAGTAATAAAGAGGCAGCAAAAGAAATTCTGAAAGCCATGCGCTTTGAAAGCGATGGTTACTTTTTTGCCTACGACTCTCAAGGTGTGAATACGTTACATGCCATCAAACCTTCTTTAGAGGGTAAAAACCTTTACGACTTAAAAGATGAAAATGGGGTCGCAGTTATCGCGGGCTTGATTGATGCTTCTCAAAAAGGGGATGGGTTCCTCTATTTCTCGTGGCACAAACCGACCATTGACGCACAAGCGCCTAAGCTAGGCTATGCAGAATATCTATCGAAATGGGACTGGGTTTTAGGCACTGGTGTTTATATTGATGACATCGACCAGCAAGTTGCGATGAACAGAGAATTAAAGACTCAAGAGCTAAAAGAGCATACGTTATCTGCTGTGTTGATTTCCGTTATTGGATTGATCATCACCAGTATTCTCACCAGTATCGTGGTGTCGAAAGGCATTCAGCCATTACAACATGTCGCGGCGTCATTGAAAGATGTAGCCGCAGGCGGCGGTGACTTAACGGCTCGTTTAAAAGTCGAAAGTCAGGATGAAGTCGGTGAAGTGGCGGCCGCGTTTAATGAGTTTATGGATAAGCTGCACCCACTGATGCAGGATATCCACCGCTCTGCGACGACAGTACAAACCGTTTCTCAAAGCCTGAACACTCAGACCAGCCAAGCGAGCGGTCAAATGCAGGATCACTGTTTAGAGACGGACAAAGTCGTGACGGCAGTGACACAAATGAGTATGACAGCCAAAGAAGTAGCCAGCAATACCAATGCGACCGCGCAGGCGATTGAGGATGCCAACAGTCAAGTTACCGAAGCTCAGCGTGAAGTGGAACAAGCAATTGAAGGCATTACCGAGCTAGTGAGGGAGATAGACAGTACGTCAGATGCAATTTCTGAGTTGAGTTTACAAACCGAAAAAATAACCAAAGTGCTGGATGTGATTGGTGAGATAGCCGAGCAAACGAATTTGTTGGCCCTAAATGCGGCGATTGAAGCGGCTAGAGCCGGTGAGCAAGGCCGAGGATTTGCCGTCGTTGCGGATGAAGTTCGCTCGCTAGCCAGTCGTACGCAAAATAGTACTCATGAAATTGGTGACATGCTTAAGCAGCTACAAAATGGTGTATCAAGAGCGGTCAGTACGATGTCGGTGAGCCAAAAACGAGGTGTAAAAACGGCGGAAGAATCGGCGCTCATTCAGCAATCTCTTTCTAGTGTTCATCATTCTATCGGAACAATTCGAGATATGGGTATTCAAACCGCGTCTGCTGCCGAAGAGCAAAGTGCGGTTGCAGAAGACATCAACCAAAACTTAGTGGCTATTCAACAGATCGTGAACAACATTAATAAGACGTTGCAGCATGCCGAGTCAATCAGCACGCAGCTATCACAATCTGGAACAGAAATTCACGGCTTGGTTGGCAACTTTAAACTCTGATGAACTGTTAAGTTGCATTGAAAGCACTGATGGTACGAAGAAAGCGAAAGTCATACTCGACTTTCGCTTTTTGTTTTGTGGAATAGGGGCACTTTCCATATAAAGAGACATCAGATGATACTGAAAGCTATGCCAACTGAGTCCATGCCCAGAGAGAAGTTGTTGCAACGAGGACCGCAAGCATTGACCGATGCTGAGCTACTGGCCATCTTCTTGCGCACAGGCACCCGCGGAATGAACGTGATTGAGCTTGCAGACTTCCTTATTCAAGACTTTGGTTCGCTCAGACAACTATTTTCAGCATCAGAGCAAGAGTTTTGTCGTCACAAAGGATTGGGGCAAGCCAAGTATGTTCAGTTGCAAGCGGTACTAGAAATGACGCAACGCTACTTGGCGGAGACGCTAAAGCGTGGTGATGCCTTAACCAGTCCCGACCAAACTAAGTTATATCTGTCTTCTATTTTAAGGGATCGGCAAAGAGAGGCTTTTTATATTCTTTTTCTCGATAACCAGCACCGAGTGATAAAAGATGAAATTTTATTTGAAGGAACGTTGGATGCCGCGTCGGTTTATCCGAGAGAAGTCGTCAAGCGAGCTCTGCATCATAATGCGGCGGCTTTGATTTTGGCGCACAATCATCCTTCAGGCGTTGCTGAGCCGAGCCAAGCTGACAGAAGGATTACAAGGCGTCTCACCGACGCATTAGCATTGGTGGATATTCGTATTTTGGACCATTTCGTCATCGGAGATGGGGAAAGTGTCTCTTTTGCTGAAAGAGGCTGGATATAACTGTGCGTTTTTTAGGTTGTTAGTTGCTAAAAATCTGCTATCATCCACGCCACTAAATTTTTAACTGAATTCAGCTTGGACTGCTAAAAAAATCTGCTGTCTAAAAAAAGATCACGAAAACCTGTAAAAAGGATCTGTTCGGGTCTTGAGCAATGCATATCAAGTTAGTATAATGCGCGACCTTTGATAGCCTTGTATGGATTTTCCATAGCGGTTCTTAACCTCTAACTTCTTTTCGAGAGATAGAGAGGTTCGGCCACCAAGGTTGATATCGAGCTGAAACGATTTTGGAGAAGACATTCATGTCACGAGTATGCCAAGTAACTGGTAAGCGTCCAGTAACGGGTAACAACCGTTCACACGCACGAAATGCTACTAAGCGTCGTTTTCTGCCGAACCTACAAACTCATCGTTTCTGGGTAGAGAGCGAAAAACGTTTTGTTAAACTACGTCTATCTGCTAAAGGTATGCGCATCATCGACAAGAAAGGTATTGATACTGTTCTTGCAGACATGCGTGCACGTGGCGAAAACGTTTAAGAGGAAATAAGCAATGGCAAAGAAAGGCGTTCGTGAGAAAATCCGTCTAGTATCTTCTGCAGGTACAGGCCACTTCTACACAACTGATAAGAACAAGCGTAATATGCCAGGCAAATTTGAGATCAAAAAGTTTGATCCAGTAGTTCGCCAGCACGTTATGTACAAAGAAGCAAAAATCAAATAATTGGTTTCAGTCTCTTTGATGAATTGAAAAACCCAACTTTCGAGTTGGGTTTTTTATTACCTGAATAAAAAAGTGCTAAAAAAGTGTTCAGTACGTCATCGGATTATAAAGCACTGCTGAAGTCATTTTATCGGTCCGACGCTACACTAGAATTTTTGATTTATCGCTCTCTACCGCTTTGTCACCACTTCTCTACACACTTGCACACCATTGTTCTAGTCAACCTCAATACTCTTTGGTAGTTTACTCATAACTATAAGAGAGTAGAGATGGTTATGCGTGTGAGTCCGGCTCGTCGCCGCCGATGGAACAATATTCTTATTCTGGGCATTATCGCGTTTATAGTGATCTTAAATGCGCCGATGTGGATCAAAACTTACCTATTAACAGACCAAGCAGACCCTTACCCAAATGTACTTCGCTCCGGCTATACGGTTGAGTCTTTGTACTATAGTGGCTGGGAGTTCGAACTGCATGATGGACGATGGCAATCCAATATCAAAGTCGATGCACCGATCAGTGAGCTTGTATCACGCTGGCAGTCATTGGAAGGGACCGAGCTCACCTCGGAACAGTTCGATCACTTAAAACCTAACCTGACGGTACCTGAAACGGTAGAAGTCTGGTATCAGGATCTCGAAGAGCCGCAGCGGGTGACTTTCTTTCGTTTACCTGATTTCTGGCTATTTAAAACCTGGCAAGACAAATGGGTCGCTATCTCCGTCGATGAAAACTACCTTATGCCAGAGTAAAGCCTTTTTGCGTCTATACCCCTAATAAGCTTCTCTATTTATCGTTTTTCTTTTCGATTATGCTAGCAGCGAGAACTATTAGCCGGTGAATTGGAGAATCTAATGCCTGAGTTGCCAGAAGTAGAAGTCAGTCGTATGGGGATTAGCCCCCACATGGTTGGACAAACGATCCAGTCGTTTACTTTTCGAACGCCTAAATTGCGCTGGGATATTCCTATAGAGCTTAAAAAATTGGAAGGGCAGGTGATCCGTACGATTAGCCGTCGTGCGAAATACTTACTGATCGAGACAAACACAGGTACAGCCATTGTTCACTTAGGCATGTCTGGGTCTTTACGTGTCCTAGATGCCGACTTTCCGCCAGCAAAGCACGATCATGTGGATCTCAAACTAAGCAGTGGAAAAATACTACGTTATAACGATCCGCGTCGTTTTGGGGCATGGTTGTGGTGTGCTCCTGGCGAGTCACATGCTGTACTAGCAAACATGGGGCCTGAGCCTTTAACTGAAGAGTTCAACGCGGAATATGTAGCGGAGAAAGCTAAAAATAAGCGTGTTGCCGTCAAGCAGTTCATCATGGACAACAAAGTCGTGGTTGGTGTCGGGAACATCTACGCGAATGAATCGTTGTTTAAATCTCGAATTCACCCTTCAAGGCCCGCAGGTAAACTGACTTCTCAAGAGTGGGGATTACTTGTTGAAAATATCAAAATGACACTTGAGATTGCCATTACGCAAGGTGGGACTACGCTGAAAGACTTTGCGCAAGCTGATGGAAAGCCGGGTTACTTTGCACAAGAGTTATTAGTTTACGGAAAAGCCGGAGAGCCATGCCCAGAATGCGGCGAACGACTTCAGGAGCTAAAAATAGGGCAGCGTAATACCTTCTTTTGTGGTGAGTGTCAGAAGTGAAATATGGATTAGGGCAAATTACATTTGCCCTGATTTTTCAAAGTACTTCTTTGCCACTAATAGAGAGATTAATTTTTCTCGCTGAGGGTTTTTAAACTGTTCTACCCATTCGTGCGCATTATGGATGATGGCTTCTGCCTCTTCAGGATGAGCGATGTAGTATTCCATTTTCTCTATCAAATCAGAGTAATCGGCTTTCACCTCTACATAGTGAACACCTGCTTGCAAGCGGCCTTCCATAAACCAAGTCTCATACCTAGGCTTGGACATTATTACCAGTGAGTTTGAAGACATCGCCCACTTGAGGTTAGTCGCAACATCATTGCCTTCGATGGCGAGCAAAAACTTGTAATTAAGCTGTTCTTCAATCGACATAAATCCTTTTTCCCAAGGATCGCCGTTGACTGGCTGTGTCTGACCAATGTTACATTGAGGGTGGTTATAGAACTGCTCAATCACTTTTTTACGGTGTGGCTGGTATCCAACACCACGCCAAGCCGCCATGTTTTTCTTGCTTCTAAATGACTGTTTATCAGTAACAAACTGGAAGTGACGAATCTCATTTAACTTTAGTAAGACGGAGTTTTGATTGTCTTCCCCAATCGGTCGACTTTTAAGAAAGCATGGGTATTCTGGTACATAACGAATATCACCGTTCAAAAACTGGAAAAAGTATTGAGCTGGGAAGGACTTAACTACTTTGTGTAGGTCGAAGTAGTATGTTGTACCGCCTGTCTTTTTGTAGCCGCCAACACGTGTCGACTCGTTTTCAGGAAGTTCAAATGACTCGTTAACCTTGTTGTAGTAGTCTACTCGCTCTTGGATATAGGAATCCATCGGGTATTTATCGATAAGACGACGAGCTGATTTACTTCTAATGGAGTTAGGTACTAAGACTTGCAGACTATTTGAAGCGTAATACTTAAATTTTCTGAAACTCATTGTGCTACCTTTGTATTGATAGCGATATAAACACATTCAGGTACAAATTGCTTCACATCTCCACCATGAATGGCAACTTCACGAACAATAGTGGAAGAAAGGAAGGCGTATTCGTCGGCTGGAGTAAGGAACACGCTTTCCATTCCTGGCAACAGTTTGCGATACATGCTGGTAAGGCCGAACTCGTATTCAAAGTCTACCGTTGTTCTCAGGCCGCGTACCAATACGTTTGCTTCTTGCTCTCTGGCAAAATCAACAAGTAGACCACTAAAACCGGCTGTCGATACATTACTTAAATGTGCTGTTGATTCTTCAACCAGTTTTACGCGTTCTTCTAGGCTAAAAAGCGTATTTTTAGAAGGGCTTGCCGCGACACCAATAACAATTTGATCAAACATGTCTGCGGCACGAGTGATGATATCAAGGTGACCATTTGTGATTGGATCGAAAGTACCTGGGTATATGACTTTTTTCATCGTAAAACTGTCTCGTAAATGTCTACGTATTGATTAGCAGTGTAGTTGATATCAAACAATTTCAATTTCTCTTGCCCTTGAGCAATGAAGTGTTGCTTCAATTCATCATCTTGGGAAACCTTTACTATTGCATCTGCCAGTTCTTGTGAATTACCTGGCTCAACCAGTAATCCATTTGAGTTGTGGTCGATGATGTCAGGAATGCCTCCTGCGTTGGTACCAATAATAGGTAAACCAGAGCCCATACCTTCCAAAATGACAGAACCAAGCCCTTCGGTATACGATGGGTGTACTTGTAAGTCTGCCGCTGCAAACCAATCACCCATGTTGTTCTGTTTACCTTCAAAGCTAATGTTAGTTAGACCTTCTGCTTGTGCTTCAAGCGTTTGTCGCTCTGGACCATCGCCCAATAAACAGATGTGAACAGAGGGCGCAATGTCTTTTAGTAGCCTTGCCGCTTCGATAGTGACATTGAAGCCTTTATGTTTGAGCATGTTTGCGGCATGAATCACCAAAAACTTACCCGCAAAGCGCTCTCTTAGGGCTTTAACTGCTTGTTTATCTACAGAGTATACCACTGGGGAGCTTGGTATTTTGTAAGTGGTAGACGTTGGGTAAGCGTCTTTGACTCTCTGAACAATGGCTGTGCTTAAGCCAACTACAGCACTCGCTTTCGTGTAGGCTAAATTTGCCAGCCACTTTTTCTTTAGAGGGTTATCTATACGGCGCGTGACGATATAAGGCTTACCATAAAGCATGTGCTGAATGAGAGCCCAATAAATTGCGCGTCCTTCATGAACATGAATGATTGAACACTTTTGAGTTACAGCTTTAGAGTGTGCCTTGGTAAAGTGAGTCGCCAGCACTAGCTTAACGTTCAGTTTACGGATGGCATCGGCAAAAGGGCTTTTAGGGTTAGCGACTACCGTAAGGTTATAACCCAATTTGACTTGTTGCTGGATGAGTTGAAGGGTTTGGTTTTCTCCTCCATGGTAGCCAGAAGCCAAATTAACATGGCAAATATTCATATTATTGCTCTTTATTGTGTTTTTTCACGTAGTCACGCAGCCACAGATCGGCATAACGGGTAAAAGTGGTGTTTGCGCTTAACACGGCTAGCAAAAATCCGTGTCGTCCATCTAAGAAGCCACGCTTGATGATATACATTTTAAAGAATCGAAAAAAACCGTGCGTAAATGCACTAAGTAGAGAAGCGTTTTTTTTTCCTTCTCTTTGGTCAGCCCAAGACTGCATATACAATTGAGTCTTGCGGATATATTCACCTAGCCTTTCGTAGGTAAAGTGCTTGAGACGCCCGTTCAATGACACGATGTTAAATCCATTTGGAATGACCACGCTTTCGTGCACCAATGCATCGTTGTATTGAGTTTGTGAAGTTTTATACAAACGGACTACCCAGTCAGGAGACCAGCCAGAGTGACGAATTTCTTTGGCAAAGGCAGTGGTTAGACGATTAATTTGGTAGACGTTTTTGTCTTTGTGCTGACTGATAGCATTCAGTATGTCTTGACGCAGTTCGTCAGTTACGCGCTCATCAGCATCTAGCCAAAGAACGAAATCGGACTCGATATAAGTTTGAGCAAGTTGGCGCTGTTTGCCAAACCCCTGCCAGTCTAAGTTAGAGTAAAACTTATCTGTGTATTGCCTTGCGATGGATTCAGTATTATCCGTACTGCCAGAATCTAGGATGACAATCTCATCGACCCAATCTTTTACTGTGTCTAGACAAGCTTGTAAGTGCTTCTCTTCATTTTTTACAATTAAGGCAACGGCTAAGGTTGGTTTGGACAAGGTCATTTCCTTCTTAACAAATCAAGACAGTAAGTTTACTGGTATTGAGGATACAAATCTTCTAAGAGTTGATCGAACATGCTCATTACTTGAGTGTTAGTAATGCGGTTCATTGCCGTTTCATCTTTAGCGCGAGTTCGCCAGCTTAACTCGTGACTGTTTTTGCCTGTTTCCGCAAAGATCGTTTCTTCATACACTGAGACAACGTATTTTAGATAACGGTAAGGTCCTACTCGCAGCGGATTATGGTGTGCATAGAGCCCGATGATTGGCGTTTTCATTGCATTCGCCATGTGTGCTGGTCCGGTATCGGGGGCGATGACCATTTCAACCTTATCTATTAACGCAAGCATTTGCAGAATTGAACTTTGTCCAACTAAATTTAGACACGGTTCTTCCAAGCGAGATTGAATGGTCTCTGCCAGGTCCAATTCTACCTGAGCAGGGCTGCCTGCCAGAATCACGTTCCAGCCTTTTGCTCTGGCGTGGTGAATCACATCCACATAACCTTCCGCGTTCCAGTTTTTATAAGCTTTGCTCGCACCAGGCACAATCAGCAGGTTAGGTTTACTACGAGAAATATGAGACTCTGCCCAAGCTTGGTCGTGGTCTGAACAAGAAAGTACCCAGTCCAGTTCTGCCTTTGGTACCCCAATTTGGTGGGCAAAGGCCATTAAGCCATCTGCGACATGCAGAGATTGCGGGGAAGGCACTTTGACATTGGTAAATAGCGTCTGAAAATCTTGGCTTCTATCAGAAGAGAAACCAAGTTTGTATTTTGCTTTAATGCCCAACGTCGCGACACTCGCTCGAATCGCGTACTGCATATGCAATAGCGCATCAAACTCTCTGCCTTTCAGCTGTCGCCAAAGCGATTTGTAGCCATCGAATCCCGCTTTTTTATCAAAAACAATCACTTCTACGCCATCAATGGCGGCTAATAACTGGGCTTCAAGTTTACCCGTTATCCAAGTAATCTGGGTCGAAGGCCAGTGTTTCTGAATAGCTTGAACGGTGGCGATGGTATTGCAAACGTCTCCAATAGCGGACAAACGCAAGATGCATAATGACGATGGGGCAGAAGTGAACATAATTATTGTCTGATTCGATGAATAGAGGCAGGTAAATTATGCAGACATCCCCAATAAATGTAAAATACACGGCTCGAATATAGCTAAGTACTGATAAGTGTTCTGCAATGTCAAAGACAACACCACATCAATCGCAAGAATCTGGCAAGCCGGGTAACACCGGGCTAAAGCGCATCGTTAAAGCGACGGGTTATTCGATCCAAGGATTAAAAGCGGCTTTTAAGCATGAAGCTGCCATTCGACAAGAGTTGGCTCTGTTGAGTATTGCTGTGATTTTGGCTTGGCTAGTGGATGTCGGCATGGTTGAGCGTATCTTAATGATCGGGGTCGTGGTATTAGTCTTGATTGTAGAGCTTGTAAACTCAGCGATTGAGGCGGTAGTGGATCGTATCGGTATTGAACGGCATGAACTCAGTGGTCGAGCTAAAGATATAGGCTCTGCTGCCGTTATGGTTGCTTTGGCGTTTGCTGCATTTACTTGGTTGTATATATTAGCCAGCCGGTATTTAGGCTAGAGGGTGAGCGTATGACTCAACAGTATAAAAACAACAACCAAGTGATCTGGTTTGATGACGAGATTATTACAGACCCTAGCCAACCGATATTTGATGCGGAATACTGGCAGTCCTCCGACAAGGTGGTTGGCAGTGCGACGGGGCGAGGCACAACATGGTTTATCCAACTAGAGAACATGCAAGCGGCACTACGTCATTACCGTCGTGGCGGTTTGTTTGGGAAGTTAGTTAACGATTATTATTGGTTCTCTGGCTGGGATAACACCCGTTGTGCGCAAGAGTTTCAGCTTTTGTTGGCGCTAATTGAGGCTGGGGTGCACGTTCCTCGTCCTATTGCAGCAAGAGCCGTAAAGTCAGGACTCTTCTATCAAGGTGATTTATTAAGTGAGCGAATCCCAAACGCCAGAGATCTGGTTAGTATCTTGCAAGAGCAGTCTTTATCGGTAGAAATGTATCAGAAAATAGGGCAAGAAATTGCCAAGATGCATCAGGTTGGCGTTAACCATACTGATTTGAATATCCACAATATCTTGATCGACGACAAAGATAAGGTATGGATTATCGATTTTGATAAGTGTCGTTTTGAAACTTCTGGTGACTGGAAGCATCAAAATCTAAATAGACTTCGGCGTTCATTTAATAAAGAGCGTTTAAAGCGACAGATTATTTGGCAAGAATCCGATTTTGAGCATTTGCAGGACGGTTATGCTTCTCAATCTTAATTGAGTTTCTTATCATTTTGCATTAATTGCTCTAAGTAAGCCCTCTTGAGTCTAACGATGCTCGAGTGAGTCTATAAACTACAATAATCATAAAGTATTCATGTGTATCTGATGACACACAAATTAACGTAGGTAACATTCGTGAAGAAAATATTAGTAACCGGTGGAGCAGGCTTCATTGGCTCAGCTGTTGTCCGACATATCATTCGTGACACTCAAGATACTGTTATCAATTTAGATAAACTGACCTACGCAGGGAATCTAGAGTCATTGGTTGATGTCTCAGAGAGTGAACGTTACTACTTCGAGCAAGTGGATATCTGTGACCGAGCTGAACTAGACCGCGTGTTTTCAGAGCATCAACCCGATATGGTGATGCATTTAGCGGCTGAGTCTCATGTCGATCGTTCTATTGATGGTCCTGCTGCTTTTATTGAGACCAACGTGATGGGCACTTACCATTTGCTTGAAGCGGTGCGTCAATATTGGTCGAACCTAGATGAAGCGCGCCAATCGGCATTCCGTTTTCATCATATTTCTACGGACGAAGTGTACGGCGATTTAGAGGGGACGGATGATTTGTTCACCGAAACCACTTCATACGCGCCGAGTAGCCCATATTCCGCATCTAAAGCGTCGAGCGATCATCTGGTTCGCGCTTGGCAACGTACTTATGGTTTACCGACACTTGTCACCAATTGCTCAAACAACTATGGCCCGTACCACTTCCCAGAGAAGTTGATCCCTCTGATGATTTTAAATGCCCTCGACGGCAAGCCGCTGCCTGTGTATGGCGATGGTATGCAAATCCGAGATTGGCTGTTCGTGGAAGATCATGCTCGCGCGCTGTACAAAGTGGTCAACGAAGGTGAAGTCGGTGAAACCTACAACATTGGTGGCCATAACGAAAAAGCAAACATCGAAGTGGTGAAAACCATTTGTGCTTTGCTTGAAGAGTTGCGTCCAGAAAAACCGGCCGGGGTCGAGTCTTATGAATCTTTGATCACTTATGTCAAAGATCGCCCTGGTCATGATGTGCGCTACGCAATTGATGCCACCAAGATCGCTCAAGAGCTTGGCTGGACGCCAGAAGAAACGTTTGAAAGCGGTATTCGCAAAACCGTGGAATGGTACCTCAATAATCAGCAATGGTGGCAACGCGTGCTTGATGGTTCATACAGTTTAGAGCGATTAGGAGCGGGCGAATAATGAAAGGCATTATTTTAGCAGGTGGCTCGGGCACTCGCCTTTACCCTATAACACGCGGTGTCTCTAAGCAGTTACTGCCGGTTTATGACAAACCAATGATTTACTACCCGTTGTCGGTACTCATGCTTGCTGGCATTCGTGAAATCTTGATCATCACCACGCCAGAAGACCTGGAGGGTTTTCAGCGCCTATTAGGTGATGGCTCAGAGTTTGGCATTGAGTTGCAATACGCGATTCAACCAAGTCCAGATGGCTTAGCTCAAGCCTTCATCATTGGCGAAGGATTCATTGGCGATGATTCAGTATGTTTAGTGCTGGGTGACAACATCTTTTATGGGCAAGGGTTCTCTCCAAAGTTAAAGAAAGCGGTTGAGACGGCAGAGAGTGGCAATGGGGCTACGGTGTTTGGCTACCAAGTGAAAGACCCTGAGCGCTTTGGTGTGGTTGAGTTTGATGCTGACAGAAAAGCTATCTCTATTGAAGAAAAGCCAGCTAAGCCAAAGAGCCACTATGCTGTGACGGGGCTGTACTTCTTTGACAACCAAGTCGTGAGTAGAGCTAAGCAAGTCGAACCATCAGAGCGAGGTGAGCTGGAAATTACCACATTAAATCAAATGTACCTAACAGCAAACGAGCTCAATGTTGAAATGTTAGGGCGTGGTTTTGCCTGGTTAGACACAGGTACTTACGAAAGCTTGCTCGAAGCTGCTCAATTTGTTTCGACGATAGAGAAACGACAAGGTTATAAGATTGCATGTTTGGAAGAAATTGCCTTTAACAATGGTTGGATTAGCAAACAGAAGTTAATGGCGGCAGCTGATGCCCTTAAGAAGAACAATTATGGTATCTACCTATCAAGCATTGTGAGCGAAGATGACAATTAAACTTAACAGTCCATTAGCTCCAGACTTAACTAAGCTTTCTAACTATTTATCTCAAGTTAATGAGAGTGGTTGGTATACAAACTTCGGCCCCTTGCACCAGCAGTTGACACAAAGGTTAGAAGAATTCTTAGGTGTGGAAAACCTATTGTTGGTTTCAAATGGGACATTTGCATTGCAAGTTGCTGCGAAAGTGCTTCAAGTTGAGCGCGCATTAACCACGCCATTCAGCTTTGTCGCGACATCAAGTGCTTTATTGTGGCAAAAAATGGATATTAGTTTTTGTGATATCGATGCAGAGAGCTACAACTTGTCACCTGAAGCTGCCCAAAAAGCACTACGACAAGAAAGTTTTGATGGCATTGTAGCGACGCATGTCTATGGTAACCCCTGCGATGTAAAAGCTTTCGAAGCGCTAAGTCAGCAGCATAACGTTAAAGTAATATACGATGCTGCCCATGCATTTGGTGTTGATGTGGAAGGAACATCAGTTTTGAATTTTGGTGATGCAAGTACATTAAGCTTTCATGCCACTAAGGTCTTTCACACCGTAGAAGGTGGTGCCATTGTTTTTAAACATAGGAATGATTTCGAACGTGCAAAAGAGCTGATTAACTTTGGCATGCAGAGTAATGGGGCTTTAGGGCAGCCTGGTATCAATGCTAAATTGAATGAATATCAATGTGCGGTAGGGTTGACTCTTTTAGATGAGATTGATGTCATTATTGCTCATCGTGCGAAGCTTCTGCTTAAATATAGACACGAACTCGCGGGTATTGTTGAAATGCCCAAATGGCATCAACAAGCTTCATTCAATGGCGCTTATATGCCGATTTACGTAGAAGTTCACGATCAAGATAAACTTCAGCGTGCTCTCGACAATAACGGCATTCAGTATCGCCGTTATTTTACTCCTTCGTTAGACCTTGCCTATCCAGAGCTGAGAAGCTTTGGGTGTGTGACCAGTCAACTGAAAGCGCAGGGAGTCTTTTGCTTACCACTTCATGGTTATATGACCGAAGTGGAAGTTTCTAAGGTGGTCTCAGTCGTTAAGGACGCGCTAAGCCAGTAAATTCGCTTTATAGATACGACTCATCTGATGAGTCGTATCTTATTTCAATAAAACTGATTGATTGATGAAAGAACAAGTAAATACAGCCAATTTGGATAATAACTTAGCGTTACTCTCACCCCGTCAGGTGATGGAGCATTGCCATAAGAGCAGCGCATTAGCGGTTCAGACGATTGGACGTAATCGCGATGCGATCAAGCAGATCGTATCAGGGGGCGACTCAAGACTACTAGTCGTTGTTGGGCCATGCTCAATTCACAATGTCGAAGAGGCGATAGATTACGCTCAGCAAATCGCGCAAGCACGACAAATGTACTCTGAAACACTTGAAATAGTGATGCGAGTATATTTTGAAAAGCCAAGAACCACAGTGGGATGGAAGGGGTTGATCAATGACCCATACCTAAATGGTAGCTTTGAAATAAACGACGGAATCAGAATTGCACGTAATTTGCTGGTTTCTCTTACAGAGATGGGTATCCCAGTCGCTTGTGAATTCTTAGATATGATTACTCCGAGTTACCTTCAAGATTTAGTCTCTTGGGGAGCGATTGGCGCAAGAACCACTGAGTCGCAAATCCACCGTGAGCTTGCTTCAAACCTCCCGTTCCCGATTGGTTTTAAAAATGCGACCAATGGTAACGTCAATGTCGCAATGGATGGCGTAAAGGCAGCTCAAGCAAGGCACTTTCAGTTGACCATAGATCAGCATGGTCAGGCTTCTGTGGCGCATACATTAGGTAACCCACACGGACATATTATCTTGCGTGGTGGCTTAGAGCCGAACTACCAAGAACACCATGTTACGTCTAGCTTAGAAGAGCTAAAGCAAGGTGGTCTAACACCAAAGTTAATGATCGATTGCAGCCATGGCAATAGTTCAAAGCAGTACCAGCGCCAGAGAGTGGTAGGACAAGATATTTGTCGACAGCTAGAGAATGGTGGCGATGGTATTATGGGTGTAATGATTGAATCAAATTTAGTCGAAGGCCGACAAGATTTAGCGGACGGTAAGGCTTTAGCCTACGGTCAATCTGTAACAGATGCGTGTATTGACTGGGAAAGTACACTAGAAATGTTGGCAGAGTTGTCCGCTTCTGTATCGCAAAGAAACTCACAGTAATGTAGAAAGATGACCAAGAGTAAAGTAATGAAGTTTTTAGTAATTGGCCCAGGGTTAATTGGCCGAAAGCACATTCAATTGATCCAAGAGCATCCAAAATGTTCAGTCGAGGCTATCGTTGCCTTACACCCAGAGATGCATGATAACTACCTTACCGAAGCGGGCATTCCAGTTTATGGAACGTTAGAGCTAGCGTTTGAACATCATACATTTGATGCGGTAATTATTAGCTCGCCAAATGAATTTCATTATGAACATGCGTTAAAGTGTATCGATAATAACTTACCGATATTAGTAGAAAAACCTCTTACGGATACCTTAGAGCGAGCGGCTAGTTTAATAAAATACGCTGAAGACAAAAGCGTACCAGTGCTGGTTGGTCATCATCGAACTTACAGCTCGTTTATGCCTATCGCCAAAGAAATAATTGGTAGCGACAAGTTTGGTAAATTGGTGTCAGTACAGGGCAGTGCTCAGTTCTTCAAGCCAGGCCATTACTTTGTTGAAGGGGAATGGCGCACTAAAAAAGGTGGCGGCCCGATCCTAATTAACTTGATCCACGAGATAGGAATAATGCGAGAGCTATGTGGTGAAGTCATCAAAGTCTTCGCTTTTGCTTCGAATACCACTCGTGAGTATGAAGTGGAAGATACGGTGGCGATCAACTTTGAGTTTGATAAAGGTTGTATCGGTACTTTTATCCTGTCTGATTGTGCAGCCAGCACCAAGAGTTGGGAAATGACAAGCGGTGAAAACCCGGCGTATCCTCATTATCCTAGAGAAGCTTGCTATCACTTTGCAGGCACCAATGGTTCATTGGACTTCCCTAGCATGGATCTTACTTATTATCGAGAGGTTGAACATGCCTCTTGGTGGAAGCCTTTTACGCATGAGAATGTACCGGTTGAAGCGCAAGATCCGTTACGTTGCCAACTCGATCACTTTGTTGATGTTATTCAAGGTCTAGCAAGTCCACTTGTTAGCGGACGAAGTGGTTATAACAATATGCGAGTGCTGGATGCAATACAGCAGTCGATATTAGAAGAAAAACCGATTTACCTGTAATTAAGTGGGACAACAGTTTGAGTAAAGTATTGCTTTTGGATACAGCCTTTGCGTCTGTACCCATTTATAACTATCTGATTAAACAGGGTCATAGCGTTTACGTAATGGGCAACCGCGCAGGTGATGCCTTGGCTATGAGAGCTGGACCGAAATGGATCAATCAAGATTACAGCCAAATTGAGTCTGTAAAGCACATTGTTGCGGATCACGAGTTTGATTATATCTTGCCAGGGTGTACTGATTTATCGATAGAAGTGTGCCAAGAAGTTGTGGATACATACGACTTTTTTGATACACCAGAAGCTTATCAGTACCTGGGAGACAAAGAGCATTTTAGAAAAATGTGTGCGGAGCTGGGCTTGTTGTCTCCGCAACGCAAGCAACGTGAAGACTTCCCATTATCTGGCCGCTATATCTGCAAACCAGTGGATGCGTTTAGTGGTCGAGGCGTATCGGTTATTGACGGTATGGACATCGATTCGGTTGCTAATGCTGACGAAGTTGCTCGTTCGGTTAGCCATACCGGGCGCTCGCTATTTGAGACTTTTGTCGAGGGGCAACTGTATAGTTACAGTGCTTTTATTGAGCAACGTAAGGTAGTAGAAAGCTTCGTGGTTATTGAAGGTTCATCTTCCAATCCATATGCCGTTGACACCAGTTATGTGGATGATGAATTCAATGAAGACGCTCGTGCTGTTCTGAAAAAGAGCATCGAAGCGATTGCACAGCATCTACAGCTTCGCGATGG
This sequence comes from Vibrio sp. JZG10, assembly GCF_054064075.1. Taxonomy (NCBI): domain Bacteria; kingdom Pseudomonadati; phylum Pseudomonadota; class Gammaproteobacteria; order Vibrionales; family Vibrionaceae; genus Vibrio; species Vibrio sp. JZG10. The sequence goes on from NZ_JBSUGE010000011.1 coordinate 191,056, forward strand.
GCTGGTTCATTTGCAGTTTATTCTTGCGGATGGTCAACCGTACTTAATCGAGATTACAAGACGATGCCCTGGTGATCTCTACTCTAAGTTGATTGAATACAGTACCGGGTTTGATTACGCAGGCAAGTTCGCGTCTTATTTCGTCGGTAAGGAGTATAAGGCGGTTGTAAATCAGGCTAATCCAGTGGTAAGGCACACTGTTTCATCTTTGGAAGTTATCAGCTATGAGTCACTTGAGTTTAATACATCAGTAAATGTAAAGGCTTTCTACCCTTTACTTTCACTCGGCTCAGAGGTCTTAGCCAATCAAAAAACGAGAGTAGGCATTGCTTTCTTAAATGGTAATAAAAAAGCGATTTTCGATAGCTGCGTCAAACGTAATCTATATAAACTATAGTAGTGACCCGTATGGGCTATAAAGGCACTGAATCAGTGCCTTTATCTATTGTTTAATCAGCGTTTGAAAAACATAATTGTCTCTGACCAGCCTTCGGTGTAATGACGCATATAAACCTTATAGTCAGGATTAATGTTCATTATGTAATCGTAAAGAGAAATGTAGTCCTTAGACGAATGGTAAACAGCAATAGCAAGTTTGGGCTTGTCCTGTTTGATGATGCTTGCAGAACCTTCTAAAGCTTGCACTTCCCAACCCTCAAGGTCCATTTTTAGAAAGGTTACTTTTTCTTTGATTAAGTCGTCGATAGGCTCAGCAATAACTTTAATTGAGCCTGAGTCACTAACATTTGATGCCGAACCAGAGTCTTCATCAAATGTTAGTTCTTGATATTTATTAGAAACAGCTCGTTGAATAAACTCGATTCTTGAGAAATTCTTGAGCCTTCTCTTTGCATTGTCCATGTTCTTACTTGACGGTTCTATCAAGTATATCTTCTTATAGGTAGGGTAGCGAACTGCAAACTCTTCTGTAGTATCTCCATCAAAGCCACCTGCATCAACAAACACATCATTCTCGAAAGCCATGAAATCTTCAAAATATTGTTCAGATATTCTATTTTTATAATTCTTCATTACTGACGGTTGTAGGTAAAGTCGATAAGCAATGGTATCTAAGAATACATGCTTAGACTCATTGTCAGCTAAGCTACGATATATCTTATTCAATTTGTCAGCATCGTGTTCTACCAAATGCCACATACCTTGACTGAATAAAGGTAGTTTAAGCGCTCCTTCTGATGCATGTATGACAGAGTTTAGACTTAGTAGACACCACTCTCGATTTGAAAAAACTTTTTCAACTGAGACTGGACTCACGGATGTTGAGCAATTAACTACCAAGCTATTTTTAGGAACTTGCGAGCTATGCACAACGGGAATGTTATTCCATGTTGAGGATGTTGAGTAGTCATCAACAATACCATCCAAAGGTGAAATCATGTTGATATCTAAGGATTGGCAGTTTTTACCAATAGCATATCGAGGTGTTTGGATATCTTTGTTCCAGAAATCACGGGCATTCGGACATTGCTCCCAATGGCCCAGCTTGTGGAAATCAATTGTAGTCATTAAGCTCTCTCTTTGGTATCGTGCAGCGAACTGGCTTTAGATTATAAGGGTAATTACTTCTTATATATAGTCCAAGTTTGTCCAACAGTGTTGACACATTGTGTTGGTAGATAAAAATGAAATTAACAAAGAGCTTATAGTTTTTTAGGATGTTCATTTAATACAATGGTGAGCATCAGACTTTAATATGTTATAATTATTTATTAATCGCTATGGTTTTTTAATTTATTGATATTGTGGTTTTGTTTTGTCACTATTTTTAACGATTTAAAACTAAGCTGTGATTATTTTTTGTTTAATTTATTTTAATGGTAGCTTTCTATGTCAAGTGAGTTTTCTGAAGGTATTAAAGTTTCAGTTTTTGTCGTCTGCTATAACCACGAGAAATTTATTGAAAAAGCACTAAGTGGCATTTCTAATCAAAAAACAAACTTTGATTATGAAGTGTTGATTTATGATGATTTATCTACGGACAATACTAGAACTATTATTGACGAATTTATTTTAAATAATAAAAAGTGCGCTTTAAGAAAAATTTACGCAGAGGAGAATCAATACTCAAAAGGCATTACAATGTCTTCGGTCATTATTCCTAAGGCAAAAGGTGAGTTTATCGCTTTTTGCGAGGGGGATGACTATTGGCTAGATGAGAATAAGCTTCAAAAACAATATGATAAAATGGTTGACAAGCCAGAGTTAAATGCATGTTTTCATCCAGTATATACCTTAATTGACGAACAGTTACTTGACAAAAAGTATGGCTATCTTGGGGAAGAAGACGAGATCGTCTCATTTAAGACGATCATCAAGAAGGGTGGAGGCTATATGCCAATGGCTTCTTTGTTTATTCGAACTAAACCATTTCTTGAGTTAATCGCTAAAAACCCGGATTTTTTCCTATATAACTGTGAACACTCCGTATTACAGATTATCAATAGTGTCGACAAAGGCGCACTTTACATACCGGGTTATATGTCAGTGTATCGTAGTATGCATGAGGGCTCTTGGAGTCTGCAGCAAGCGAAAGACCCGATTGCTGAAGATCGTGAATTTGAGCAATATAAAAAACGAATCTTAGGGCTAAATCGGATATATGGCTATAAATACTGGCCAACCTTTATTTCTATATACTTAAAGAAATCGAAAAAGCATTACAGAAAGAAAATAAAGCGTTGGTTTAAAACTAAAGCTTAAAATAAAGCCGAGTTAATATCGGCTTTTTTAGATAGAAGAGATAGCTGTGGTAGTTCGTTGCAGAGAGCCTGAGTTCGCTGACATGAAAGCGGCAAGCGTTGTGGTGAGGTGCTCTCGAGCGACTTCGTTATCAACGAGTGCGATTATCGCTTTAGCAAGCTCTTTATCATCCTGGACGATCTCTATCAGGCTATTCTGCTTCATGTCATTGATGATTTCTTTAAAGTTAAAGAAGCTTGGACCATTGATAATAGGGACGCCCAAAGCCGCAGGCTCTAGCACATTGTGCCCACCAACCTTATCTCCAATTAGGCTTCCACCCATAAAGCAGATGTCCGCTGCGCCCGTCAACGTTAGCATCTCACCCATAGTATCGCCTAGATATACTTGAGTATTCGTCTCTACTGCATGCGTTGAAGTACGACGCACAGTGTTAAAGCCTTGCTGTTGGCAAAGTGTGAATACATCATCAAATCGTTCTGGATGGCGAGGAACCAAAACGAGTAAAGCATTTGGATGAGATTTTAAAACTTGTCTATGTGCATCTAATACCTGTTCGTCCTCGCCTTTGTGGGTGCTAGCTGCAATCCAAATTGGGCGATCGTTTCCAAGTTGGGCTCGAAGCTGCTGTCCTTGCTGTTTCACTTGCTCTGATATTTGAATATCGAACTTAATCGAGCCAGTAACGGATAGTTTCTTTTTCTCGACGCCTAGTCGTTCGAAGCGCTCTGCATCTGAATCTGTTTGGCAGAGTACTTGAGTTAGGCATGGATGAAGCTGGTTAAAAAGCAGCTGTATTTTTGCGTAGTTATGACACGATTTGTCAGAGAGGCGCGCATTCACGACAGTTATAGGGATACCCGCTTTGTAAACATTGTGAAGCGTGTTTGGCCACAGCTCAGTCTCAATGATCAACATTTGTTTTGGTTGCACTGCTTTAAGAAGACCTTTGATAGCGAACCCAAAGTCAATTGGCATATAGCGGTGTTCAACTAAATCACCCAACTTAGCAATCTGTTCAGCTCCGGTACTTGTTGTTGTAGTAACTAGAATAGATTGTTCGGGGTTTTGTTCCTTAAGGGCTTTGATTAAAGGTGTTGCTGCTATGCTTTCACCAACAGATACGGCATGTATCCAAATAGGTTTGTCGTTGCTTTTTAGCTTGGGAGTGATACCAAAGTGCTCTTTCCAGCGAGAGCCGAACTTAGGTTTATTTGGTTTGCTCTTGTACAAACCAAATAAAAGCAGCGGTGACGCTAGGGCGAGTAGTAAGGTATAAACAATACGAACTAACATGAGCTTATCGTAATGGCGTCAAGTTTTTGGATACTATCTAGCACTTGCTTAGGCGAAAGTTCTGTCAAGCACTTTAGGTGTTTGTATTGACATTCACGCTGGAAACAAGGGCGACAATCAATATCGGTATGAACAATCTCCACCTTTTCTGCGAGTGGAGGTGTGTACTTCGGTGAAGTTGAGCCATACACGGCAACAACATTACAACCAACCGCAGATGCCACATGCATTAAGCCGGAGTCGTTCGCGACAACAGTCTTACATGCAGCAAGTAGATCGACCGCTTCAATTAAGCTGGTTTGGCCTGCTAGAACATGAATGTGCTTATGGAATTGCGTCGGAACAAGTGCGCGAATATTGTTACAAGTCTCTAAGTCCTTTTGAGAACCAAACAACCAGATTTGATGCCCAGATCGAGCCATTTGTGTCGCAACTTCAGCGTAGTGTGTTTCAGGCCATTTTTTGGCAGGACCAAACTCTGCTCCTGGGCACAGTCCAATGATTGGTTGGTCTTGCGTTAAGTTGAACTTTTTGAGCGTGGCTTGTTGCTCAGCTGCGTTGATTGCAAGGCGCGGGCGAGGCAAGGTTTCAAGCCCGCCAAGAGAGTTAGAATCCACCATTTCTGCTTTTGGATAAGCTAACGCTACATAGCGCTCTACCATGTACTGAAAAGACTTCATGTTAGGGCGTAAGTCATTCAATAAACCATAGCGCATTTCTCCCTTCCAGCCAGTACGAAGAGGAATGTTTGCAAACCATGGGATCAGTGCTGATTTCGCTGATTTAGGCAAGATATAGGCATGGTCATATTGCTTTTCACGTAATGATTTACCAATTTCCCTGCGGCCTAATAAGTTAAACTCACCATGACCGATAGGCATTTCAATAGCTTGGTGGATTTCTGGCATACGCTCAAGAATCGGTTTACACCATCCTGGAGCGATAACGTCAATTTGGCTATCTGGATGACGTTGCTTTAATACGATATATAACGATTGCGACATTACCATATCGCCGACCCACGCAGGGCCAATGACTAAAATCTTCATGCTTTGTTTTTCCAGTATAGGAATTTCAAAATTGACTCATAAGTTCTAAAAAGTTCAGCGTATATTTTATTCGCAAGAGTCATTTTGGATTTATCTTTTCTTTTACCACCAATCGTCGAAGCAATCTCAGCTCTAGTAAAAAGATCTGGAGACACGCTGTAAACTTGAACACCATGTCTCCATGGTTTTTCCATGTAGTCATCGACTGGTTCAATAAACTCTTGAGCATGCATAACAAACTTTGAGGCTGCTTTAGGTGTGACGATATAAGCGGTGGTACCACAAGTGCCAGCAGAGTAGCCCCCTAGCATATGAGTATCATCAATAGGTACAATTGGGATGAATGCACACTTCTGAGTGGCAGACAACTTGATGTAGTCATAATTAGAAGTCAGTGGAAGGGTATGTTCGAGTACTTGCTTTAGCCCTTCTACGGGGTCGACGTTGTCTTCTAAGATGATGATCGGTTCATCAAGCTCAATACAGCGAACCCACAACTCGTAATGGCTTGCAAAGCAGGCGACTTCACTGGTTTTTAATTGATACCCTTTGCGGCGTAGAGTAATGGTTGGACGACTTTTTTCTGAATGAAGAAAACTGTCAACAGAGCCATCTACGGCATCAAAAAATTCAAACGTAATACCTTGTTGTTTTAACTTTTCTTCAATACGTTCTCGGCGATCTAGCGATCGAGCCAAGCTTACGACAAATACTTTCACTGCACTTTCCAGTCGCTGTTATATCTTGGTTTAAACAAATTGTAATAGTTATTGCGGTCTTCTTGAGAGTGCAGCAACTGCAGTACCCACATATATTGTTCGGGTTTATCACCGACAAAATATTCAATGGCTTCATTACAGGTACGAGCGTCTTGCTCTTCGCCTTTATCCAGCTCAAACGCCGGTAAAATCTCAATATCAAACGTACCATCTTCAGTGTTCATCGACGCAAATAGAGGCAGTACTTTTGAGCGTGATAGTTTCGCTATTTTGCCTAAACCAGGTAGCGTTGCTTTACGTGTAGCAAAGAAATCTACGAACACACTATGCTCTGGGCCGTGATCTTGATCGGGTAGATAATACCCCACATAGCCATCTCGAATGGATTTCAGAAAAGGCTTAATGCCACCTGAGCGTTCATAAACACGACCACCGTATTGAACTCTTTGCTTGTGCATAAGCCAGTCAGCAACATCATTCTTTTGTTTCTTCGCCATTGCAGAAACTGGCATTCCCATTGAAGCGAGCAAGATAGCAGGCACATCAATTGCCCAAGAGTGGGGAACCATTAAAATCACATTTTCGTTGTTATCAATGTGCTGTCGTAAAATGTCTAGGCCGCGAATTTGGCAACGGTTCTGAAGCCACTTTGGTGAGCGTAAACTTAGTAACCCGAAGCGAAAAAAGAACATGGCCGCTGTGTAGAGTGTTTTTTCTATCAAAGCTTCACGTTCTTGGAACGACTTTTCCGGAAAACACAGCTCAAAGTTAACCCTCGCTCGGTGAGCTGGCCCCTTGTGGGATTTCGACAGTTTTTTGGCTATGGTTTTCGCCAACCACTTTTGTAAACTTAGTGGCATTAATGATAAAGGTAAAAATAAGATAACACCTAACCACGTGCCCCAGTACTTAGGCGACAGAAAGTGGCGCTTAAACTCAGGGTTATATGCTTTAGGGTCGAAGTCATCACGTTTTATGGTCATGGCGTGTCTAGTTACCTATTCGTGTACGGGCGAAGTGGTTTAAATGAGAAAAAAGATAGTTAGGAATGATACAGGCTATTACACTTGAGTAAAGGTGGCAGATTATGGTTCTGCCACCTTGTGGGGCTTAACGGTTTTGGATAGTCAAGTATTCGGCAACGCCTTCTGCAACTGTCTTGAATTCAACATCACAGCCTGCGGTGCGCAGTTTGGTCAGATCCGCTTGTGTGAATTCTTGGTAAGCGCCTTTTAGGTGCTCAGGGAATGGGATGGTTTCAATTTGGCCTTGGCCATGATGCTTGATAACTGCTTTTGCTACCTCTTCAAAAGATTCAGCACGGCCAGTACCACAGTTAAAAATGCCTGATACGCCGTTTTCTAAGAACCACAGGTTTACTTTACAGACATCACCAACGTAAACGAAGTCGCGTTTGAATGATTCGCTGCCCGCGAACAATTTAGGATTTTCACCTGCGTTAAGTTGGTTGTTTAGGTGGAACGCAACTGATGCCATGCTACCTTTGTGGTCTTCACGTGGGCCATATACGTTGAAGTAGCGGAAGCCGGTGATTTGAGAAAGGGTCTCACCATGTTCTTCAGCGTCTTGCCATAGGCGACGAACGTAGTTATCAAACTGCTGTTTCGAGTAACCGTATACATTCAGTGCGCCTTCGTATTCGCGTTCTTCAACGAAAGTATCGGTATCGCCGTAAGTGGCTGCAGAAGAAGCGTATAGGAATGGAATCTCGCGATCTAAACAGTAATGAAGCAGCTCTTTAGAGTACTCGTAGTTGTTTAGCATCATGTACTTACCATCCCACTCAGTTGTTGCAGAGCAAGCACCTTCGTGGAAAATTGCCTCAATCGGACCAAAATCATCGCCCGCCATAATTTGGGTCAGAAAGTCGTCACGATCCATGTAATCTGTGATGTCCAGATCAACTAAGTTCTTAAACTTTTTGCCATTTTTTAGGTTGTCGACAACCAGGATATCGTTAATACCAGCTTCGTTTAGTGCTTTAACAATGTTGCTGCCGATCATGCCAGCGCCACCAGTTACGATGATCATAGAACTTCCACCATAGATTAAAATTTTCTCAGGAATTCTAGCAAGAAACGAAAAGTAGCGCTATTGGAAGCAGGAAGATAGGTTTTAGTCTTCTATGACTCAGTATCTGGATATGAAAAGGGAGCCGCAGCTCCCTTGATTACTTTATTATTCCACATCCGAACGGTTAGGTCTTTGGTACCAAGGATTTCGTTCGTCGGTTAACTCAATTAAGCTGTATTTGCGGCCGAGCTTCTGCCCTCCGTCACGAGTAAGAGGCTGCCAACTAAAGTTCGCACGATTGTTACTTGGCTTAACGGTCATGATGTCAAACGGAATCGACAAGTAGAAACCTTTAGTAAAGCTACCTTCACCAAATTCGTCCGCAGACAAGTCTGTAAATGAGGCAAAGGCGCCAGCAATTACGCCACTCTTGAACTGCTTAGAAACATTGATTTGTGTACCAACATCACCAGCTAGGAACTGACCAACATCGACTTGGATCATCAAATCTTGCAGGAATTCCCATTGAGGGTAGTAGTAACCAGATACAAAACCAGTGAATCCTTTATCAATAACTTGGAATGGACGTCCATATTCTGGAACGTTCTGCCATTTCTCATCGTAAACACCGAAGTAACTTTGTGGATCACGTTGAGAAATTACGTTGACGTCAGCGCCAATCGCCCAGCTAGCTCCTTGTGGTCGGTAAAGAAACTCGGTACCGACTCCAGCAAACATGCTCTCCAGATAACCCGCGTAGAATTGTTGAACCATGGTATCGGAATACTCTTGGAACCAAGTCAATTGTAAGTTTGACATGGTTATAGCATGTTCATTTTGGTAAGCGCGGAACATGGTACGAACGCGAGGAACAGTAGTACCATCAGGTGGAGTTACATAGTTAAACTTATCGTAGTTGTTATACCAATCCCAGTACAACGAGCCGCCAATTTCAAGGTTGTCTGTCAGCCAGTATGAGGCGCTACCGCTCAGCCCTACGCTAAATAAGTAAAAGTCTTCCGCACTTCCCAAAGTTTGAGTCAGTTTCGGGGCAAAACCCCAATCAAAGCGTTCAAATCCATCATATGCTAGATCACCTTGCGGCTTCATTCCTGACGTTGAAGTTGCATCTGAAATTACTGGATCTACATAGTTCACCTCAGCGAAATCACGGTATTTATCTCTAGAGATAACCGTTTGTTCACCAATCAACCCACGACTGCGCTCATTTATAGTAAAAGTATTAATGTTTTCTGGCATCTCGTTGTATAGAACCGCTGATGCTTTTTCATGAGCTTCGGTGCGATCACGATACTTCTTTTGTTCTCCGACTACTGAGACCGTGTTTTCACTAACATAGAGTTGGGCATTTTGGTAACCAGCAACGTTATCTAACTCTTTAGTGACTCGTTCCCAATCTACATCAGACAGTTGCTCCGGTTGCTCGTCATTCATTTCAGGAGTTGGCGTGTCTCGCCAGAAAGACGGCATTTCATTGAAGTTAGTGTAAAGGCTAACACCAGCAACGAGTGTATCACCACGCTCATAACTCAGGCGCAAATCAGCCATATGTCCTAAACGATATAGAACACCAAAGTTCCAAGGTGTATGGGGCGTCATATCGACTTCTGATCTGACGACAGCATAATCTTCACTGTAGTCATTGCTATCATATTCGATTTTGAACCGCAGTGGCTCGTGCAGAGTCTGGAACTCTACACCACCAAACAGAGCTGCAGGGCCTTTAAATGCTCTTTCAAAATTAGTTGTGCCGCCTGAGTCAAGAAACTCGTCAGAACGCTCGCAGAACTTATCTCCTAACTTACAGAATGAGTTTGTTACATTATCTCGGGTACCTAAGTATCCCCAGCCCATACCAAGTGTAAAATCAAAAGTACCTAAGTTAGGGTTGGAGTAACGTTTTGTTGCCGCGATAAATTCAGCATCGAAAAGGCCTGTACCTGCGAAGTCTCGAACACCAACAGACAGTTCAGGTAGATACTGAGATTCTTGCATCAAGCGAATCTTAAAATCGATTCCTTTATCAGTGTAGTCGTTGTCTACTCCAGGAAAAGACGATGAGTATGGTAGATCCCTCACCTTGGTGTAGCGTATGGTGCTTTCTAACCAAGGTAGTACTTGTAGGGTGACGTTATAAAACAAATACTCATTACTACCGGTAACTGAAAAATTAAATTCGCCTTCATCAGACATCCTTGCGGTGGGCATCTGCATTAAACCAACACCACCGAAATCCATCTGAGAAGGGGTTAAATCTGGTGCTTCAAAAGGCACTGATTGAGCCAACACTGCTACAGGGCTCATTAGTACAATGGGTAGAAAATTTGGAATGAGCTTCATAAGACTGTATTCATGTTTATCAAAAGTTCAACGATAGCTTTATCTAAAGGTGAATTCTCAAATTTGTAAAATGGAATGTAGATAATAGTGCCAGGTGGAAGAGAGTAACTTTTTGTCTTCCAGTTTCCAATGTGCGATTGTGTTAGTTTGCCGTCAGGGTAAATAAGTACAGGAGCGTGTTCTAGATTTTTAAATAATGCTGTTTCATCATTGAATAAACTACTCAGGCTCATGTTTTCTTCAGTCGAGATAGTTTCAATTTTAGGGGTATTACCCAATACAAGTAAAGGTCTTCCTCGTTCACCAACTGAGAGAATATACTTTCCTTTTAGAAGAGGATTGTTTTTTTTATTTAAACGAATAGTATCTAAATCAATATTTGAAATGACTCTTTTAGAAGTACCAGAACGTTGAATTAAATTAAAAAGTTCCGTCTTGTTGAGCTTATATTCTTTCATCAACTCAAGGGCACGCTCTTTGCTGAGTCGAACTTGTTCTACATCAGAAGGGTTCAGAGAGAAAAGCGTAGTTGATAAGGGGTAAGTTATATAGACATTATGCTGTTCGAGAGCCGTTAAAGCTTGGTGTAGTCGTGTTGATGATGAAAACTTGAACTCTTGGTTTGAGTTGGAAAGTTTAAGAGTAAGATAATCGTCTTTTACTTGTTCTGAAGCATATAATGGGAAGTTCACAAGTATAAAGAAAAATGTAATAGTAATCCTAAACATTATTTTTTCTCCGTATACCTTTTAAGGAAAGTAATTTCAATTGGTTCCATATTAGGACCAAGGTATTGTCTTGTTTTTAGAACATTTCCCGAAGTATCAACCCAGTATCTATTCGTAATTTTAGAGTCTAAAGCTTTAAAATAAATGCTTTCTTCAAATACCTGAGCTGGAGAGTTATAGAGTGCGGTTTCTACCGTTGAAGTAATACTTTTAGATAATTGTGCTGTCGCAGAATAGTTGTAGCGATACTTCGGCATCCAATCATAAGTTAATGAATAATTATGAGTCGTATTTACATCATTAAATTTAGGATAAGTGCCAGATAGAGCGACGAGGTTGTTTCCTTGTAAGCCTATTGTTTTAACAATGCGTCCGTTCTCTGTCACAATCATAGACTTATCAGCGCTCACCCATTTTAGTTGCTGGGCTCCTGTGATTTTGTTTTCTTCGGCAAAAGCCAGCACAACGAAGACTTGCTTTTGAGTGCCTATTCTCAAGTATGCACTAGCATAAGGTACTTGTTTTATCTCATCAGATGTTAACTCAACATCAATATAGTTTGAGTAAGCTTCTTCTACGGTTGCCGAAACATCATTAAACTTTTGCGTACAGCCCGCCATCAATAAAATTGATGTAATGATCAAGAGTTTTGCTTGAGTTTTACCCTCATTACCTCTCATTTTACCCATGCCGTCCTCACCTTGGGTTGAATACAAATAAAATCGCCCTGAAAAGATCAGGGCGATTAACTTCTTTGTCAGACAGTTAAGATTAGTTAGAAACTGAAGCTGAAGTAGAAGTTGAAGTAGAATTAGAAGAGCTGTCTGAGTCAGACGCTGCTACTGCAACTACAGTTACAGCTGCTGCTGCACCAACAGCAACAGCTGTTGTACCTGTTGCAGATGCAGATGCTGCGCCAGCGCTGCCTGCTTCTGTACCTGTTTCAGCGAAAGCAGAAGTAGAAGCACCTAGTGCCACTAACATTGCCAATGCGATATTTTTCATAACTATTCCTTGCAAGGTTCAATAACATCGATGTGAGGGTAAACCTCAAACTGCATTTTAGGGTATATATGCATATGTTGTAAACAGTTGCTTTAAAACAGAACAAACAAAAAAAGCAGGCCGAAGCCTGCTTTTTAACGAGTTATACTAAAAGTACTTAATTACTTTTTGTATTGGTCGTTGATAGATTGAACGCGAGAATCGCCTTGACGGTAGTAAGGTACGATGCTTACGTTTTCTTCATCAGCGTCAGAGATGAACGTGATGTTTAGTTTAGTAGCTTCAGTGATGCCTAGAGCAGCCATGATGTCATCTTCAGAGTACTTAGTTACAGTCTTAGGAGCTGCGTTAGCTAGTGTACCGTTCCACTCGTTGCCCTTGTTGTCGAAAGCAGAGATGCTTACTTCAGCAGCAGAAGAGCCGTGGTTAGAGTACTCAACGTTTGAAGATAGGTTCTCGTAACCTACTGGTAGGTAAGGAACGTTAACTACTGACGCGTCTAGTTCCCACTGACCAAGATCAGCAGCTTGTGCTAGAGTCTTAGTACCAGTTGCAGAAGCACCATCGTTGTATTCCACAGCTGCATCAATTGCGAAGTTTGTAAGCGCAATAGGAGTGTTAGCTGGGTTAGTAAACGTAATTACGGTTGCTTTAGTTGCATCTAGACCTGTTAGAGCAGAAGTAAAGCCAACTAGTTTACCAGCCTCTTCAACTTTAGTTACAGTACCACTAGTACCAGTGATACCAAATGCAGCTTCAGTAGCACCACCTAGGTGTAGGTCTGCAGAAACTTTGATGTCTGAATCAACAGTAGTCGCAGCAACGTCAAATTCAGTTGCTTTATCTAGGATGTTAACGCGAGCGATATCAACAAGAGCGCCTTCGTCAGAAGCAAATGTTGCAAACGTTTCTTGGTTTACACGTTCAACACGGTTGTTGTACTCAGTTTGAACTGCGAAAGAGTACTGAGATGCTTCAGTTGCGATTAGTGCTGAACCAGTTTCAATTTCCGCGCCGCCCAAGTTTGATGCGTAATCTAGGTCAGATGCACCAGCGATCTCAATGTTGTTGATAGTAGTACGGAAAGCAGAGTTAGCAATCAGTGGGTTACCAAGGTTAACGTTGAAGCTAATAGTTTTAGCTGTGTTGTCTACAGTAACTGCATCGAATGTGAATGAACCTGTACCTACATCAAATACTAGACCGTCAGTGTTTGCGTCTGTTGTACCACCACACTCAAATGTACCAGAGTTAAGGCCTGAACAAGCACCACCAACTACGCCAGATAGATCTACGTCTTCGCTGAATGTTAGAACGATCTCAGAACCAGCTGAGTGATCTTTTTTAACGATAGTATCGAAAGTAAGTGCACCAGTGTAGCTTAGACCTACTTCTTTTGCTTCAGTAGAGATTTTTACTGAATCACCGTTTACTGAGATATCAGCTGCGTTTGCGCTGAAAGTACCAGCCACTGCTAGCGCAACAAGAGATGCGTTAAATAGCTTTTTCATTTTGAAAATTTCTCCAATTTCATGAAATTGGTGTCATGAAACCCTAACCAAAAGTTATTGTTTTCCATAACTGCCAACTATAAGAGATTTTGTCATTACCGACGAGGCAGCATTGCCACCCGGGTTGGAATTAATGATGCCCCGTGACACCGATTAGGACAAAATCTAATCAATATTGTAACCACCCCTTCCAAAGGTTTAGCTACAAGCGGAAATATAAAGGAATTAAATGTCAACATCAACTGGTGAGGAGGGGTTATTGTCAAAAAAAATTGCCCTAACTCACACTTATGTCAGCAAAACGTCCGAATATTTGAGTTAATTTATAGGACTGTCATTAGCGTGCTCAAATAGTGCTCAAATATAACATTTTTATTACGCATTCTGTTGGTTTTGTAATTAAGGGCGCTACTATTGATGCTGTTAATAATATTTGACTGATAGATCTGTATATTACTTTGTTAACAGTTTTGTGATGTTGTTTTGAGCAACCGCTTCGATATGGAGAAGTGGTATGGATTTAAAAATGGCTATGATAGTATCGCCTTCCAATTGGTCTATCTGGGAGCAAAATTTTGGTTGTTAATTCTTTACGTTCTCGCACACGCGGCTTCACGCTAATGGAACTTTTAATTGTTATTGTCATTATGGGCCTGCTGATGTCACTCGTCGCTCCGACTATGTTTTCGAAGGTTGGTGCCTCCAAAGCTAAGACAGCAGAAGCACAAATGCAGATGATGGCGACAGCCTTAGACGTATATCGCTTAGACGTTGGTAACTATCCTTCAGCTCTGGAACAGCTTCGTCAAGATGATAAAGTTGGTTGGGATGGTCCTTATCTTCCAAAAGCGATTCCGTTAGACCCGTGGAACCGAGCATACATTTACAAAGTACCGGGTGAAAACAGCGCGCCATACAGTCTAAAGAGTCTTGGCTCTGATGGTGTAGAAGGTGGAGAAGGTGAAGCGGCGGATGTGGTTTATCAATGAGTCAAATTGAAGCCATCTTCAGGTCGCACTTCGATGTCTCTAGTGAAGATTTAGTGAAAGCTCGTCATTTCCAATCGCGGAATGGTGGGCAACTAGAACAGATTTTAGTCAACATAGGCGCGTTGACAGAAGAGAATCTTCCTGAATTTTACGCGACTTACTTAAAGCTACCGCTTATCACTGAATTCGAACTGCCACCAGATTTGCTGTTTGAAAACGGTGAAAAGTATTCTGCTTTGCAGAACATGGGCTGGCTGGTTGCCAAGACCGGTGAAGGTGAACTCGTTGTTTTTGCACAAAACCCCCTTCACCCAGAAGCTATTGAGCTTTTGTCAAGCTTGGTTCCAACCGAAAATGTCCAGTTTGTTGTTACAAGTGAGTCTCAGTTTGACGAGCTCATACAATCTCATGTTTCTGATGGTGAGAACTCTGATGAAAATGACTTCAACAACCTCAGTTCATTAGAAGAGGACAAGCTAAGAGAGCTTGCTTCTGAAGCTCCAGTAGTAAACCTTCTTAACGGCCTGATCACTAAAGGTTTAAAACTAGGTGCATCCGATATGCACTTAGAACCGAGTGAGAATTCCTATCGAGTGCGAATGCGTGTTGACGGCGTACTTCATGAAGTGGAAAAAGTTCCTGCTCGCTTGAGTGTGCCGATAATCTCACGATTGAAAATTCTCTCTGGTATGGATATCGCGGAGAAACGACGACCTCAAGATGGCAAGATCGCAATTAAGATCGCGAATGAAAAACTAGACATCCGTGTATCAGCCCTGCCTCTTGCAGATGGCGAAAGCATGGTTTTGCGTTTCTTACGACAACAGTCGATTCGTTACGATATTGGTAGTTTGGGTTTATCCAGTGATATTCAAAGCGCTATTCTAGGCGATATAAAAAAAACAGCAGGCGTAGTATTGCTTACTGGTCCTACAGGCTCAGGTAAAACGACCAGCTTATATACCTTTCTGAGTTTATTGAACGACGAATCTCGTAAAATCATTACTTTGGAAGACCCTGTAGAATACCGTCTAGACGGTATTAACCAAGTACAAGTTCAATCGGATATTGGGTTTGGCTTTGCTGAGGGCTTGCGTTCTATTGTCCGACAGGACCCTGATGTCATTATGCTGGGTGAGATTCGTGATGCAGAAACGGCGCGTATTGCAATGCAATCTGCATTAACCGGACACTTGGTGTTTAGTACAGTACATACCAATGATGCTCCTTCAGCGTTTACTCGTTTACTCGACCTTGGGGCTGAAGAGTATTTGCTGAATGCGGCGCTGGTATCTATCGTAGCTCAGCGACTGGTTAGGAAGTTATGCATTCATTGTGCGGAGCCGATCGACCCTTCAGAAACATTGAAAAGGCACCCAACACTGGCAACCTTAGCCGAAAGAAGCGGACATACGCTGAACCTAAAGCAGGCAAGGGGATGCGAACACTGCGGGAATACTGGTTATAAAGGTCGTATGGCGATAATTGAATACATGTCTATTGACGATGAGATTCGAGCCCTCAAGAAAGATCAACACTTTCTGCAAAAAGCCATCGCTTATCATAGAAGTATTGGTGGTCGTGGTTTGACTGATGATGGGTTATTAAAAGTATCTCAAGGACTTACAACCATCGAAGAAGTTATGAGGGTGGCTAACTAATGAAGTTTGACTATCAGGCGTATGATCGTCATGGAGCCAAACATAATGGTGCAATTGATGCGTCTTCACTAGAGGACGCAAAAAAACAGCTCAAGCAGCAAAATTTAACGGTCGTAAAGCTACAAGAGACACTAGCAAATAACCGTAGCAAGGCGAGCGGGCCAATTAAACCATTAACGTTGAAAGAGCTAGAAATCATGACATCTGAGCTTGCTCTTTTACTTGAGAGTGGTGTTCGGATTGATAGAGGTTTAGACATATTGGCAAAAGGCAGTGAGAGCAACTTAGGCCGCGTCATGTCTCAACTTGCCAGTGCTGTTCGAAAAGGGGACTCTTTATCTTCTGCAATGTCAAATCTTAAAGGTTTTGACCATGTCTATGTCAGCTTGGTTAAAATGGCGGAAGAGAGCGGTAACTTACCTCTAGTATTTGGTCAGCTAGCCAAAGAACTTAAGTTTAAATGTGAGTTGAAAGCAAAAATCATTCAGTCACTTACCTATCCGGCAGTGATTTTGTTTGTTTGTGTAGCCTGTATTTTATTTGTCTTTAACTTCATAGTTCCGAGAATGAGTGGGTTATTTGAGCAAGCGGCGGAGTTACCTGTTTATACAGAAATGCTCCTAGGGTTAAGTGCTTGGATGCAAAGTTACCAAATCTACCTGCTGATTGGAGTCATCGGGTGTGTGTTTTTTACTCTTCACTTAGCTAATACGGGACAGCTTAAGTCTTGGGTTTCGAGGGTTTTTAGCCAAACGCCAGGTCTTAAGAGCTCAATATTGCTTGTTAATCGAATTCAAGTCAGTAGTTCAATGGCAATGCTATTAACTAGTGGAGTGAAGTTAGATCAAGCTTTGAAGCTGGTTTGTGATGGCATCACTTGGGCTGAATTACAAAATTCACTCAATGCAGCCCGTAGCAAAGTGAGTGGTGGCGAGAGCTTAACGTTAGCTCTGTCAAATATAGAGTTATATTCAGATCTTTCTCTCTCTTTAATTGAAGTTGGTGAAGAAAGTGGTGAGCTAGCCAGGGTTTTTGACGAGGTTGCACATCGAAGCCGAGCTGATTTTGAATCTTGGACGTCGAAATTAACTTCTATTCTTGAGCCATTGATGATCCTTGTTATGGGCGGGATTGTTGGTGGTGTTGTGGTGGTTATGCTTTTGAGCATAACTTCATTGAATGATGTGGCGATTTAAATGCACCCACGTGGCTTTACTCTAATAGAGCTATTAATTGTTTTGGCTCTAATGGGACTTGCAGCCTCATTAGTTGGGCCGGCTACAATTGCTCAAGTTGAAAAAGCTGAAGCCAGAGCTGAACTACAAAAGCTAAAAAGTCTAGTTCGCAAGACAAGTAATCTTGCGTTTAACCGTGGTGGTGATATCGGGCTATATGTTCGAAATAATGAGCTAACGTTGTTGGATACTTCTCAACAGCCCACAAGTGAAAAGCATATTACTTTTAAATTTCTAGGTTTTCCGGAAGAGCAAATGGTGGCCTTTAATCGCAATGGATATCCAGATCCTGAATATCTCATAGTTGTGTTTAGAGGCGCTCGTCAGGAAATCAATTTATTCCGCCTCGTCGAAGCGACAGATTGATATAACGACTGAGGCAAACTCGTTTCATGGAATCAAAATGAATAAACAGTTCAAGTTAACAACGTCTGCACTGTTATGCAGTTCATTGTTGTCAGGGTGTGTGTTAACAGACGCTTCTGAGCGTCAATATCCGGTCAGCGGTTCATTTTTAGAGTCTGAGGCAACAAACAGCGTACTATCAAAAGATGAGGTCACTGAAAAGAAAGCTAGTTCAGACTTAGAGCCAAAAGTAGCAAAACCAGGGGCTGTGTATAAAACAGTACCTACTCTAAAGGTTAGTAATGACCGTTTTGAGGCGGGTCAGGCACTCTCAACGAACTTCAGTGATGAAGCTAGCTTAAAGCTGGCTGCTGACGCTATGCCTTTGAATGATTTCTTGCATTATGTTTTTGGTCAGATACTGCAAGTTGACTACATTCTTGGGGATAACTTGCAAGGAGTTACAACTCCGGTCACTCTGAATGTTCAAAATGATATCAGCCCGAGACGTCTGTTTGATTTGACACAGGAGCTTTTGGTTCAGCGTGGTATTAGTGTGCAGGCTCGTGATGGTTTATATGTCATTATGAACTTGAAACAAGATGGTAAATCTAGTGCCGTTTTGGGTTATGGCTCCACGCCTGAATCTGTGCCAGATGGGGCTATCGACGTAGTTCAAGTAGTTCCTCTGAAGTTTACTTTCAGCAATTCGACTATGGGCGTAATTAGAGAACTTACGTCAGTTAGAGTTTCTCCAGATTTAAGGCAGGGCGTACTCATTCTGAGCGGAAAGCGCTCGGAGGTAGTTAGGGCCATTGAATTACTGAAAATCCTTGATGCTCCCTCAAATACTAGCAAGCATATCGGGTTGGTGAAGCTAAGGTACATTACTACTGAGGACTTCATCGCTACCGTGACCGAGCTTTTACAAAATGAGGGAATTGTTGCTGATGGTGGAGTTAATGATAAGCGATTATCAATGGTACAGATCCCTCAGCTAGGAGCCTTGGCTGTTTTTGCATCGGAAGACTCTTTTATAAAGAGAGTTCGATACTGGGCTGCGCAAATGGATCGACCAAGTCAGGGCGCAGATTTACGTTATTTCATCTATCAACCTAAGTATGCAAGAGCTGCAGATATAGGTGATAGCTTAAGTAAGCTAATAGGTGGTCGTTCGCTATCGGTTCAAAAGAGTGCAGACAAAGACTCTTCTAAAATAGAAGTAAATAGCCAAAGTAGTAACTCAGTATCGAATGACAAACTGAGTTTAGTGGTTGATGAAAGAGCGAATACATTGATATTCAGATCCAGCTCTACCGAATATCAGGCTTTGCTACCGCTTATTGCTCAGCTAGATGTAATGCCTAAGCAAGTTATTTTGGAAATGACAATTGCGGAGGTAACGATGACTGATGAATTTAAGTTTGGGGTCGAGTGGGCCTTTTCTAATGGTAATTTTTCAGCTAGCACAAAAGATGCTTTTGGTTTGGATAAAGTCGGAGGTGGCTTGATCAAATGGATGAGCGGTGATGACTTCATTAACTTACAGGCATTCGAGAGTAATAATAACGTTAATATCATGTCAAAACCTAGCTTGTTAGTAAGAGATGGTGTTGAAGCAAATATTAATGTCGGTACAGATATTCCTGTAGTTGGACAAACAACTACAGACAGCAATAATGGTGTAACACGTTCAGTGGAATACCGAAAAACTGGTGTAAAAGTTGCTGTTACTCCAACAGTCAACGCTCAAGGTATTGTTTCAATGGTTATTTCTCAGGAAAATAGTAACCAAGTTGATGGTGGTACCTCTGTAGAGGGCAACCCTTCAATTTTTGATCGTAGCATTACAACAGAAGTAGTTGCTGAATCTGGTCAAACAGTAATTCTGGGTGGCTTGATCAGTGAAAATGTTACAAACAATGGTTCAGCAGTACCATTCTTAGGTTCTTTACCCGTTGTTGGTGGTTTGTTCGGAACTAAAACTGATAACAAGACCAAAACTGAGCTTGTGATTATGGTGACGCCAAGAATCGTTGAAAGCAGCAGCCAATGGGATGATCTGAAAGCACGTTTTGCTCAGGGGCTTGAGCACGTCAAAATTTAAGATATATAGTGCATAGGCTCATTAATTTGGGCCTATCGACACCTTTTTAGTTAGACGTTATACGTTAATTTTTGCCTACTATAAGCGAATGGGAATATGTATAAGCACAAAGGCTTTACGCTTATTGAAGCTCTGGTAGCAAGCATGATCCTTTTTGCTGTCATCACATCTATGTCGATGCTTTATCAAAGCACAATAAAAGCAGAGCTCAAAGCCAAGCAATCTATCGAATACTCAAGTGCAATCCCTTTTATTCTTGACCAGATCCGTTATCAAATCCGCTATGAGAGGATTGATAATGGAGAGGGGTACGCCCAAGGAGCTTATTATCATTGGAATGCATCAGAAATAGATAGAAAAGCAGGATACGTGCCTGAGGGGTTGGAAGATGAGTATGGTGCCCAGCAACGTCGTTTTGTTTTATGGTCCGTTACGCTGACGGTCGAAAACCGGGCTCCTATTGTCTATAAGGAGTTTAGCTGGTGAAAGGGCAACAAGGTTTTACCCTAGTTGAAATGCTAGTGGCTAGTGTCATCATGATGGCTGTTTTGTTGATAGCTAGTACTAGCTATAGCTTCTTTCATGATAGATGGTTTAAAGACAAGGGGCAGTTTTATCAGTTGGTCGTTGAGAAAAAAAGCCAATTAATGATGCTCGATGTTCTAAACGGCACATTACCATATCTAGTCAGGGGGAAGGGTAAAGCTTCTTACTTTTTCGAAGGTGATGGGCGGCAGTTTGAGGCCGTGACCGAACTACCTATTTTTGGTACTGATCCAGCACTAGTTCAGATATCTGTACAGGCTGTCGGAGATGGTACATTCCAAGTCATATACAAAGAGGCACCAATACTCAATTCATCTTTTGCACTTGATTCTTCCAAGCCTGACTTTAAGTATGAAAAGGTTTTATTTGAAGGGCTGGAAATAGCAGGTTTTCGATATTTGGGGTGGGAAAGCTTAGAGGATAAAAACCTATTCCTAGATGAATTTGAAGGGAAGCCTCAATGGAACGATGACTATAGCGCACAGGCTGTAAAGACGATGCCCGTCGCTATCGCTCTTACAATAGGTGACGAAGTATTGCGATTTCTGCTTCCAGAAGATAACAGTTACATGCTCAATTTCTCAACTGACACATGGGATGAAGCGTAGTGAACTTTTTCTACACTAAGCAGTCCGGCGTTGCCTTACTGCAAGTTTTATTAATGAGTGCTGTGATTAGCGTACTCGCTTTGCAAATGAGTTATTCGGCAAAAGATAAAGTATCTATCGCTCAGGTCATACAGGATAAAGTTATGGCTGAGGTTGCGGTAAGAACCATGGAGTCTGAATTACTTTTTGCCTTGTCAACGGCTCGCTGGGCCAAAGACGAACAACACGAAAACAAATTGGCTCAGATATGGAATTTTTATGGTTCTCCTTTTGAGTATGAAGATATTGGAACAATCACAATCCAAGATAATTCAGGGCTGATTTCAGTGTTTAACGGAGGGGATCGCTCAACTGTGGAGAGAGCATTTGAGCGATTACTTGGCAGTAAGCATCAGGCTAGAGTTGCTCGTAATGCACTGATTGACAAACAAGGTTTCCAGAGCTCTACGAATGACACTGGCTTAAGTGGGCAGTTTTTCCAAAGTCGAAAAGAAATGTTGAGAGCTTTGGAAGAGGTTGGGATATCTTCGTCAAAGGCCGAAGTGTTTACACGCATTCCTTATAGCGCTTACTTACCATTGCAGGCTCCAGATGAATCTTTAAAATTATGGTTGCCTGAACGCCAGGCAAAGGCTGTGATCGAATCGAGACAAAATGGCGAACTTACACCTCAACTATTTACCCAGCTTACGGGGTTGCGGAAAAGTGACTATATGCTGTTTTACCCTAGTGGCCGTTTTATTATTACGTTGAAGAAACAAATTGGAGATGCTCGAGTGCAGAGGAAAATGTTCATCAATGTGTCTCCCACAAATAAATCCCAACCCATTTGGAGTTTTGGAGTCGAAGGGTAGTGAAAAAAGAAAAGTTTCAGTTGGACTCTCTATTGGGTGTGCTTTTTAAATATATCACACCGGAGTCAGTCGGTGAACATCTAGAGCGTTCGGGGGCGAAAAGGCCTGTTTATGTACTTAATCGAGAGTTATACCGAGAGCAAACACTGACGTTGCCAGTGATGGAGCGCAAAGCCCTCAAGCAGGCTATTGAATTTGAGCTTCAAGGGAAAGAAGAGCATGGTTTATACGTTGTAAATCAGAATTCTAACAACTCGATTACTGTGGATATATATTGGATCGCCCCATCCCTAAATGAGCTTACCGGTGTATTAATTCCCGAGAGCCTCATTATTGGTCGCTCGATAAAAGAAGGGGAGTTTGTTCGGTATCAAAATGGCAGTAATTCGGTTTACTTGGCAAAGAATAGTAAAGGGATATTTTCAAAGCTTTCGGCTGGTATGTTTGCTAATGCGGAGTATTTTTGTGCTGCGCATGGTATTGCTGCCTTAGAATCTCGACACATAGAGGTGGTTGAGTTTAGTAAAATCCTAAACGAAAACTGGTTCCGCTTACCTTGGCATAAATGTATGGGCTTGTGGCATCAAGCTCCGGGAAGTGATGAGTCTCTTTTTGATAGATTGAGTAAAGCTGTCTTTCCATTTTCTCTTCTATTTACCGTTTACTTGTTACTTAGCTCTGCCTTTGTGAGTATGCAAATGAATTCTGCTTCTGATGAGCTTAGCGGTTTAAAGGCTAACGTTGGCAGTGCCTTAAAGGTTCGAAATGAAGTCAGAAATTTGGATGAACACTTGCATAAGCTCTCTGTTGTACAAAATGCAGTGCAAACAAGATGGGAGCTATGGCCAGTCTTAGTCCCTCTCTACGAAATGGGGAGCCAAATTGAGCGAATTACGGTGGTGGATGATTTAGTCAATATTCGTGTTAGAGCTGACTCATCGAGTGCAGTTCTACAAAACTTAATTAATAACGTGAACGTTTCATCTGCAAAGTTCAGCGGTCCTGCGAGAAAGGTGCGTGATAAAGAAGTTGTTAACGTTGAGGTTAAGCTGGCTCAGAAGGTAGAGAGATGAATACAGAACAGTATAAGAAATACTTGCCTTGGCTCAGCTTACTTGTGATCGCCAAATTTCTGTGGGTACCTGTACTTGAAAGCCGAAATGAGCATCGAGAAGGGTTAAGTGCACTTCAAAGTCAGATTATCAAGACGCAAGAAGTCATCAACAACAAAGATGCATTCGAACTACAGAAAACGTCTTTGGAGCGAGCCATCGAGAAAGTTGAGCATAGGTTTTACCATTCAGATGATGAATCTGCTTTTCGACTTGAGTTTCAAAAACGGCTTGAAGTCGAGGCTCAGGCGCTTAATGTCAAAGTTCAGTCTATTGCCTGGTTGGAGCCAATTAGAGATGAAGTTGTGAGCTGGTATAACTTGGAGGTTGTACTTTCCGGTTCAGTTGATGACATCGCGGCATTCCATCGTTATTTAGCACAAAGCAAAGAACAAGTCGCAATATCGAGTTTTAGCTGGAGAACTCCAAATACAAGAGGTCGTAATTGGCAATGGTCCATACAGAGTAACTACAAACTCGCGGTACCAGTATTAGAAGGAAAGGAAGTATGAAAGCGATTTTGACGACGCAATCTCTATCTTGGGCTATTCCTCTAGTTTTACTGGCCGTTATTATTGATATTACCATTTCTCCTAAGGTGGCAGTTCAAAGCGATGGGGCTCGTTCGCTAACGCATAGAGACGTTTCGTATGTAGAGAAGTCGACGCCAAAGAGTGAAGAGGTCAGTTCTTTGCTAGCTCACTTTGCATCGATTAACCCCTTAAAAGCTAAAGAAGCAGAAGCCGCTATTGATGATAAGGCTGAGGTTGAAAGTTCAGAGAAGGCTCTTGAAGCGGGCGAGAAAAAAATCATGTCTTCAGCTATTCGACTCTCCGCTGTTTTTGAGCAAGAGAACTCAATGTTTGCTGTAATTCAACTTCGCAATTTAGAAACGGGAGAGGTGTCGAGAGAGGTACTAAAGGACAACTCTGTTTTGTCAAACTACAAAGTGAGTCATATAGGTAGAGATAGGATTGTTCTTGATAGCTACGGGGCTGATGTACTCGAATTGGTATTGTTTAAGCAAAACTGAGAAATAAGAACGATATTAAAGTTGTGGAACTTATCCGCAACTTTTTCTTTCGTAAGTTAGTAAATGTTTGTGATGTCTAGTCGAGCATTTACTACTAGCTTAATGTTTCTGCTTGTTCTTTGACAGTTGTAACCTTGCCGTTTTTAATCATTACGTGCATAATTTGCCAGCTTTTGTGCTTATATCGAGTTGAATCGCAATTTTCTCTCTAGTGGGTACATATGTGATTAATTCAATGTGTCTAACCTATAGGTGAGTTTGATGTTACTGCGAAACGGTGGTTATTCGCTTGCCTCAGGGCGGTAGCGTAGGCAAAGAATGTGGCTGTAAGTAAGCTGCGTGTACAAAGGTAGTGCTTTATAAGTTACTGATTTAAAGGAAGTGTTCGTGATAAGTAAACGAGTTTTGTTGAATGTGATTAGTACTCTAGGTTTAAGCTTGTATTCTATCTCGGCTTCGGCGGATTATTATGCAGGAGTGTTAGCAAGTTACTCTAACGCAGAATATAAGCAACCAGCTTCTACTCTAGAAGCAAACCCTTATGTTCTGCAAGGGCAGCTGGGCTATTTTTTCAATGATTATCTGGCCTTAGAGGCTCGTTATGGTACTTCAATACAACGAGATAACAACCTCAATATTGATAGCATTACCAGTGCGTTTACTAAGTTCAATATTCCGGTTTCAAATCGCATTGCAGTTTATGGCTTAGCTGGCTATTCATTTTTGCAAATGGATCAACAAAACGTCGGATCTAATTCAGAAGAAAGCTTCAGTTTTGGTCTAGGTATGCACTACGCCTTAGATACAAACAATGCCGTTACATTCGAGTTTGTAGATGTATCTTCAGATAACACTGCTCGTCTCAATACTATTAGTATTGGATTTCAACACCGATTCTAATTTTAAGTAGACAAAAAGCTTCATGGCGACGAATGTTGCTAGATCGCAAACGCCCTTGCTCTTATTTTTCATCCCATATAACTAAAGCGACCCATCATGCTTAAAGGATATATCTCTCTTGCTATAGCTCTACTAGTAGGCCTATTTGCATCAGTCAGTTATGCAGCCACTCCAACACCTGAACAGCTCCAAATGTTCCAAAGTTTACCAGCAGATCAACAGCAAGCTTTGGCTACGAAATACGGGTTTGCCATCCCTTCGGGTTCTTCTCAACCTAGTTCATTTCAACAACCTGATGTAATTAAACCTAGAGCGGAAGAAAGTTCAGCATTTTCTACAGCAATGGAAAAAGAATTTGGTAAAAATCCAGACGACGAAGAGCTAAAACGTTTCGGGTTAGAGTTATTCGCAGGTTCGCCAACTACATTTGCACCTATTAGTGATGTTCCAGTACCCGCAGATTATAATATTGGGGCAGGTGATGAGATTATTGTTCAATTATTCGGTAAAGATAATGTTACTCATCGTTTGAGAGTTAACCGAGCTGGCATAATTAATTTTCCGTCTTTAGGGCCTGTGAGCGTTGCAGGTATGAGTTTCTCAGAGATGCGCGCGTCACTAAGCAAAAGAGTCGAAGAGCAAATCATCGGGGTACGTAGTGATATTTCCTTAGGGGAAATGAGGACTATGCAAGTATTTGTGATGGGCGATGCATACAAACCCGGGGCTTACACGGTTAGCGCTTTGACTACGATATCACAAGCTATTTACTACAGTGGTGGCTTTGGTGAAAGCGGTGCTTTGCGAAATATTAAGTTGAAGCGAGATGGTCGAGTTATCAGTCAGTTAGATATGTATGACTTACTCTTGAAAGGTGACTCAAGTCGAGATGTACGTTTAATGTCTGGCGATGTCGTATTTATCGGCTCTGTTGGCAACACGGTCAGTATTGATGGTGAAGTTAATCGCCCAGCAATTTATGAGATCAAACCA
Source organism: Vibrio sp. JZG10 (assembly GCF_054064075.1). Taxonomy (NCBI): domain Bacteria; kingdom Pseudomonadati; phylum Pseudomonadota; class Gammaproteobacteria; order Vibrionales; family Vibrionaceae; genus Vibrio; species Vibrio sp. JZG10. Next base: position 216,863 of record NZ_JBSUGE010000011.1, read on the forward strand.
GGTGAATCTTACGAACAAGCTATTAAATATGCAGGCGGCTTTACTGCAAATGCATATTCTGAGCAAGTTGAAGTAAGAAGGTATGAGTCAAAAGGTAATAGAGAGGTTCTCTCTCTTGACTTTTCAATTCCCTCTCAACGCAAAATTCAAGCAAAAGATGGTGATGAAGTTAATGTGCATAAAAAAAGCGAGGAACTAACTCGCTATGTACAAATAGAAGGTGATGTTAAACACCCTGGCTTTGTAGAATGGAAGTCTGGCCTAAAGGTTGCAGATTTGTTCCGTTCGGTTGATACGGCTTTTAACTCTACAGCAGATATCAACTACGCAGTTGTCGTTAGAGAAATTAACCCACAGCGCGATATTAAAGTACTCCAGCTAAACCTTGCAAACGCTATTTTATCACCAAATAGTTCCGACAATATTACATTAAATTCTCGAGATCGAGTTTTAGTCTTCAACAGATTCAACAACGAAGATCTTGATGCTGTTGTTGAGAATGAAGTAGTAAATAAAGCCAAGACACTAGAGCAAGCTCAAGAGAAAGCAGAGCTTGAGCAACAAAAAGAGCAAGAACAGGTGAGCTCGTCAGTTACGATTGGCTCTAACCAAAACAACATTCTTAATAAAGACAACACAAACAACGCTAATCCCAACGGTAAGAATAATCTTCAATCAAGAGAACCGTTACCTAAGATCATCTTTAGAGGTAAAGAAATTACTCAAGAAGATTTTGAAAAGATCAAAATGAATACTCGCAGAACGTTGTTAGCACCTATTTTGTTGCAATTGCAGCAACAATCACGGTTAGGGTTAGCACCGCAAATAGCTGAAGTTTTTGGTGAAGTAAAGCATCCAGGCCGATACCCAATCACTCAAACAATGAAAGTATCTGACTTAATTGCAGCAGCAGGTGGTTTGACATATAACGCATTTACTATCAATGCAGAGCTAGCAAGAAGTATTGTAAACGATCTAGATGAAAGTGCTTCTATATCAGTAGAAAGAATTGATCTTCGAAGCGCTATCCAAGGTGACGTTTCTAGTGATGTAAAAGTTGTAGGTAGAGATAGACTTAATATTCTAGAAAAGCCTAATGTTAATTTGCAAAGTACAGTTGTACTGCAAGGTGAAGTTCGTTTTCCTGGGACCTATACCGTTAGCCAAGGTGAAACTTTGGGTAGTCTGTTAGCTAGAGCTGGTGGTCTTACTCAATATGCACATCCTCAAGGAGCTATTTTTACTCGAGAGGCATTGCGTTTACAAGAACAGAAGTTATTAGATCAATATGCAGCAGATATAAGAGCTGAAACTGCTAAGAAAACTTTCCGTGCAGATAGCAATATTGGTTCAGTTATCTCTGACCCAGATAAAACACTGAAGTTCGTTGAAGAGGCGAGCAAAAATAAGGCTCTCGGAAGAATGGTTGTACAGCTTGACAGAATCATAGCTAAGGATAAATCTGCTGATTTTGTGCTCGAGGATGGCGACTTTCTATTTATACCAACATTCCGCAATACGGTCTCTATTATGGGAGAAGTTCAAGTCAGCATAACATACTTACTTGATAATCGTTTAGATGTAGATGATTACATAAACAAAGCTGGTGGTGTTAAGAAACAAGCTGATGAAGATCGTATTTTCGTAGTACGTGCAGATGGCTCAGTGTATAAGCCAAGTTCTGGCTACTGGTTTGGTAATGACAAGCAGGAATTGAAGCCTGGTGATACGATCGTTGTTCCAATTGACACCGATTACAGAGATGCACTAAGTACTTGGACTGCTGCGACACAGATCCTATATCAAACAGGTGTAGCGATTAACGCACTCAAGTAATAAATAATTAGATCAAAGAATAAAATTGAGAGACGGGGGGGAGTAATCTCCCCTTTGGTATAATGGAAAAAAATCAATTTGAAGTGGATATTAGTGAACTAGTTCGATTGCTCTGGAAACAAAAGTGGTTGATTATTTCAATTACATTTACTTTTGCAGTTGCATCGGTGTTGTTTGCTATTTCAAAACCAAACATCTATAAATCTGAAGCAGTGTTGTTCCCTGTTACTGATAACTCTACAAGTTCCGCAATGGGGCAGTTAGGTGGTTTAGCTGCATTAGCGGGTTTTGGTGGGCAGGAAAGCTCAAAACAAGCGATCGCATTGGAAGCATTGCGTTCGAGAGCTTTTTTAGGATCTTTTATCGAACGACGTGACATCTTAATTCCATTAATGGCAATTGATAGCTGGGATGCATCTGCAAAACGAATCGTTATTGATCCAGAAATATACGATGAATCAACAGGCGTTTGGACTCGTTCAGTCAGTGAAGGAAAGTTGCCAAAGCCAACTAAGCTTGAAGCAATTAAGTTCTTTAACGAATTGTTATCAATTGACTCCAATAAAGTAAGTGGCGCTACGATTATTTCATTAACAAATCAGTCTCCAGATCTAGCAGAGCAATGGTTGACTTGGTTGATCTCTGATCTAAATGAATGGATGAAGAATAAAGATATTAACCAAGCTAAGAAGAATATTGAATATTTGGATAAGCAGCTGAAGTTGACTAACCTCTCTGAAATGCAAAATGTTTTTTATCAGCTTATTGAAGAACAGACTAAAAAATTAATGCTAGCTGAAGCTCAAGATCAATATATATTTGAAGTGATTGATCCTCCAGTAGTACCAGAAGAAAAGGATAGTCCTAGCCGGGCAATAATTTGCGTCTTAGGTACATTGATTGGTGGTATTCTTTCTATATTCATTGCATTAATTAGAATTGCAGTAAAAAGAAAACATGCATAGCATAGATCTAGCACCGAAAAAGCTATTAGAGGCACATATGTGCCTCTTTGCTCTCTTTGCACCTTTGTCAGTGACACAATGGAATAAAATTTTTTTAGTTATCTTATTCCTTTCCTCATTATTAGCATTTTCATACTACTTAATTAATTCAAGAACAGTTAGTTTTGAAAAATACCCTGTATTCGTTTGCCTTTCATTTTCTTCCGTTTTTATTATCTCACTTTTTAGTATATTAATTAGTCGAGATTACTTGGTAGCGGAGTATTTGAGAACAGTAATCATAGGCAGGATGTTTACATTTTTTTCTCTTATGCTGAATGTTATTATCTTTCTTCTTTGGATCTCGAATGCAGCAGAGTCTTCCTTAAAGAAATTTATGAAATTAGCCTTGTTAAGTGTACTGGCTTTTATCGCTCTTGGTTACTGGCAAGTAATTGGTAAGTTCTTGGGTATCCCATTCTTTATTGAAACACGAGACTGGATGCATGGCGTCCCTGCAGCTTTGAGGGCGGTGTTTCCTTCTCGCGTAACTTCGATCGCTGAAGAGCCAAACTATTTATCGCCTATCCTAATGGAGTCATTGATTCTTATCACTTTTTTGGTAAGACATAGCTTCTCAAGATTAGTATTGTTGTTGCTGTCATTTGGCATTGTAATACTCTCTTTCTCTGGTGGTGCATATGTAAACTTTGTCTTATTACTAGGCTTTGTATTCGTATTTACTTTTCTAAAAACAGCTCTAACTGGTAAAACAAGGATAAGTCACTTTTTCATACTTGTTATTGTAATGGTATTGGTGTTGCTTCTAATATATGTAGGTACTATTTTAATTGAATTTATCTATTATAAGATGTCGACAGAAGCTTCTGGTGGGTCTTCTCGTAGCCAATTTATGATATCTTTTGTTCAATTAATAACAGAGTCAAACTATACTCAACTTATCTTTGGGCACGGACTTGGTACAATGTCTGTTCTTGATGAGTTTGGAATGAAAAGTGAAGACTATTTATTTAGGATCACCAATAACTATATTTTAGACATGTTTTGGGAAAGTGGAGCAATCGGCGTTCTTATGATCTTTACTTTCTTTATGTCATTATTCTATCCTTGCTTTAAATATGGTTTTACCTCTGTAAAGTACTTTCTTGGTGGCCTATTAACGTTTCATCTTTTAATTGCTTCTACTTATCGCTCTGAGTATCTTAGCACTCACTTTGCTTGGATCGTATTTCTAATACTATGTATTTATAAGTTGGCAGAGCTCGAAAGAGCAGAAAAACTAATTAGTAAAAATAAATAATAGAGTTGAATATGAAATTAGTGACTATTTATATTGTTACTCATAATCGGAGTCAACTGCTCAAACGAGCAATTGAATCTGCTTATAACCAAACTTACGAAAACATCGAAGTTATCGTAGTAGATGATGCGTCAACAGACGACACCCAAGATGTTATTAAACAGATGCAAACAACTTATCCATTAAAATACTTCAGAAACGATGAAGGGAAAGGAGCTTGCTACTCTCGAAATGTTGCATTGAACGCTGCATCGGGTGAGTTGATTACAGGTATGGATGATGATGATTACTTTGGAGCATCCCGTGTAGACGATTTAGTCGGTGTGTATGAGGACAAGTATTCTCTAGTTTGTGCAAACATTATTGAAGTTACCATCGACAGAGAAATTCATCGAAAATTTGGATTTGAGCAGGGTGAGTTTGATCTGAATAACCTAATGTATCAAAATTTGGTTGGAAACCAGATGCTAACCAGCGTTTCTAAGCTCAAGGCTATTGGCGGCTTTGATGAAGCGATGCCAGCATTTCAAGATTACGACACTTGGGTAAGACTTGTAGATCGATTTGGTAAAGGTTACAAAACTGATAAATACAACTATTACCTAAATACGGAACATGCGGGAGAGAGAATCTCAAGTTCGAGTAATCGTAAAACGAGAGGTTTTGAACTGTTTTTCGAAAAGCATCAAAACAAAATGAATGCCGATCATAAAAAATCAATGGAAATCATGAGATACAAGGTGACAGGAGAAACTCTCCCTCTTTTGACTATGGCTCGATTGATTTCTCGTGATAACTACAAGTCTGCACTTTCACTTTTCTTGAAGCAGCGAAATTTGAGAAAATAAAAATGGAAAAGGTTATATTTTTAGTTGCTGCTTATGGTGATCGGTTGCTCAACGTTCCTGACATCTTTTTGAAGCAGAGGGAAGAAGTGTCTTACATTGTCGTTTCCCAGTGCACCTCAAAGTCTACTCAAGATGAATTTCTCAAGAAAATCTCACAGCGTAGCGATGTGTTTTCTGTATTTTCAGATGAAACGGGTGTTACAAAAAGCAGAAATCTAGCGATAAAGCACATCCCAAACGACGCAAGTTATGTGTTCTTCCTTGACGATGATGTCGAGTTAGAGGAATTCGCTTACGAGAGGGTTGTTCAGGCTTTTGCGAAAAATGATTACGAAGTGTTGACTTTCTCAGTGTCAGACCTAACAGGAAACAGGCTGATCAAAAACTATGCAGATAAAGAATTTAAGCATAATAATATTTCCATCTTGAAAGTCGGAACGATTGAGATTGCAGTTAAAGCTTCTGTTTTATTAGAAAAGCCCCATATTACTTTTCCTGAAAACCTTGGGGCTGGTGCTAAATACCCTCTTTGTGATGAACCAGTATTTTTGAACCGATTGAGTAAATCTGGATGTAAGCTAGGCTATGTTCCGGAGGTGATAACTCGACATCCATTAGAGTCATCAGGTAAGGAAATAAAAAGTAGCAATGAGATGATAGCTAGAGGCATCGCCTTTCGAGAGATATTTGGTAGTTTGAGCCTGGTTCTCAACGTTGCATTTTTTATAAAGTCATTTAAAAAGATACGATATAATAAGGCTTTAGCCTTACGAGATATTTATAAAGGCTATTTTTACAATGATCAAGTCTATTAAGTGATTTAGAATAATGAACTCAACAAAAAAAGCATTGAGAAATACAGCTTGGTTATTTAGTGAGAGAATAATAACTTTAGCCATTACCTTTTTAATAAATATTTTTCTAGCGAGATATTTAGCTCCGGAACAATTTGGGCAATACAACTTTATAGTTTCTTTTTTAGCCCTTTTAGCTCCTTTTACTTCTCTTGGCCTCAACGCACTTGTTACTCGTGAAATTGTAAACGGTCGAAGCCAATACGAAGTATTGTGCTCATCCTTCTTATTGCGGTTAATCGGAGGATTAGTTGGGGCAACGATCGCTGTGGTTGGTATTTTGATTTGGCAGAGTTCGATTGAACTCGTCGATCCTAAATGGTTGATTGTAGCCGCAGTTATAAATATTTCATCCGCCTTATATGTTATTGAATTTTATTTTCAAGCTGAGGTGGCATCCAAATATATTGTCTTTATTCGAGTCACCACACTAATAATTTCAAGTGCAGCTAAGTTAGTTGGGATTTTGTTGAAGGCTGATCTTAGCTTCTTTATTTGGGTGTTTTTTGTTGAGCTAATTATACGTGGTGTATTGTATGTATCTAGTTATATTTACTACAATAAACACTTTTCTGAAGTTATCACACTTAAACATTTTTCTTGGAATAAGACGTATGCATTTTCTTTACTAGACCAATCGAAATGGCTAGTTTTATCTGGGTTTATGTCCGTTGTTTATCTTAAAATAGATCAGCTAATGATCGGCCAAATGGTAGGAGCAACAGAGTTAGGTGTTTACTCTGTTGCCGCTCGTTTGTCTGAAGTTTGGTATTTTTTTCCACTAGCTCTAACAACTTCTTTCTTCCCTAAACTGCTTAAAGCTCGAGGAAACAGAGAAAGCTATAATTTCCAGCTTGAACAGCTATGTGGCGTGTTACTTTGGATGGCCATAATAATTGCTATTGCCGTATCACTGTTGGGCGGGTGGCTTGTTCCGTTTGCTTTTGGAGAACCTTATGCTCCAGCTGCGCCAATTCTGACTATTCATATTTGGGCTGGTTGTTTTATCTTTATGCGCGCTTTATTGAGCAAATGGCTCATTGCTGAAGGGTTACTAAAATTTTCTTTGTTTACTCATGGTATCGCAGCAATTGTTAACATTGTACTCAACTACTTCCTTATTCCTAAATTTGGAGGGGAAGGTGCTGCTATTGCTACGCTCATTTCATATGCTAGCGCGAGTTATTTCGTTCTTTGGCTACATCCAAAGACACAAATTATGGCATTAATTATGACTAAATCTGTACTTATGCCTGCAACATACTGTATTAGGAAATTTAAATGAAAAGCCTGTTATTGAAGCTTCTGAGTAAAAATACCAAAAATCGCATTAAGACGTTCATTGAAAATACAAGAGCAGGTTTGATCCGTACAATGTCAAAAACCAGATTTACCTCTTCTCTATATTACACGTTCTTCAGTACTAGGTTTTACAGAGAGCACCAATCGGTTTTGAAAGGTAGTTTGAAATACTATGATGACAACGCCAAAGCCAAGGACAGTCGAGTTCTTTTAAGACGAAATGTACACCGTCTTGAAAAGGGCTTGATTATGCGCCCGAGAAGGGATGTATTTGCTACTCGTTACATTCAAGAAACCGTTGACGCTTTTGTTGTCGCTTGCAACAACCAACAACTTAAGAAAGAAGAGTTGGATTGGTGTGTGAGCGTACTTAGCCATTTCTTCGAAATTGCGGGTAAAGACAATGATATTGAGAAAGCAAAAGTTGATTACTTCGCGTGCTTAGAGAACGTTCAATCTCTAGATGAGCTAACTATGCGTTCAGTTCCGTATGCGAAAAACGCGAGTGAAGTTTCAGAAATTACGACAGAGCAGCTAGAAAAATTGTTTAGACAACGCCGCTCGACCCGCTGGTACCTTGAGCAGGCGGTTGAAATAGAAAAGATTGAGCGAGCAATGACAATTGCAAAGCAAGCGCCTTCTGCTTGTAACCGCCAACCATTTAAGTTTCATGTTGTAACCGACAAAGACATGGTGAATAAAGTTGCCGATAGCGCTATGGGAACTGTTGGTTTTGGGCATAACTTCCCAATGATTATTGCTATCGTTGGAGATCTTTCAGCATACCCAGCAGAGCGAGACCGCCATGTTATTTATATTGATGGCTCATTGGTAGCAATGCAATTTGCGTTGGCACTGGAAACTATGGAGCTAAGCTCTTGTATGATCAACTGGCCAGATGTAGAGGACCGTGAAAAGAGACTTGAAAAACTGCTAGGTTTGGAGTCTCACGAACGTACGGTTATGCTGATGTCAGTAGGTTATGCAGATCCTGAAGGTTTTATCCCGTTCTCTCACAAAAAAGACAACTCAGATTTAATAAAGGTAGTGAAATAATGATCGTTGAAATTAAAGGTGTTCAATTTGTTAACAAAGGCGCGGAGCTTATGTTGCACGCTGTTATTCAAAAATTGAATGAGTTTGATCCTAGTGCAGAGATTGTTTTGGCACCTAATGGTAACTCGCCATATAAAGCGCGTGCTGAGGTCAACGCTTATCAGAAGCTGTCTTTGAAAAAGCGTTTTTTAGACTTAAACGAGTTGTCTTACCACCTACCGACAAAAATTAGAAAGTGGCTAAAAACCAATTGGGGTATTGTGACGGAAGCGGATGTGGATGTAGTGCTGGATGCATCTGGTTTTGCTTATGGTGATCAATGGCCGACTAAGCATTTAGAGGCAGTAGCTAAAGAAGTTAAGCGACTAGCAAAACACAACAAAACATTCATTTTCATGCCTCAAGCACTAGGTCCGTTTGCTGATCCAGAGAAACAAGTGGCAGTAAAAGATGGCTTTAGCAAGGCTGCATTGATTTTTGCTCGTGAGCAGAGCAGTTTTGATGGCATTCGACCTTACCTTGAGGATACATCAAAGTTAAAAATTGCTCCTGACTTCACTAACCTAGTGAAAGGTGAACTCGAAGAAGATTACGCGAAGTATAACAATACCGTGTTTATCATCCCTAACTACAATATGGTAAACGAGCGCAATAACAATACTACTTGGAAATCACGTTACCTAGACTTCTTAGTAGAATCTGCTGAAAACATTCTTGAGCTAGGCTACGTGCCAGTACTGTTGAACCATGAAGGCAAGCACGATGGTGAGCTGTGTGAAAAAGTGAAAGCGGCAACACCTCATTCGATTGAAATTATTCAAGAGACCAACCCTTTAAAAGTGAAAGGTTTGATTGGCTCAAGCCGAGGCATTATTTGTTCTCGATTTCATGGCTGTGTTAGTGCGTTAACCCAGGGCATCCCTTGTGTAGGTACTAGCTGGAGCCATAAATACGAGAGCCTTTTTGACGAGTACAATCGTGCCGACTTCTTAGCGAAGCCAGAGTGGTCGAAAGAAGAACTGAAGGAAGCATTAAGATTATCTATCTCAACAGTAGAAGAAGAAACCTACAATACCAAAATTGCAGAGTACAAAGCTCAGACAGAGCAAATGTGGGCAGAAATCTTCAATCGAATTAAATAACTTATAGCCCCTCCAAGCTAATAATCGCGTTGTTTGGGGGGACTTAAATCTCGTCAATCAACTTAAAGCAAGTCGAATAGGTCCTTAAGTAGTCTGTATTATGCCAAATACTCAACCTCTTGTTTCTGTCATCATGCCGTCCTATAACTCAGAAGGTACGATTGCAGAGAGCATCAAAAGCGTTATATCCCAAACTTATACAAATTGGGAAATTATAGTTGTTGATGACAAGTCTACAGATGGTACATGGACAATACTCAAACGTTTTTCTGAGCAATATCCTAACATTCATATCTTCCAAAATGACATGAACCGAGGCGCTGGCGCAAGCCGAAATTTAGCCATAGAAAAGGCTCAAGGCCGATTTATTGCATTTTTGGATTCTGATGATTTATGGACAGAAGATAAATTGTCAGAGCAAATCGCGTTCATGTTAAATAATAATTACGCTCTAACATATACGCACTACAGTCGCTTTAATAGCGAAGAAGAAATTAGCGTTGTGACTGCACCTGATTCCACTACGTATAAAAAGTTATTATACAGTAATGTTATTGGATGCCTGACAGCAGTTTATGATGCTCAGACTTTAGGTAAACGTTATATGCCACTGATTCGTAAGCGGCAAGATATGGGCTTATGGTTGGAGATATTAAAAGATACTCCTAAAGCTTATTGTTTGCCCAAAACATTAGCCAAGTATCGAATGGATACTGGTATGACAGCGAATAAGCTTAGTGTTTTGTCATATCAATGGAAGTTCTATAGAGATGTAGTGGGTTTGAGTTTCCCTAAAAGCTTACTAACATTTTCTGTGTATGCTGTAAAAGGAACAATCAAGCATAGAGCGAAGCGCAAGTTTTAGTCTCGTTCCTTTTAACTCTTCACTACAGTGCTATAAACGTAAAAAGAGCAGATCCCGTAAAGGGGCTGCTCTTTTTATCTACAGTTACTTAAAAACGTATTGTGATACTTCTTGTTTAACGTCCCATACCGAACAAGACCGTTTTTACTGTTAGGAATAGAATTTTCACTTCCATAATCCAGTTTTGGTGTTTGATGTAGTAGATATCGTATTTATGCTTCCAAATAGCATCTTCTACCGATGCGCCATAAGGGTATTTAACTTGAGCTAGACCAGTTACCCCAGGTTTCACTGCATGACGAAAGCGGTAATAAGGAATTGCTTTTTCCAATTCAGAGATGAACACTTCGCGTTCTGGGCGAGGGCCAACCATCGACATCTCTCCCTTTAGAACATTGATCAACTGAGGGAGTTCATCTATACGAGTTTTACGAATAAAACAGCCGACTCTCGTCACACGGGTGTCGCCTTTGGTCGCCCATTGGGCACCGTTCTTTTCCGCATCGTTTCGCATAGAGCGAAACTTGATCACTTCAAACTCTTCATTATATTGGCCAGTACGACGCTGCTTAAAGAATACCGGGCCTGGTGACTCAAGCTTAATGAGCAGTGCCGTAATAAGCCCTACTGGGATAGCAACCCACGATAGCATAAAAACAAACAAGAGATCGATGAAGCGCTTTTGCCAGCTGTTCTTACGATTAGAGAGGATAGAAAAAGCTTTTTGGTGTAAGAAGTAGCCACTATGCAAGAGCTCAGTTTCTGTGTAGCCTAAAGAGCGGTCAAAGTAGCTGACTAGAGGTTCGACCCAAGCTCCAAGCTCTGTAGCTGCAACCAAAAAAGCCTGCTGTTCTACACTCAAATTTGAGCTTTTGAAGTGACAAAGAGTTTTACTCTTAAACTCCCTGAGCGCATAGTTGTTTACCTGAGCGTTGATCTCAGGATGTCTCTTAAGTACTTGAGCAATCTTTGCTTCGTCTTCTTTCGGACAGTAGATATAAAGGCAAGCGTCTGTTTCACTTGCGGATAACTCGTCCAATGCTGATGTTATGCTGATAGAATTATTTTTAGTTAATTCAGAAGCTTCTCGTTCTTGAAGCGTGTCGCTCATACTGTCTGTCATAGGAATGGAATAAGTTGTTTTCGACTAGCCAATTGCTTACAAGTCGGCGATTATAATTTAATTCGTATAGAAATTATATCCCTTAATCCAGAACATGCTTGTAACTTTGTTAATTTTCTTGAACCTGAGTCCTTACTTATGGCTTGTTTTTGAATCTTGACGTAACTATATCAATGAATTCGACAAACTATGTTTGCGATATATTATGTTGCCTCTAAATTAAATGATTATCTAATTCACTATATTACGCAGCTATATCCGAGGTTGATGAGTTTTTGATAAAGCGCTTTTTTCGAACCTTCCTCACCATGTATAAGGTGAACCTCTTTAGGAGGAGCAGGAATGGCAGTTACAAATTGTATTAAGTCGTTCATATCGGCATGCGCAGAGTAGCCTGACATCGTATGAACTTGAGCTTTCACTTTCACGCGCTTACCTTCAATCAATACACTTTCTTCTCCATCCTGGATACGCCGACCTAACGTCCCTTCTGCTTGATAGCCTGCAAATAGCAAATCATTTCTTTTATCTGGCAGTAAAGCTTCCAAATAATTGACGACACGGCCACCTTCACACATTCCGGAGGCTGCAACCACGATAGCGGCTTCTGATGTACTTGCGAGACGGTTAACGAGCCGTAAATGGTCTGCGTGGCTTTCGATCGTAATGCATTGGTCAAACGCGAGCGGGTGTCGATGATGATCGAGTCGCTCTTTCGCTTCAGATCCCCAAAGTTTTTTAAAATGGCGATAGGTATTGGTCACCTTTTTAGCCAAAGGAGAGTCGAGAATAATAGGCAGTGAATCTTGCAAAGCGTGCTCATGTATAAGCTGCTCTATATCAAAGAGTAACTCTTGGGTTCTCCCGACACTAAAAGCTGGTATCACAATTACGCCACCATCCCCAAGGGCGTGCTCAATAATAGAAAGTAATCTCCTGCTGCGAGACTCTACATCCTCGTGAATTTTATTGCCGTAAGTCGACTCGATAAACAGGTAGTCAGCTTTTTCCGGTGATAATGGATCCGGTAGGAGAGGTGTGTTGCGAGGTCCCAAATCCCCAGAGAAAACAACAGCCTCCTGGTTTGATAAATGAAATTCAACATATGCTGAGCCTAAAATGTGCCCAGCAGGTTGAAAGCGCAGAGAAGTACTCTCTTCTATTTCTACCCACACTGAGTAAGGACAAGGACGAATAAGCGCTCGAATAAAATCGAGCACTTTCTCTCTTTGATGACGTCGCATACCCAATTGGAGCTTTAAACCATCTTCTAACATAAGCGGCACGAGCTCAGCGGTGGCTTCCGTACAGTAGATAGGGCCCTTATAGCCAGCTGCTAATAGCCAGGGCAGCCTACCAATATGATCGATATGAGAATGAGTTAGCACTACCGCTTTGAGATGAGCGATAGAAAAGTCGATACCCAAACTCTGCTGCTGAGTATTGTCTTGGCCTTGTAGCAAACCACAGTCGATCAGCACACTTCCATTTTGTAACACGAGCTCGTGGCAAGAGCCAGTAACCGTATTTTTCCCACCGTGGTGCAGTACTTTCATAACAAAACGACGCTTTTACCTTTGCTAGCTTACGCTTGTGAATATCTATTTTACACATAGCCAAACCTCACTATTTGGCAGTGATTTGGTAAATCGCTCAGTAGTCAGGGTAAGCAGGCAGGTAGTGAATAAGTGAGCGTATTGTAGGCAAGCAAAATAGGAGAAAGAAAATGGCAAAACTGAAAGTTTAGAGAGACTTAGATATTCGTCATAAATTTGACTACGTTTCATTGCAACCGCTTGTGATGCAATTCATATTATTGCAACTATTTTTATTTAAGCTTTTGGAATCAGCGTCACTGGCTGTTTAGTGCTCGCTGCGTAAAGTGGGTGTTTGATAATTATAATTTTATAAAACACGCCACATTTATGACGGTATAAGTGTCAGAAAAAAGACATTTTTTTGTAAGCTTTTTACACGTTCTACTTTTAGTTGCAACGTGTTTACTATACAATTCGTCTCCTGTTTGGAAATGCAACCGTTCACATTACGTGCAAAAACTTGCTTCTAGGAGCCAGACCTAGGGGCGGTAGCGTGCCCAAATCACCGTTGAAGCCTCCTTCCTAATAAAAGAAAGAGGTCAAACTAAAGAATTTTCAATAATAATAAGCACCTAAGTGCATTTCTGGCAAGATTGATTTATAAAAAACGAGAACTATTACAAATTTATGTAATTCCCTTTTGTCAGAGGGACGCTCAAAGCTAACAAAGTGGCGAGCAAATGTTGGTTAGGCATAGGTTACAATTTAAATCTCCATTTCTCATACCTATCAAAACCAAATACTAGGCAGGGCAAGATCATGAAAACCCCTTGTGGAATAAGGCTTGACCGAGAGCACGATTTCTACCAATTTCTACATTGAAG
>NZ_JBSUGE010000012.1:0-221610 GCF_054064075.1 Vibrio sp. JZG10
AGTGTAATTTTCATGGTTCGTAGCATGATCCTGATTCTATCGAAAATCAAGCATCTTCAATGATCACGGGTATAGAATGTTACTATTTTAAGTTTATGGGTATTTGTTGATGGTAGCTATCGAGAGTTCAGTTGGTGCTGGTGGAGTTAATAAGAAAAAAGATGTAAAAATTGTTCAGATTTTGCTAAACAGTCAAGCTAAGGCAGGAACGCTAATAACCGATGGTTTGTGTGGTTCAAAGACAATCGGAGCAATATTTTCTTATCAAAGAACTATAATGCCAGGTTGGAAGCCTGATGGTAGAGTTGATCCGAATGGAAGAACTTTTCGCGAGTAATTAATGTATGTGCCTAAAAAAGAAAAGGAAAAACTTAGTAGTTCATTAATTGTACGCAATAAAAATGTTGAAATAGGGTCAAGGAACAAGTTGTCAACTACAGACTATTCTGTTAGCTATAAATCATCACTCTCTAGCGATAAAAGATTAGTAAGTAGTTATTCTATTAATGTTATTAGGTTGGCGTTAGCACAAGCTGGAATGAAGTGTGCGGTAATAACTAGTACATTAAGATTTCCTGAAGAGCAAGCGTCAATAATGTATAGAAACGCTAGAATTGATTTGAAAAAACAAAAACAGCTGTATGGTAAAAATGGCGATGATGTTCTTGATGTTTATAGTAGTAATTCAAAAAAAGATAAACATGAAGTTATAAGATTAATGAAAGAAAAAATAGAACTATTAGCTAGAGATGGTAAAAAGGTTTCAAAGCATTGTACAACTGTTGAGGACTATAAGAAATACAATGTTATTGATATTGGTGTTAATTCTACAAGAGCAGCTAATAGTGAGTTTTTTTCTGTTAAAAAGTTTACTGCTGTTTTGAAAGCATTAACAGAAGACGGATATATCAATAAGTTCATTGATGAAACAGGAAAGTCAAATAAATGTTGGCATATAGAAGTTGTCCCTAATGCAAAAAAAATTACGAGGTTTGATTGATGAGGGTGTCCAGTTGCATACTGATCTTTTGCTTGGCTTTAAGTCCATTTTATTCAAGTGCCAGTGATGAAATCTCTTTCATGCCATTGATCAAAGGCTCTTCTGCATTTTATGTCTATGAAGGGATTGATACAGATAGTGATGAGAAAGTAATAAGGCACTATTACACTTTTAGTGATGGAGACCAGTTAATATTTGAAAATAAATATTGTCTAATGAATAACTATGTGGTTAATTATCAATCAGAAAAGTTAAATTTAGATAAGCTAAAGTCACGAGTTGGTTTAATACTAGATGGTATTAAAGATAAACATCAATTAACAGTTAGCCCAGACTTTTTTTCAATATGGTTCTATGATAGTGAAAAACTTGAACTTGTGGTTGATTCAAAATTCTCGAGTATAGAGGTATCTGGAACACGGGAATATAGTAAAAATTCGGTGTTACATGAAATGATTAGTCTATATGTTGGTGTTGGAGGTGAGCCATAGGGGCATCGTTGGTGCGCATGTAACAAAGCATTTAAGAGTGATTCCCAAGGCTTGGCATTGTTCATTCCATCGTTGGGTTTTGTGTTTACGGTGGTTTGGTTGAGTTTCGTTGTAGCGCTGCTCACACCTTAATGCGGCGTTAGTACGGGTTTAGCATCAAAGGTCATAAGTTTTGGTGTTTATCTGTTTTGGCGTTCGTCTTTACACTTTTCAGTTTGTACCTTTCACGTTCTTTCCGGTGGCACTATATGCGGAGTGTTTGCTTTGATTTCAACGTTTACGGTTTCTAACTCTTAGCCTATTTCTTTAGCGCTTCTTCTCTTTCGTAGTTTTTACTGAGTCAGAATTGCCTTTCTTTGGTGTTGCCGTCGAAGTGCGAGGATCGAATCCTTTTTTAATTTGAAGCAAGTGAAAGTAGGGCAGTTCAGTGCGTTTTTCTTCTAGCCAACTTTCGTCTTTCATTCGGGGTAAAGTTTTGTGGCTGCCCGTCTCACTTCAGTGTTCAAAACCTTTCATATCATGCTACTTTTCAATATCTTGGAGTGCATAAATAGAAGTAGCGTATGTACTAACAAATTGCTTAAGAGTGATTCGTAACGCGTGGCATTCTTACTATGCGGTGGCTTATGGTGATTAAGGCACCGTGCGGTAGCTTTTGTATTGCGTTACTCACACCTTAGCAAGGCGTTAGTTGCCAACGAGAAAAACGGAGCTAAAACAAAATGTTTAGGGCTAAGGTCCAGTGCTTTTTGGCTCGGTTTTCGTATTTCAACTTCTAGTTGTTTGAGTTTGTGAAAACCGAACGTTGGTTTCTTTTGTGGTTGGATTTTCTATTTCAGAAACCGATTTATATGTTGAAAGTTAGCTGTGTAACATTGTCTGTCCAAAGAAGTTTTTTGGTGTTGTTAGCCCGTTTTCTGCGGCGTTGTATGTTCCAAGTGGTTTCAGTAACAGGCGCTTTGAAACTGCGCCTGATTTGAGTTTTACAAAATACGTAAAGGTCGTGTTGGCAAAGTGCTCATAAACTTCAAATCAAAGCCTTGGGTCTGGCAACTAACAAACTGTTCAAGAGGGATTCGCAACGCGTGGCATTTTTGCTATGCGTTGACTTTAGTGTTTAAGGTGGTGTGCGGTGGCTTCGGTACTATGTTGCTCACCCCTTAACAGGGCGTTATGCTCTAGGAGGTAATTTTGCGCGATTTATTCAAGAAAGTGGTTCTAATTAACCTCTCAGCGGCTCTTGTTGTTATCGCTCTAGCCCAGTTTGTTCCATTCTTTGCTACTACTCAGTTGGTCGACTTTCTTTTCTTTGTTGTCATCGTCATATGGGTTTTGGCGAAGCTAATGTGGGAAGGTGGAGTCTATAGTAAGACGACTCGGTTAGATGACCCTAGAACAGACAAAGTCTACAAAATGGTAGAAGGGCATGATTTCGAAAAAGACGAACGCGAGCACTATCAAATGAACTACCAGACAGGATTAGTTTTCTTCATAGCCGGTCTGCCAGCGTTTATTGCTTGTTTAGTCCTTCAATTTCTTTGAGTACGAGCATAACAATAAATTTAAGAGTGATTCACAACGCTTGGCGCTTTCACTTCACTTTAGCTTTGTGTTTACGGCACAATGGCTTAGGTAAGGTGTAAGCGTTGTTCACACCTTAATGCGGCGTTAGGCATGCAATGTTACCTTTAACTTATAGGTCAGATTTATGGGTTGGGCGAAAATAAAAACGATCATTATTATAGTTTTAGTCATCCTCGTATCAGAAGGGATTAGGATTTACACTGGGGTGCCTATAACAATACTTGATGTTGTGATACTACCTATAACATGTTCGCTAGTATATCTAATGAAATATTATAAATTTCCTTTTAGTAAAACATACAAAGATAGGGAGTCTCACCAAACACAAAATGCTTTTCAGCTAATTGGTTCCTTAGTTTTTACAGCTATTTTAGCGGTAATGGGCACGTGGGTAGCTTGGCTTGGAATTCAAGCCCCTCTGCAGTATTTCTCTGGTGTAAAAGTAGCTGCACATGGATATACGTTAATTCAAGTTGGTATTTTAATTACTTTATACAGTATATGGGGGGCACTTATTTTCCTATCCAGGCTAAATAGGCTACGCCATAAGTCTGCCTAACAAACTGTTTAAGAGGGATTCGCAACGCGTGGCATTTTCACTATGCGTTGGTTTAAGTGTTTAAGGTGTTATGCTGCGGCTTAGGTATTGCGTTGCTCACCCCTTAACAGGGCGTTAGCCATACAGTACAAATAGTTAATATTGGAGAACCCTAATGGAGTTAACAGGAAACCTTACATTAAGTCGTTGTCCGCATTGCTCGGTTGCATCGCCTTTACTAAAGTTAAGAGAAATTTTTGAAACGACAGATCAAGCGAATCGAAACGCCCGTACTTGGGGGACATATATATGCTAAAGTTGTGGTGGTGTTGTAACTGCTTGGGCTACGCGTGGGAGTCACACTGTTAGGGATAGTTTTCCTAAAATGCGCTCAATTTCCGACGATATCCCCGAAACTGCGAAAGCATATTTACAGCAGGCATCCGAGAGTCTACATGCGCCAGCGGGTGCAGTAATGCTTTCTGCAAGCGCTGTAGATGCGATGTTAAAAAGTAAAGGTCTCACTAACGGTAGTCTATATACCCGAATTAATACTGCTGCTGAACAGCACATAATTACAGAAGACATGGCAACTTGGGCACATGACGTACGTCTTGACGCTAATGATCAACGGCACGCAGATCAAAACGCTTCCCTACCTACAACAATCGATGCACAAAGGGTATTGGATTTTTCTATGGCTTTAGCTGAAATCTTATACGTGCTGCCTAGTAAGGTCGCACGGGGTATTGCGCAAGCTGAAAGTAGTAATGGCTAACAAACTGCTTAAGAGGGATTCGCAACGCGTGGCATTTTTACTATGCATTGGCTTTAGTGATTAAGATGGTGTGCGGAAGCATCGGTGTTGCGTTGCTCACCCCTTAGCAGGGCGTTATATGTCATTGTAGTTAATCAAAAATATTGGAGTATTATGCCTCAAGTAAATTAACGATTCCCGATACCGAAAGGGTAATTGAAAAAGGTAGCAATAGAGAAGTTATTCATGTGAATGACCCTCATGCATTAGTAAAGGTTGCTGGATATTTGAAGTTTAGTCATGCTTTAACTGACAAAAGTGAAGGCATTTACTTCAGAGGAGAAAGGAAAATTTACGGTTCTCTATCTCCAACAATATTTAGAAATGTCCATCAATCAAAATCAAAAGAGAATCGGATCGTTTCTGTTCGTAATGCTCTCAAGGAATTTAATGATAAGTGTCACATTTTCCAAGGCTTTGGAGAGTATGCTCATGAGCCATTGATTCAACATTACGGCGTTCATACTACATGGGTTGATCTTGTAGATAATTTTTGGATAGCGTTATGGTTTGCGTACCATCGAGCTAAAGGTGCTGGTGAGTGTGGGCAATATCTGCATTTTGAGAGGCGTATACCCTCAGAAGAAGATAAATATGCTTATGTTGTGTTAGTCGGTGTGGATATTCAGAGGCGAGATAAATTTAAGCCGGGTTATTTCCACGGTCCTAACACTGAGATGGTTGATTTACGTATGGCTGCACCATCTGTTTTCTTACGTCCGCACGCACAGCACGGTTTGCTTTTCAGATGTAAAGGTGTCAACAACGAGCGTCCAAATGATTACTCTAAACAAATTAGAGGGATTGTTAGGGTTAAGTTGTCCGACGCTCTTGATTGGTTGGGCGACGGCAAAATGGTTGGAACCCATTCTCTATTCCCGCCTCCGTTCTATGATAGTGGTTACCGTATTCTTATTGAAAGTGGAGCCAAAATCGATAAGCACATTGGTAGTATTGGTCTAGTGGGAGCTTAGACATATAACAATCTGTTTAAGAGTGATTCGCAACGCTTGGCATTTTTGCTATGCGTTGCGTTTAGTGTTTAAGGTGGTATGCGGTAGCTTCGGTATTGCGTTGCTCACACCTTAACAGGGCGTTAGCTTTCATGGCTATTACACACGAGTTTTAACTCCATCGTATATTTAATATCGACAATTAGGTCACTTGTTAGTTCGTAATTAATGTTCAGGTTTTGTTTCATCTGGAGTTAATTATGTTTCCGAAAGATTTTTACATCTTACCCGAAGAACTATTTAGGATTGGTAATAAGGAAACTCCCAAGCTATCGCATGTGAGAGCTAGGGATGTGGACACGATGCAGTTAAACGGTATAACGGTAATTATTGCTAATGGAAAGGGGAGCAGTGTGTTTGACAAGACTGGGATTAACCAATCTAATATGACGGGTTGGGTTTGGAGGTTTCCACCCAACACGCGCCCTCCTCAGGGGCTAAAGCTTGTAAACGATAAGCCACATCATTACGGTATCGCACCTGTCACAAATATGCCTTTAGATAAGTATAAGGGGTTACTGGAAGAGATGGCTTTGAAAGCAACAAGGGTGTTTAAAAAAGAGGGTAAAGTAGTTTGAGACGGATAACTTTAGATTTAGCATCTTCGGATATGAAATTAGTCCTAGAAGGTTTGGAGTCATTGGAAAAGCAATGGGCACATGTTTGTGAGAACTCTGACGATGAGGATGAAATATCAGACTACGGTAACGATCTGATTGAACTGAGGTTGCTCATTAAATCACTACGAAACGATGCTATAAGTGTATTTGGAGATAATGTGGTCAATTTTTCAAGAGACCTTCTCTAAAATAAAGCTAACAAACTGTTTAAGAGTGATTCGCAACGCGTGGCATTTTTACTATGCGTTGCGTCAGGTGTTTAAGGTATTATACGGGAGCATCGGTATTGCGTTGCTCACACCTTAACAGGGCGTTATGTTTACTTGTATTTCAATGGCTTAAATGTCTTAGGCTCTAGTTCTTTGTCCCTCTGGCTGTTCGTCCCTAGTAGACTCAGCAAATCCGCATTGTCGGTCTAAGTTCTTGAATTTCTCAGCTCGTAAAGCATACCAATATTCGTGGGTTGCTTCATTGTCAGGTCGTGGCGGTTGGCTTCGGGTTTAACTGGTTCAAAGTCGCTTTCAGGTTCATAACCAAGCAGCATTTCGGCTTGGCAGTTGCCTCGGCAATTATCCATTATCTTGCGCTTTGGTGGGAAAGATAGGGCGCTTGTTGTTGCTCGGGCGGGTTGCCTCATTGGGCAGGGAAGTGGAATTACTCGTTTTAGGTTGGTCGCCTTTGGTGCTCAAGTTAGTCTCTGCCTTGTGGTTTGCTTCAGAAAACTAGTTAGAAATGGCAGTTCTTTCTCAATTAAGTCAGTAACTTGTGGTAAAACATAACAAACAATTCAACAGTGATTCGCAACGCTTGGCGCTCTCACTTCGGGTTGAGTTTAGTGTTTACGGCGCAGTGTTTAAGTTCAGTGTATGCGCTGCTCACACGTTAATTGGGCGTTAGCTTTCTTTGGGAGAATAAAGTGAGTCAATATTTGATCGAACCAGAAGTTCCTGGGAGTTTGGGTGAAAATACTTTGGCAAATTTCGATTTGCATCCACCGATAATAGAAAAGCTACATTTTCAGTTTGATGGGTGGCTAGGTGATGATTTATTGACTTCATACTACCGAGATAGATATCAGTCTTTAGCGCAAGGTTCACGAAGTGGAGCATCACCACACTTTACTCGATATCACGCATCAGATTGCTAACAAAGCATTTAAGAGTGATTCGCAACGCTTGGCAGTTTCGCTTCGCTCAAGTATAGCCAAGCGTCGCTCACACCTTAATGCGGCGTTAGTTTGCAAGAGGAAAAACGCAGCTATATTGCAAGATCTAGCGGTAAAAGCTCAACGTTTAAATTGTCGTATCGGCGTTCAATTTCAGTGTTAATTAGCGTGGTCAAAATCCCCAATTGATATCGTTTCAACGGTTGATTTGTTCTTTGGTGCGGCGACTTTTGGGCTCACTGAGTCGAATTGTTTTGTTGAAAGTCTGCATTGTGAGATTGGTTTTCCAAAAGTGCTTTTTGGTGTTGTGAGTTCGTTTTCTGCGGCGTTGTTTGTTCCAAGTGGTTTCATTGACTAGCCGCTTTGAGACTACGCCTGACTTAAGTGCATCAAAGCACATAAAGTTTGTTGTTCGCAAAGTTTAAAATAACGTAAAATCAAACTTTTGGGTCTGCAAACTAACAAACTGCTCAAGAGGGATTCACAACGCGTGGCATTTTTACTGTGCGTTGATTTTAGTGATTAAGGTGGTTTGCGGCGGCTTCAGTATTGCGTTGTTCGCCCCTTAGCAGGGCGTTAGTTTGCAAGAGGAAAAACGCAGCTATATCGCAAGATCTAGTGGTAAAAGCTCAAAGTTGAAATTGTCGTATCGGCGTTCAATTTAGGTGTTAACTAGCGTGGTGAAAATTCAGAATTGGCATCGTTTCAACGGTTGATTTGTTTTTTGGTGCGGCGACTTTTGGGTTACCTGAGTCGAACTTTTTTGCTGAAACTCTGCTCGTTGAGTTTGTTGGTACAAAAGCCGATCTACTCGCTGAAATGTCGTTTTCTCTGGTGTGGTAAGTTCAATGTGGTTTCAGTGGCTTTGTTGAAAGTCCGCATTGTGAAATTGGTTTTCCAAAAGCGCTTTTTGGTGTTGTGAGTTCGTTTTCTGCGGCGTTGTTTGTTCCAAGTGGTTTCATTGACTAGCTGCTTTGAAACTACACCTGACTTAAGTGCATCAAAGCACATAATGCTTGCTGTTTGCAAAGTTTAAAATAACGTAAAATCAACTCTTTGGGTTTGCAAACTAACAAACTGCTCAAGAGGGATTCGCAACGCGTGGCATTTTTACTGTGCGTTGAATTTAGTGATTAAGGTGGTTTGCGGCGGCTTCGGTATTGCGTTGCTCACCCCTTAGCAGGGCGTTATAGCGCACGATAAAATTGAATATGGATGGTCATGGATAATATCGAAAAAGAGCTCTATCAAGCAGCAATAGAACTAGTAAATATGCGATATCCTTCTGGTTGGGGTGGAGCTGCGGCTGTTAGAACAGAGTCAGGAAAAATATTAACAAGCATTGCTCCTGATACTAAAAACGATGCTCTTTCACTATGCATGGAGGTGGGAGCGTATTTAGAGGCTCACAAACTCAATGAGCGAGTGACCCACTCATTATGCCTGTGTCGTGAGAGCGAGAACGATGAATTTCTAATCTTGTCACCATGCGGAGTTTGCCAAGAGCGCCTCGTCCATTGGGGTGGGGATGTCAAAGCAGCAATTACGACTCCAGAGAATGCATTGGTTTTCAAGACTATACGAGAATTAATGCCTCATCATTGGTCACTTGTAAACGGCAAAGCGCTATAACAAACTGTTTAAGAGTGATTCGCAACGCGTGGCATTTTTACTATGTGTTGGTTTTAGTGTTTAAGGTGGCATGCGGCGGCATCGGTATTGCGTTGCTCACCCCTTAACAAGGCGTTAGTACGGGATGGGCATCGAAGGTTAAAAGTTCAGCGTTTATTGGTTTCGTTTCCTAGCTTTGCACTTGACCGGGCGCGCCTTTCATGTTCTTTCCGGTGGCACTATATGCGGAGTTTCCGCTTTGGCTTCACCGTTTACGGTTTCTAACTTTTTGGCTATTTCTCTGGCGCGGCTTCTTTTGTGTGGTTAGTTTTTTAATCTTAAATTCAGTACGTTGGTGTGGTTGTCAAAGTTCGGTGACCGAATCCTTTGCTAATTTGAAAATCGCCGAAATAGGGCAGTTTGGTGTGTTTTTCTTATCGCCAACTTGTGTTTTGAGGTTGAGTTCTAGTTTTGCAGTTGTCTGTTTGACTTTAGCGTTTTTGCCTATAGTTTCGTGCTATATTTCAATATCTTGGTGCAAATCAAAAGGTTTAGGAACAGCGTACTAACAAACAATTTAAGAGTGATTCGGCACGCGTGGCATTTTTACTATGCGTCGGTTTTAGTGTTTAAGGTGGTATGCGGTAGCATCGGTATTGCGTGCCTCACACCTTAATTGGGCGTTAGCTTAACATTTAAGTTCTTGAACAAGGTAGTCAGGCAATTATGCTATTTATAAATTGCAATGTTGTGTGAAACTAAACAAAAAAGTAGTAAGCATATTTGTCTTCAAGTTCCAATAATTGTATTAAGCATTATCAAAATCTATATTGGAGGGTTTATGAGAGTACACAAATCAAAAATTGCCGCAGATCCAGTTAAGTACTACACGTATTTGATTGGTATGGAAAAGTACGAAG
Organism: Vibrio sp. JZG10; assembly: GCF_054064075.1. Classification (NCBI taxonomy): domain Bacteria; kingdom Pseudomonadati; phylum Pseudomonadota; class Gammaproteobacteria; order Vibrionales; family Vibrionaceae; genus Vibrio; species Vibrio sp. JZG10. Next base: position 9,760 of record NZ_JBSUGE010000012.1, read on the forward strand.
CTCGTATGAGGCAGGAGCCTAATGCAATTACAATTATTACAGGAATTGTACTTTATAGAGAGTTACCTAAGAACAAACAGTCCGAAGTTTTGAAGCTAATATTGGCTTTGAACGATGGCCAATTGAAAGCTTCACTATATGGTTTAGTTTCTCAAGTGGTTGCAAATCCATACTGGTTCTCATGGTCACTTTCTGATCGGGAGCTCAGAGAATTTTTTGATACCAACAAGGATGTGACTAATATATTGAAAGGTCTTGGCATAGACTTCTCGCTCCCTCTCACAGCAGCAGGTATATCAGCATTTTTGCTTTCATCAGCGCAACAAGGGGTAAAAAGTGCTTCCAAAGAGGTTGCGACTCAGTTGAAAAAGCAAGTTACAAGCTCACCAGTTGCGCAGATTGCAAATAGACTGGGAGTGACCAAACAAGTTGCAGGCAAAGCATCGGCAATCTTGGTCGTAATGGTTAGTGTAATTGCTTATCAAACACACTTAAATGCAAAAGATGCGCGGAAGGAGCTTCTTCGCAGAGGTCTACTTCAACCGGAAGATTTGTAATGCTAGTTTTAATACTAATAGTGATATTGTCATTGGCAACAATTCATTTCTCGCATGTGCTATTGATGCAGTATATGTTCTCTGAAGAAAAGTTATCGCCGAGTACTACTTTTCTTCGTCCATTATCTTTGTGTGTTATGGCTGCATGTGCTCAGTACTATATTCTTTCAATGATAACAGGCTACAATTTACCCGAGGTTGCGGGATTGGCTCTCGTGGCTACGAATGCATTCTTCTTCGTTGGTTTTTATTTTGCGTATAAGGCAAGAGTAAAAAGCCTGGAAAGTAAAAAGCACTCCTGAGTCTATATTAAGCTAACAAAGCATTTAAGAGTGATTCCCAACGCATGGCATTTTTCATTCCATCGTTGGTTTTTTTGTTTACGGTGGTAAGGTTTAGTTTCGTGGTAGCGTTGCTCACACCTTAATGCGGCGTTAGTTTGCAAGAGGAAAAACGCAGCTATATCACAAGATCTAGTGGTTAAAGTTCAAAGTTTAAGTTGTCGTATTAGCTTTCAATTTTAGTGTTAACTAGCGTAGTAAAATCCAAAATTGGCATCGTTTCAACGGTTGATTTGTTCTTTGGTGCGGTGACTTTGGGGTTAACTGAGTCGAAATTTTTTGCTGAAACTCTGCTCGTTGAGTTTGTTGGTACAAAAGCCGATTTACTCGCTGAAATGGCGTTTTCTCTGGTGTGGTAAGTTCATGTGGTTTCAGTGGCTTTGTTGAAAGTCCGCATTGTGAGATTGGTTTTCCAAAAGCGCTTTTTGGTGTTGTGAGTTCGTTTTCTACGGCGTTGCGTGTTCCAAGTGGTTTCAGTGACAAACGCTTTGAAACTGCGCCTGATTTGAGTTTTCCAAAATACGTAAAGCAAGTGTTGGCAAAGCGGTAATGCACTTCAAATCAAAGCTTTAGCTTAGGCAACTAACAAAGCATTCAAGAGGGATTCACAACGCTTGGCAGTTTGGGTTTGAATCGGCTTTAGTGTTTACGGCACAATGGGTTAGGTTGGGTGGCTGTGTTGTTCACCCCTTAATGCGGCGTTAGGCGAGGGAAGTCATGTATAGAATATTATTCCTCTTTTTATTATTGCCATTATGGTCAGTTGCAGCTGTAAATTTACCATCTGATTATGTTGGAATTGAAATATATCAATCTACAATTGATGACGTGTCTAAAAAACTCGGTAAATCTCAACTTCAAAGTATCCCATATGGTGACCATGAAAATGGTTATTGTTATGTTTCTGATAATGGTATTTATGCAGTTTTTAGTTCAGGTCCAATGGGAGCCCAATCCATTATTACCAGAATGAGTATTCATTTGGACAATCCAGGATTGAAATGTAGCGCAAGCAAGCTAGAGTTACCTACTTGCATTGGTGAATTTTGTTTAGGTGTTTCAAAAAATAAATCTGAAAGCCTTTTAGGAGGAGTTTTAGATCTTACAAATGATGGCAGTAATAGTTACGTGAAAAGCTTCTGGTTGACAAGGGAATTGACTGAAGAGGAAAAACAGAAGTTGAATTTATCTGAAGAAATGACTGTTGCTGATATTACCAACAACATTTGGTTCAAACTCGTAAATGAAGAAGCAATAGAAATTGGTGTTATAAAGTTTGAAACGTACTGAGTCGCCTAACAAACAATTTAAGAGTGATTCAGCACGCGTGGCATTTTTGGTATGCGGCGGTTTTGGGTGTTGAAGTGCCATGCGGCGGCTTGGTCATTGCGTGCTTCACACCTTAATTGGGCGTTAGCCGACTATCGTAGTTTCTAGGTATAAAAATGATTCCAATAAATAATTCAATTGTTTCCGGTGTGGCGTTGTCGGAAATTAATGGTGAAACAAAGATGCTTCTAATGAAGCGAGTGAAAGGTGGCTTTTGGTGCCATGTTGCAGGTTCAATGGAAGAAGGCGAGTTGCCTTGGCAAACCATCGTTCGAGAGTTTCAGGAAGAAACCCAGATTGAAGTGGCAGAACTGTACAATGGTCAATTCTTAGAACAGTTTTATGAGTCCTACTCGAACGTTATTGAAGTAATCCCAGTCTTTGTCGTTAAGTGCCGAGCGAATCAAGAGGTCGTTCTTAATCACGAACACACAGATTTTAAATGGTGCAGCTTAGAAGAAGCGTTAGAGTTATCGCCTTTTCCAACACAACATGCAGCATTCAAGCACGTTTGGGAGTATTTTGTAGGCAAGCCTATTAATGAGCTATGTCGTATAAAACTCGGCTAACAAAGCATTTAAGAGTGATTCGCAACGCTTGGCGCTTTCGCTTCGCTCAAGTATAGCTAAGCGTCGCTCACACCTTAATGCGGCGTTAGTTGCCAACGAGAAACTCGCAGCTAAAACAGAGTGTTTAGGTCTAATCGTTCGTGTACTTTACTCGATTCTGCACTTCGAACTTCGGGATCTTGGCTCGTGGGAATTGAGCTTCGATCTTTTCCTAGTTTGGTTTGCCATTTCAGAAGCTGATTTACTTGTTGAAAGTCAGCTTTGTAGCATTGTTTCTCCAAAAGGCCTTTTTGGGTGTTGTCAGTTCGTTTTATACGGTATTGCGTGTTCCAAGTGGTTTCAGTGACAAACGCTTTGAAATTACGCCTGATTTGAGTTTTTCAAAGTACGTAAAAACAGTGTTGGCAAAGCGGCAATTAACTTCAAATCAAAGCTTTAGGCTTGGCAACTAACAAAGCATTCAAGAGGGATTCACAACGCTTGGCAGTTTTGGTTTGAATTGGCTTAAGTGTTTACGGCACAATGGTTTAGTTTGGGTGGAATGCGTTATTCACCCCTTAATGCAGCGTTATGAGGCGTCGCTATTTAGCTTAGAGATTTATGATGAAAAAAGGACTAACTTATCTATTACCTCTGCTTCTCTTTGGCTGCTCAGCGCAAGTTGATAAGCTGAGTTACTTGAAAGTATGGGATGACAAATGGAAAGAGTGCGACAAAATTGGTAAACAAACGATATTAGATTTCCCCAAATCTGAATGGTTTGAAAGCTTGCGCCTGGACGATAAAAAAGAAGTATTCTTATACATTCACTTTCTTAAAGACTATGAGTGCACTCAAGCTGAGGCTAGTAATCTCAAGGCTGTATTAGATGAAGCAGACATCACTACTTTAAATGGAGTTTTAAAAGGCTTTATCCATTTTGACAAGCCAAGTGATTCAAAAATTAAGCATTTAGACCAGCGGCAAGTTGAAGTCATGTCTCGTGAAATCAGTAGTCCTTTTAATGCTTTAGCTACGGCTGAAAAAATGGGACTACTTGAACATCAGTGAGAGCGCACCTCATAACAAATTGTTCAAGAGTGATTCGGCACGCGTGGCATTTTTACTGTGCGTCAGGTTTAGTGGTTAAGGTGGTATGCAGAAGCTTAGGTATTGCGTGCCTCACACCTTAACAAGGCGTTAGCTGCTCACACTATGAGGTAATTTCTCTATAAAAACTATTAAGGAGTATTTGATTTGATCGCGCGTGCAGTGGTTCTTACTACCAATATCTGTTCTGAACTTGAACTCAAGGCTCATGTTCCTTTTGCTTGGCGCTTTTTCACCAATAAAAAAAGATTGATCAAGTACTATAAGAGTGCGTTAAAGACATTGCTTACCAGTCGTAAGGATGAGCTGAAATTTTACGCTCATCAAAAGTCCTTTTCTCATATGACATTATCGGTAGCTTTTTGGCACTATGATTTACATTGTAATGTATGGAGTAAAGAAGGCATGGATTTTGAGCGTCATCCAAATTGTTCTCCTAATCCCTTTATAATTCTCTCCGATTTTGAAGTGGGTAATTCAAATATCTCAAGGTTACGAGATATCTTTGAAGGTTGGTAAGTGCTGGGGTCTCTTGATGAAAGTGATGACGATGACAAAACTGAGTTTTTTATTAACCTTGCTCATGAAGCTCTAGCTGTTGCAATTCAGAGCAGAACGATAAAACCGTTGTTTTTGGAAATCTTTGCCGAAAATTCAAATATTGACGATGCTCTTTTCAACGAAAGAGTCCGAGTTAGAGATGAAGAAGGGCATGTTGATATTAATTTCTTAGATCTTATTCAACAACGCAGCTAACAAACTGTTTAAGAGGGATTTGCAACACGTGGCATTTTCACTATGCGTTGGTTTTAGTGTTTAGGGTGGCATGCGGCGACTTCGGTATTGCGTTGCTCACCCCTTAACAGGGCGTTATGTGAATAAGGGAAACTATGAGTTTTGATATCGCTATTTTAAGTCTTGAAAAACGAGTATCTAATTCGGAAGCTAGTGAAATTTACGCTGAGATACTTCAAGGAAATTGCAGTAATGTTGCTAAAAATACAGCAATAGAAGACCTTTATCGTGATTTAACAGCCAAACATCCTGAAATTGATGATATTCCGGACGACAAAGTTGATGACATTGATTTTTGTCCATGGAGTTGTGAGTTCGATAGATCTGCGGGCCATATAATCATAAGCTCAGTTTGGCCCAAGTCTGATTATGTGTATGAGTTTGTTCAATCACTCGCTGTTAAACATGAACTTGCCCTTTTTAACCCACAAGCAGAAGTAGTTGTATATCCTGATGGGTCTGATGGTGAGGAAGTTAAAAAGAAAATATGGTGGAAATGTTGGTAAATTCACATAACAAAGCGTTTAAGAGCGATTCCGCAACGCGTGCCAGTTTCGCTTCGCTCACAGTATGGCACGCATTACGTCACGCCTTAACGCGGCGTTATTGGAATTTAGATTTAGATATTTAACTTTAATGGAGTAAAAATGAAAGAAAAATCAATGCCTAAGGCGAAAAAACAGGAAGGTTTCACCCCTCATTATGTTGCAATAAATAGAGTAAAAAGGAGCTTTGAGCGTGCTAAAAATAGGCAAAGTGAAAGTTCCACTGAATTTGTAGAAGTCAAATAAAAGAGGAACGGTTTAAACATGGACGTCAAAGTATACGTAACTAGGGCTCTCAGTGAGGAAAGAAAACTTAACAAAGACCTAGATTTATTAATTCATGACTTTAAGCGTCACAAGCAAGGTCATCGGGTATCATATTTTGGTAAAGAAGTCCCATATCATAGACCAGCTCCTGCAGCAGAAGATGCTGGGTTAATGCATATTCATATACTAGATAAAGTTAAAACGCTAAAACTTGGCCATAGTAATACAAGTGATAGTGTCTTAATTTATACTGAGGGTGCTACAAGCATCAATACTTACTTTATAATCGATTTCTTGGTGGATGGTGCTCATGCGCAGGCGAGAAGGCCCGAGTATATGAGTTGGTTAATTGATAAGGCGGAAGCATTTAGGAATCAGAAATAATGAGTAAAGTTAAGATCAAAGCTACATGGTTTGAGGGTACAGAGCCTAGCGAAATTGGTGTCTACTTAGTTGCATTAAGACATCTTAGTGGTTTTGGCTCGTATGACTACTTATACTGGGATGGTAAATGTTGGTTGAATAAAACGACTTCTGATATTGTCGGCTGGTCGCCAGTATCTGACATACTGGCACAACTAGATGCTGGTTGGCCTACTGGTGACTTAGAAACAGATATAGAGTTTGAAAAATACAGGAAACAACATGGCGGTAAGTTTGATGATGATGATTTCATCGAAGTAGAGTAGCCCATAATAAATTCAAATAACAAAGCATTTAAGAGTGATTCCCAACGCATGGCATTTTTCATTCCATCGTTGGGTTTTGTGTTTATGGTGGTCTGGTTAAGTTTCGTGGTAGCGTTGCTCACACCTTAATGCGGCGTTAGCACTCAGAGTACCTAATAAGGATTGATATGTCTAAATCAGTAGGACTAATAATTCATTTCGATGAAGACCAAAGAAATTATTTACTTAGTGAAGTGCGAAGAGAGCATCGATTTTCTGATGCATTAAGTGTCAATGACTGGGAAATTAAACAGCTTCAAGTTGTACTGTTATCCTTTACTGGGCGCACTATTGATTTTGTAGCTTTAGCTACAAAAGGAAGTCGGGTAGTTACTGGAAAATCACGGGTTGAGTTTTCTGATTTAGTTGACTTGAACTCTATCCCAATTCGAGAAATAGAAGGGTTGCTATCTCCGAATACAAAGCTGCACTTTATGAAAAGTTCAACTGGGCGAGGAGGGCGACTACCAGAAAAAACGTGGTTTGAAACTATTGCGGCTATAAAAGAAATCCGCCCAGAATTGGTTAATGAGATAGAAAGGCTAATATCAATAACCACAGTTTCAAAGTACAGGTTGATAGGTGAAGCTGCAGAAACCCTAACTCAAGAGCGTGAGGCTTTAGGCGCAGCGCTTGATATCTTTAGTGGTCATAACGAGCTTAGGAAAGATGTTCTTCAGTCTTGGGCGCCTAACCTTGATAATGTAGAAAACTACGATGACGAAGTTATGGAAGCTGATTTAAACCTGTCTAAAGGTGGGGCTGTTTCCTTCCTCTCTGGTATTCCGGAACGCTATATCCAAGAAGAGTCTGCAATCCAACATGATCTATTTAATTGGGAAAATGAGAAAGCTTCTTTACATAACATGGGAGTCTCTAGATTCGAACAGGGAAGTAGAGTCTTAGAAGTTATCTATGCAAATAAAAATCCCTTAGAGCATACCTTAGGGGTTGACCTAATCTATTATAATAAGAGTTTTCACTCTTTTGTTCTAGTTCAGTACAAATTAATGAAAGAAAAAAATAATGTTGATGGTTTTTATTATAGACCTGATAAGCAACTAGATATAGAAATTGCTCGAATAGACGAGTTTCAAAATAAAGTGGAAATGAATTCAGTTATATCCAGTCATGAAGAGTTTAGGCTTAATCATGACGGCTTTCTCTATAAATTGGTCCCTAACAAGGGGTTGCATGCTGCGACCGAAAAATTAATTTCAGGAATGTATATAACTAACAGTTATATGAAATTTTTACTTGGTTCCGGTGGTCCCAAAGGTGAGCGAGGCGGGAGACTTATTACGTTTAAGAACTCACCAAGATATCTAACAAATACTGAGTTTTCTGGAATGGTAAATCGTGGCTGGATCGGTACTAGTTCGGCTCAAAGTAGCAGTCTTGCTCAATTAATTAGCGAGTTCCTCAACACTGGTCGAGCAATCATGGTGGCAGTTGAAGAGGATGCTGCTAGCAAGCAAAATCAGGCGAACACCTAAATACGTCTTTGTTTTGGCATTGCAGTTCTTAAGCCTGAAAAGGTTGGCCTCAGCCCTGTGTCTGGTTGGTACGTACCAGTTGTCGAGCCTTGTAGTCAAATTTTATTGAAAATAGTCAGTACTACATTGTTTGGGAAAGAGTGCTAACAAACAATTTAAGAGTGATTCAGCACGCTTGGCATTTTTGGTTTGGGTCTAGTTCAGTGTTTACGGTGGTCAAATTAAGTGTAGTGGTAGCGTGCTTCACACCTTAATTGGGCGTTAGCACTGGGTTGGCATCAAAGGTTAAAAGTGTCTGTGTTTATTGGTTTCTTTTCCTCTCTTTACACCTGTTCAAATGTGCCTTTCACGTTCGCTCCGGTGGTACTAGATGTGAAATTTTCGCTTTGCTTTTAGTGTTTACGGTTTCTAACTTTTGGGCTATTTCTCTGGTGTGGCTTCTTTGATATTGGGAAATATTTGGAAAAAGCTGCGTTTCTTTGGTGCTGCTGTTAAAGTTTGAAGACCGAATCCTTTGCTAATTTGAAAGCGATGAAAAAGGGTGGTTTGGCATGTTTTTCTTCTAACCAACTCGGGTTCTGACGTTGGTTTTTAGTCTGCCAGTTGTCCGTTTCGCTTCGGTGTTTTTAGCCACAAGTATCGTGCTATATTTCAGTATCTTGGCGTGTGCCAAAGGCTTTAAGGGCAGCGTACTAACAAACTGCTTAAGAGGGATTCACAACGCGTGGCATTTTTACTATGCGTTGATTAAAGTGGTTTGCGGCGGCATCGGTATTGCGTTGTTCACCCCTTAGCTGGGCGTTAGGTTAAAGGAGTTAACTTGGAATTATATCGAAAAATCAAAGCGATGCTTAGTAACCCTGTTGTTGGTTTGTTTCTCGCTATCGCGATTGCATATGTGTTTTATGCTATTGGTACTAAAACAATGGAGCTAAGTTACTCCTTAATCAAGCCCACAGTTATCTATAACTCTACAACTTCAGATTCTAAGTTAGAGATCAGTTGGAAGGGTGGTTCAATTGATAGCTCAATTGTTCAGCTTGATATCCCTATATGGAACAGTGGTGATCAATACATAGACTTTAATCAGGTATCGAAATCCAATCCCATTAGTTTCCATTTTCAAGATGATGATATAGAAGTTATTGACTCATCGATTCAAAACAAGTCACGTGAAAGTCTGGATGTAAAGTTAATCCGAGATGGTAACCAAATAACTCTTGATTTTGTAGGAGATGATGCACTCGAAGCAAAAGAAGGGTTCTTTATTTCAGTACTTTATTTATCAAAAGACGCGGATATGAAGCCTGTAATTGAAGCAAAGGGAAGAGTTAAAGGTATACCCGAAGGGATCACTGAGGGAACATGGACTCCGATTGATGATGGGAGATACTTACCAATTGGATTAGGGCTAACGTTTTTTTGGTTCGTTGGAATACTACTCTTTATTGCATCGGAACAGTTTTTTAAATCTATACCGTATTTCAGTGCTTTCCTTTATAGCTGGCTCATACCGTTAGTCTGCGCGATTTGCCTACTTTTCGGAGCATTATTTTTTTGGGCAATTGTTGTAGATATGTCTATGGGGCTAACTTGGAGACATTAACCTAACAAACTGTTTAAGAGGGATTCGCAACGTGTGGCATTTTTACTATGCGTTGAGTTTAGCGTTTAAGGTGATATGCGGCGGCTTTTGTATCGCGTTGCTCACCCCTTAACAGAGCGTTAGTTGCCAACGAGGAAAACGTACCTAAAGCAGAATGTTTAGGGCTAATGTCCGTGTGTTTTTGGCTAGGTTTTCGTATTTCAATTTCTAGCTAATTGGGTTTGTGAAAATCGTGCTTTGGTTTTTCTGTTTCAGAAACCGATTTATATGTTGAAAGTTAGCTGTGTAACATTGTCTGTCCCAAGGCGCTTTTTGGTGTTGTTAGCCCGTTTTCTACGGCGTTGTATGTTCCAAGTGGTTTCAGTGACAGGCGCTTTGAAACTGCGCCTGATTTGAGTTTCTTAAAACACGTAAAGCTAGTGTTGGCAAAGCGGCAATTAACATCAAATCAAATCTTTAGGTTTGGCAACTAACAAAGCATGCAAGAGGGATTCACAACGCTTGGCAGTTTTGGTTTGAATCAACTTTAGCGTTTACGGCACAATAGCTTAGGTTGGGTGGTGGCGTTGTTCCCCCCTTAATGCGGCGTTAGTAGGTCAGGATGAATAAACAAAAACTAAAGCATCTAATTCAGCAAGTTCCAGAATTGATCGAAACAGCTGAGATGTGCCAAGAAGTAGGGCTGCCAAACTACTATATTGCAGGCGGTGCTATTACCCAAATCATCTGGAATAGTATCGACAGGAAACCGCTTCTTGCTCAAGTTAAAGACTTTGATGTTGTCTACTTCGATAGATCTAACCTTGAAACTGAAGACGAGTTCAAAAATCGCATTGGCTCGCGGTTAAGTCATAGTGTTGACGTTGATGTGAAAAACCAAGCATTAATACATGAGCGCTATTCTAAGAAGTTTGGTTGTTCCATTCAGGCATATGAGCGAGTTGAACAAGGCATCGAGTCTTGGCTTTCTGCCTTTGCTATTGGTTTCACTCTAGATAGTGCAGGAAACATTAAATTGTTCACCCCCTATGGCTTAGATGATGCATTTAATATGTTGATTAAACCTAACAAAAAGGCAATGACAGAAACTAACTACAACAAAATGACCGATGGCTATAAGGCTAGGTGGCAGAAAGTACAGGTGCTCCCTTGGAGTTGACCTACTAACAAAGCGTTTAAGTCGGATTCCCAACGCTTGGCATTTTCGGTTTGCTTTGAAATTAGTGTTTACGGCACAATAGTTTAGGTAGGGTGGTAACGTTGCTCACCACTTAACGCGGCGTTAGGTGACTAATCAAAATTTAGCCTCCGAACCATGAAGCTAAGATTCGGAGGTAAAGGGAGTTACAGTTGTCCTAAGTCGATTTTTTTTGCAATTTCCTTCATCGTGTCAATCATTCCATGTTCAAATAATAGAGAGTCTGTAAATGTGTATGATTTACAAACTTTTCTTCCCTCAGGGAATCTATCTAATGTTATAAAAGCATATCCACCACCGCCTTCGCCATCGGCATTAAAAGCACGCCTTAGCTTTAACCGCTCACCATCTACAATACCTTCATCGTTGAATTTGCCTTTAGGCAACCCGCCTTCCGCTGCGGTTTTAAAAAACTTATCTTCTAGTGTGTCTAAGAACCACCGCAAGCCGTTTTTGGGAAACTCGATTTGGTAGTGCAACCATTTACTTTTTCCGGTTCGCTTGTTGGTAAAGTATTTTGCGGTTGCGAGGATGATGTAGTTATCAATCAATAGAAAGTAGAAGTTTTTTGTTGCTTCTTCATCATCCGGTACTGTTGCAATCAAGTTTGGGTCTAGAGATACCGTTAGTGGATCTATATCTTTAAATTGCTTCATTTTTTTCTCCTTTCCCGATGTTAATTCGCTTTATGGCTCCCGCTTTTTCTAACGTGCCCAGTGTTTGCGGATTTTTATCCCACGTAAAGGTTTCTGGAGGACCATATTCCTCGTTATCATCAATACAACCAAATGGGGTTGCTTCATATTCTACGTTAATGTCTTTGGTGAGGCCGTTGCCAAGAAAATGTTCGTTTGCACCTAAACCTTGTTCTATTTGGTGCCGGACATCGAGGGTGTCGGTCTGGCTCGGGGTAAAGCCAAGTACTTGGCAATATTCGATAAAGTCTTCCTGCTTTTTTAGCTTTATACCTTCTTCTTCGGCTGATACTTTGACTTGTTCATAGTATCGACTGAACTCAGGTGTCATGCATGGTGCAATTAAATCTCGGCTATCTTCAAATTCAGTGGACAATTCATACTCCGTAAACTCACTCATTCTCTAGTAGGTGGGAATAAAGCTATGCATATCGCCGATTTCATTGGCTTTTTGGTGGTCGATGAGCAATATGGTGTATTCGCAGTCGGGTTTATATTCAATTCCTACCGCATTGCAGATAGCTTCTGAGTCTGTATCGCCATGCTCAGCTTGAGTAAATGTGGTTGTCCAGTATTTTAGTTTGGTAACGCCTTCGGGCTTGTAGCCAATATAGCCATCATCCTCATTGTATTCGGACTCGATAATACGAAATAGCAGGGGCTCATTTTTTCCTTTCTGGACAATCTCTCTTTTGTCAGCAGTAGAGTACGCAGAACCCGGTAACGCCGCACCACCTTCACGAGCTGCATCGACATAAGGTTTGGCCTCTGCCAAACGCTGTTTTGCTTCATGGAAAGTCTTGGGTGGTGGTTGCTTATCGGCGCGATATTTATCACCAATTAAGACTGAGGGGTTGCCAATGACAATCTTGCCTCCGTGGCTCGTTGAGTCTCCCATTCTTGCTGCTGGCTTCCCGTTTATAAATACCGAGCCAGAACCTTTGCTTATGGAATCAGGAGGGCCAACACAGATGAGGCGGTCCCCTTTTCGAGCCGCAGGTAAGCCACCAATTTTTACATTGAGTGAACCAACGACTACAGGTCCACCCACATGCGGAACTTTAGCGGTGACTTTGGGGCAGATATGCATTGATGTTAATGTTGCAGCAGGTTTTCCCATAATAATTCCTTTTTGTGGGTTAGGTTGCATATCTTAACTCTGGTGGGGCGGCTATATGCAATGGTTGGTGTAATATTTGGAGTCAAGTCACCTAACAAACAATTTAAGAGTGATTCGGCACGCATGGCATTTTTACTACGCGTCAGTTTTAGGGATTAAGGTGGTATGCGGCAGCATCGGTATTGCGTGCCTCACACCTTAATTGGGCGTTAGTTGCCCACGAGGAAAAACATACCTAAAGCAGAATATTTAGGGCTAATGTCCGTGTGTTTTTGGCTAGGTTTTCGTATTTCAATTTCTAGTTATTAGGCGTTGTTAAAATCGTGCTTTGGTTCCTTGTGCGTTTCGGGTTCTCTATTTCAGAACCCGATTGGTTTGTTGAAAGCCCTCTCTGTTGCATTGTCGTTCCAAAAGGTTTGTTTGGTGTTCAAAGTCCGTTTTCTACGGCGTTGTAAGTTCCAAGTGGTTTCAGTGACAGGCGCTTTGAAACTGCGCCTGATTTGAGTTTACTAAAACACGTATAGCTAGTGTTGGCAAAACAGCAATCGACTTCAAATCAAAGCTTTAGGTTTGGCAACTAACAAAGCATTCAAGAGGGATTCACAACGCTTGGCAGTTTTGGTTTGAATTAACTTTAGTGTTTACGGCGCAATGGTTTAGTTTGGGTGGAATGCGTTGTTCACCCCTTAATGCGGCGTTATGTGAATGGAGTCAACCTTGAAAATATCAGTTGTCAAAAGTGGTCAGATTGGGGCTTACGAAGCTGAACTTAATGCTCATCTAAACTCCGTTTTTGGCCAAGATTCCATGTTCATTTTCAATCGTGAGCTCGTCTGTGCAATTCTCATTGAAGATGATAATCAGATTATCGCTACTGGTTTTGCTTATAGTCGTTTAATGAAGCAGGGCTCAATAAGCTTCAAAGGGGGCATAATTGGTGGTATTGCCATTACACCAAGTAAGCGAGGTTTGGGCTTAGCTAAAGTCATCGTGAAAGAACTCGATCGATGCTTAGTGTCTTTTGGGGTAACTCATTCTTTTCTCTTCGCTTATGAGCCAGATGTTTATCGAAGCTCAGGGTATTCGGAGTTAGTTTTGCCTATCCATTACTTCGACGTGCAGCAGAAAAATTGGAATCAGTTTGTCTACCGTGGAGGTATGGTTAAGTCTTCTTTCATTTCTACACATCGCAGTTTGTCTTTTTAGTCCTTTTGTGTTTTTCATTGTAGTATTTCAACTGCGTGAATTTGAACTTTCTAAACATCACTCAGATATCTGTATGGCTTTAGGTGGAGCATATGTCATTTCGACAATTGTGAGTGTAATTATAGTTTTTAATTACTACCTTGCTGATAGCCAGGAACCATACTATTGGTGGTTTGCAATGCCTTGGGCACTATTGGTCACTATTATTGTGTACATATTGAAAGTAGCGAAGGTAAAATTTGCCTAACAAACTGTTTAAGAGTGATTCGCAACGCGTGGGGCATTTTTGCTATGCGTTAGGTTTAGTGTTTAAGGTGGTATGCGGGAGCTTCGACATTGAGTTGCTCACCCCTTAACAGGGCGTTATACGATTAAGGAGAGAAATGAAGCCTGATTTACACGGAAGTAGAATCGTTTTGAGGTCAATTCAAACGAATGATTCTGATGATTTGTTTGAAATTTATGGTGATATTCAAACAATGGAATTTGCCTCAGACCCAGTTTTTACATCGAAAGATCTGATAGTTCAGATGCTAGAAAGCGTCGTCCAATTAGAAAAGTCGGGTGAATCGTTGGAATGGGCAATCTTAGAACAATCAACCAACAAAGTTATCGGAACTTGCGGTTTACATAGTTTTAGTTATTGCGGTCATTCATGCGAGATTGGATGCTTACTTAATTCATCATATTAGCGACAAGGTTATATGTTTGAAGCTCTCAGTTTATTATTTTCTCATGCAAAATCTGTGGGCATTGAAAGATTGTATGCAGATATTGATGAGGGTAACTTTCGGTCTCAAGCTTTGTTTAATAAGCTAGGTTTCAAAGCTAAAAACGGTCAGTTTCAGCGCTTGGTGTGAGGCATCGTATAACAAACTGTTCAAGAGGGATTCTCGATTTCATTATAAGCTATTGTTTTATATGTAGTATTATCTTGGTGTTACCATCTGGGGGAACATTGAGGGGAACTGCGAAAAATAACTCTTAATTGTGATTTAAATCACTATTTGTGCTTATTTTTGTTTCGGCTCTTCACCGAATAGCCTCTAAGCACAAAATGTGCTCATGAGGAGTAATTCAAGTTTGTGGAACTAATCTCAGGATTCAAGATACCTTTTAAGATAGCGCCCAAGTTTTTTTAAAGCGGGGTTCAAACACGTTAATTTGCCTCATTTCCTGCTGGTAACAAGTAAGAAGATCTTACCAGTTGCTTTCCAACTCAAAGCAACTCTTTAGTTGTTGCGTCCGTATATTCGGTTTCTTGATGAAGGAGCTTCCTTCTAGCCTTTGATGCTCGCACACCTACCGTCCTTATCGAGCTAGCAGCTTCTAGATCATTACATTTCGGACAGGTTTTTAGTAGCTTGGTTTTATCTTTTATACTTCATCATTTTGTAAAGTTATTGAATTTATTGCTGATCAATAAGTGAGCGATATGGTTTTGTGTTCGGTGTGCTCTGCTCCAGTGATACTGGGCGCTCAAATAAGCGAGTTACCATACATCAGTTAATTCATGTTCTACTAAATTAAAAAAACGCAACTCGGAACTGTGTAAAGGCGTGTCAGGTGTCGATCACGGCAAACTCACCTTTGCCCCTTTCCTTGTTTCGACTGATTCACCTTTCACTATTTGACTAACTTTTTCTCATGCAAGCAGAGTGTCTGTCGAAGTTTGGGACAGTTTCAAGCAAGACAAGGTCAGTGACATCTTTGCTGATCGATTGAATAGGGGGTGAACTGTACCATCAAGACTGGTAATAACTTATCTGCTCTGTAGGGACTGACATAATTTCTGATTAGACTAATGCAGGTTGTTGAATAGCTAGTTATAATTAAACAGCGGTTACAGCAGCTTACAGACAGTGTAATAGAGATGGAATTCAATACTAGTTACATGAGTAATCTCGTTACATAAGATCGTCGGCGTATCTTTGACTAAGATTGTAAAGTGTTTTTTGATGCTAAATCACACAATCGATAATACTCAACTCCTACTATGCAGTTGTAACGGGTATTTCTAATCAGTAGTTTTAATCAAGGTTGGTTAAAAAGGAGACATTCGGAATGAAACGACTTTTGGTCCATATTACCTCACTCACACTGTTGCTAAGTAGCTCTACTATCTTCGCTCAGAATGAAAGCGAGGTTACCCTATTTACTAACGTCAATGTATTTGATGGCGTACATGAGAATCTCATCCAGAACGCGAATGTAGTAGTCACAGGAAACCTGATTACTCAAGTATCTACTGAACCACTTGCTGTGGCTGGCGGTAAAATAATTGATGGTGGTGGTCGTACCTTGATGCCCGGGCTTACCGATGCTCATTGGCATGTAATGCACGCCCATATTGCAAGTATGCAGATCTTTGTGAATGACATTGGTTATTTGACACTGGCGGGGGCAGAAGGTGCCGAAGCAACGTTGATGCGGGGTTTTACCTCTGTGCGTGATATGGGAGGCCCTGTTTTTGGCATTAAGAAGATGATCGATGAGGGAAGATATATAGGCCCAAGGATCTATCCATCAGGGGCTTATATAACGCAGACCTCAGGGCATGGGGACTTCCGCTTTCCTACGGCAATGCCAAGAAAAGACGGCAGGGAACTTCTCGATGGGGAGATTATGGCTTGGACAGCCGTTGCAGATGGTGTTCCTGAGGTGCTGAGACGAGTGCGTGAAAATTTAATGAGAGGTGCCAGCCAGATCAAAGTCATGGCGGGAGGAGGAGTAGCCTCACTCAGTGACCCTCTGGATGTAAGGCAATATACTCTGGAAGAGATGAAGGCGGCGGTGGATGCGGCTAAGACTTGGAACACCTATGTAGCCGTGCATGCATACTCAGATTACGCTGTCCGTGGAGCACTGGAAGCTGGAGTTCAATCTATTGAGCATGGCAATATGATAACGGAAGACACCGCAAAACTGATTAAGAAAAACGGCGCATGGCTTAGCCTGCAACCACTGCTGAATGATGAAGACAGAATTCCATTTCCTGAAGATTCTTTTGAAAATCAAAAATTCTTAGCGATGACTGCAGGCACGGAAAAAGCTTATGAGTTGGCGAAAAAGTATGATCTGAAGCTTGCTTTTGGTACCGATCTGCAAAACGGTGCAGAGATCGCGTCAAAACAGGGCAAATCACTAGCAAAACTCACAAGGTGGTATGAACCTTGGGAAGTATTGAAAATGGCAACCAGCACTAACTACGAGTTATTCAAGATGTCAGGCCCAAGAGATCCATATCCTGGAGAGAATGGTGTGATAAAGGAGGGGGCATTGGCGGATATTCTTTTGGTGGATGGTAACCCACTTAAGAACATAGACCTGATTGCTGATCCTGAGAAGAATTTCGTCGTGATCATGAAAGATGGGAAAATCTATAAAAATACTCTCAATTAAGTAGATAGAGCATAGGGTTTAGCCTTGTCGGATGGGCAACCGAAGTCTTTTCGGCAAGGCAATTAATGTGCGACTTTTATCGGTGACATCATAGTCAAATTGAGATTGGAAATATGTATAAATTGTTTTGTTTGTTAATCGTGGGATTTGTGAATACCAACGTAGTTTATGCAGATGCAATAGAACAAATATCTTGGCCAGACTTAAGGCCTCAACTTACAGACTTCAATGATCCTTTTAAAAGCTTAAGCGAAATCCAATTGTATGAATTGTCGAGGGTTGCTAAATATGAAGAACAGTTAGCCAATGGAGTGCAACTTTCTCAAGATGCAAGTATTGAGTATACGGCAACTAGGGCTTCATTGATTGAGCAGAAAATCGATATCAACTGGCTATTGGCGATGAGAAAGGAAATTACCCAAAAACGTCGTGCAGTGGCTGAGTCGCTTAATACTACGCTTGATAACCAGAATGTTCGCATTGCGGGTTACTTACTTCCATTGAATTTTACGAATGACTTGGTAGATGAGTTTCTATTGGTACCAACTGTCGGAGCTTGTATTCATGTTCCGCCACCACCTCCAAATCAGATGATATACGTTAAATTTCCTAAAGGGTTTAAGTCAAGTGAGTTATATTCTCCTGTTTGGGTTGAGGGTCGATTAGCTGTTGGTAAAGGAAAGTCACATTTATATTTGTCTGATGGTGCGGATGATATCATGTATGGTTATAGCCTAAATGCGTCAGAAGTTGAGGATTATAAGCACTAGTAGTGATGTAATTTGTGAACTGTTTTCCACAAGTAGGGGCTCTACAAATATCGTTGACGGAAGTTGTTAAAGCAGCGAGTGAACGGCATCATCAAACTTAATCTGCACCAGTAAGTCTGAACATCTTACTAAGCGGTTTTGCCATACCTTAGATAATTCATGAAAAGCTAATATTTCTTTTTACTAAACTCATTTCTGTCCATCTTCGAGCCAGCTAGATCTGTGCTGGCTCATTTATGCCCCAAGACGTGTTTAGAGCGCATGAAACCAACATGAGATTTATTTGTGCAGCAAGCTGCTGCACAATTAGGAAATCGCCTGCTTCATCGAATGTCCAACAGGCTGTTGGACAAACTCCAACCCCAATTTTGCAACAGCCTGTTGCAAAAATCACTATGAAGCACTTCTGCCCCAAAATGATTTTGCGTAACAGTTTTATTAACTGTCGCTTTCAAAATTTGGATTACTTTAGTTTATGCTGAGAACCAAATGCAACTTTGAGCGTAATCGCTATAGGTAACAGGGCTGTGGATTCTATACATCAAGTTAGTGTTATCCTTCGCGCAAAGAATATTTGGTGAGATAGGTGTGGTTATTTTCGACTCTCATAGCGATTCATATCATGACCTTATCAAAATCAGCGATGTTGAACTAGACAATCTTAGGTGATGCGAGGATATTATTCGGTAACCCCTTTCATTTCAGGAACATCGAAGAGTATGACTGATACACATGTGGCTACTACACGCCGATTTTCCCCTCCTTCCGAAAAACACCTTGCGGATTCCGACTTTCTATCTTTTTGGGGAGAGCGTGAAACAGGAATACGGTGGGAAGATATCGATAGCAGTCAATGCGTCGTTGTATTGGGTGAGGGAAAGTGCGGTAAAACACATGAGTTTAAGCGACAACACCAGTTATTAAAGGCTAATAATCAGTTTTCATTCTTTGTGCCTTTAGAGTTGCTTCAGGATCATGATCTTCTTGACGTAATAACCGTTGAGGAAGAGCAGGATTTTGAACGTTGGCAAGATGCTTCCATGGATAATGCGGTCTTCTTTTTGGATGCTGTAGACGAACTTAAATTACGCCAAGGTACACTTCGTAAAGCTTTTAGGAAAATTAAACAAACCATAGGGAGTGCTCTTTCTCGTTCTAGGTTTTATATATCCTGTCGACCAAATGACTGGAATGAGGAGCTAGATTATGGAGCGCTTTCTTCATTAGTGGTTCAAGAGAGTCATCACGAGAATGAGACAGAAATTCTAGATGGTGAGAAGGTATTCACCACCATTATTTCTCGCAAAAGATCCAATGAGCGCAAGCAGACACATGATGATAAGTTGTCAAATGAACCTATCCAAGTGCTAACGCTGCTTCCCTTCACCAAACATGAAACTTTGGAGTTTGCTAGGTCGTATGCACCCAATCAAGCAGAAGCGTTCGAACATTATTTGGAAGAAAAGGAACTGTGGCACCTTTATCGTTTACCTTACGAAATTATTTCGGCTCTGAATCAGCTTATTGCTGAAGGGAAGTTAGGGAACCTTGAAGAGCAACTTCAATTTGGAATTAAGCAGAAAGTTCGAGAAGCCTCCGATAAAAAAAGAAACTCGTTGACTGAAGAAAAAGCGAACGAAGGCTCGGAGCGTCTAGCCTTGGCTCTTTTCATGATGAATCGGAGATCCATTCATTCAGAATTCTCCGCTAGTAAAATTGATGTTATTAATATTGGTGAGATACTCACCGATTGGACTTATGAAGAACGATTAGAGCTACTTGGAAAGCCTCTTTTCGATCCGACGGGTGTAAATGCGTTTCGATTCCATCATAGAGCTACTCAGGAATACTTAGCTGCCCAGCGCTTGAAGAAACTGAGAGAGCAAGGACTCAAGACAAGAGAATTATTTGGGCTGCTATTTTCAGATATAAAAGATGAGAAAGTTCTCATACCCAGTATGGAGCCTATTACGTCTTGGATGGCTCTGTGGTATCCCGACATTTATTCTGAAGTTAAAGTTCGAGCACCATCGTTAATGTTCCGTCAGGGTATCCCTGCATTGTTGCCGATTGAGTATCGCGAAGAGCTTGTTTGTAAATATGTTGAAAAATTCGCGAACAGTAGTACGTGGTGTGGCGCAGGTGTTGGTCATCCCGAACTAAAGCGTGTATCAACGCCTGAATTAGCCCCTGCTGTACGCGAACTATGGCAACAAGCTTATTTTGGATACGATACACGAGAGCTTCTTTTAGAGCTTATCTACTTGACGCCGATGCATGATTGTACTGATTTGGCATTGGAAGCTGTATTTGATGACGAATTGCCTTATCAACATAGATCATATGCGGCATGGAGTGTGCTTGAATTCGGAAGCATAGAACAGAAGCAAAAAATTGGAGAGGCAGTGATTCTGGGTGGGTGGCCCGAACGGTTGGTTCGCAACATCATATCTCACCTTATTCCAGAAGCTATTACGGAAGTCGATTTCTTAACTCTTGCCCAGACCCTAAAAGAAGTCCCCAACAATGTACATGGGTTAGGCTATGAGCTTTTTGAGGCCGTGAAATCAGGGTTACTAACAGTTGAGCAACGAATCAAGCTTAGGGATAGTTTTGCTCAATCCATATGGAGTAACCGTGAAGAAGACTGCCGAGTCTATCAAGCACACTCAAAGTACGATCACTTTGCTGACGCCGTAATTTATTCTTGTTTTGCAACAGTACCTTCAGATCCAGAGGATTATCAACAATGGGCATGGTGTCTCGCTATTGCTTTTCATTTTGGAGAGCGTCGAACCAGCATTATCGCAAGCTCTGAAACCAAGAATTTGCAGCATTTGTTGTCTAAAGAGACTGTACTAAGAGAGTCTTACTACTGGGCTTGTTTGAGTATTGTCGAAGAATTGGAAGATAACAAAAACTTCATTCACAGTGATTACTTAATTGATTACGACAACGTGCTATCTCCTTTTAGTAACAGTGATTTAGATTGGTTAATGAGTGCCTTTGTTAGCAATGGTTCTAAAAATAAAAAAGATGCAGCTTTTCAGAAGCTTATCCAGTTTGTAAAAGGTGGAGAAAATCCGAAATTGACGGAGGCTATGCTAGAGCAGGCATCTGATAATGATGAATACCTCAACGTACTTGACAGAGTGCTTAATCCGCCCCCAATGCAGCCAAGTGAATATGAAATTGAGAATCAAAAGCGGAAGTTAAAATATGAAGAGGATGAAGCTAAAAGAATTGATGATTGGCAGTCATGGAGAGAAGAAGTTTTAAGTAGTGAGAGCTTTCATTTAAATGATGATGTGAATAGCCATCGGTTTGCTAGACACTTTGTAACTAGGCTATTGAATACGTGACATAGCAATTTGCCATACTTGAATTAATTCATACGTTGCTAAGTTAGCAAAGTCACTGACTTGTTTTTGTCCATCAACGTGTCAGCGAAAGATCGGCTGGCAAATAACACGCAGGAAAAGGCAGTCAAGTTATCAAGGCTGCCTTGGAAATTTTAGTGTTCTAATTTAGTCCTAACTGTACGCATTTTGTAGCAAGGTCACCGTCTACTCGGGCATTGAGCTCTTTTCGAGCAATGGAGCCTAAATCTGAAAGAGTGGAGCAAAGCTCTCTTGTAGAGGCTTCACCTTTTTCTTTCACCGAAAACTTGTCTTGCAAGATCCTTACCAAAAGAAATTTAGACGAAATAATAACCTACTGCCACAGCGCAAATAGTACTATGTAATTGCGACATTTTTTTCTTGGTAAAGGTAGATTCCATATCGTCTTTAGCTATCTATAAAACTTGTAGTGAGTCAGCTTCACGCTTAATTTTGAATCCACTTTTTGTCAAGATTTCTATCTCATTTTTTCACATATTACTAACGATTTTCTTTTAGTTAGTGACGCATATTTCAAAATAATACTCGTTTCATACTTTACGCTTAACATGTAACCAAAAGCTGAACCTATCTCCATTTAGACTGTTTTCGGAATGACAGAACTTATCATTTGATGAAATTTTATCTATTCCAAGGTTGATTCTTAATTTTTGATTTTTTTAAGTGTTTTTTCTTGAAAAAAGAGCGACCTCAGAAGGAAAAGTGAACCATACTTATTTCATATGAAGGACTGAATTTGTAAATCTTCAGTTCATTAAACTAGGGGACAATTGCACTTGCTCAATTCTCCACAACGTCACTTTTTAGGCCTTGATTCTTTCTTACTGGCCCAATTTAGATTCAAGCGCCACCAGTGCCTTCTTCATTGCTTTGTAACCGGCCTGCATGGCCGCCATTCGTTCTGGTTCACCACCGAAATTCGCTAAACTAGGGTCGGGGGCAGAGGGTACGATGACAATATCCGCGCTATTAATTTCATCTTTCGTAACAATGCAGCTCTGTAACCAAAAGGAGCTGGCCATGGTGTCAATCGCAGTATCTTTTAACGGTGGGGGTATGCTACAGAATACATCCACCCCAATAACAATATCTGCGCCTAACTGCCGTGCAGCATACACTGGAACCAGTGACAGAATGCCACCATCAACCAAAATATCATCATTGTGATGTACAGGGATAAATACGCCAGGGACGCTGGAGGAGGTTTGTACCGCCTCACCTATGTCACCTTCAGTGAGCATGACCGCTTTCTTCTGGGTTAAATTTGTGGCAACTATGCCTGTGGTTATAGGGAGATCTCGTAAATCGTCGTACCCTGTTTGCTGGTTTACCCATTTGGCCAGGGCCTTACCTTCGATAAGTCCCGCGCGAGAGAGGCTAATATCGACGATGTCGTGTTCGCTAAATTCGAACATCTTGCGTTCTATATCCGGGTATTCGTTACTGCTGTATAGTGCAGCCGCAATTGACCCTACCGAAGTACCAGTGACGATATCGGCTTTGATGCCTGCTTCGTCCAGTGCCTTGATCACCCCGAGGTGCATCATGCCTCGAGATGCGCCACCACCAAAGGCGATGGCCAGTTTCGGTTTGCTACCTTGCGCATCTTCAGTCTTAATCGCTGCTGGAAAAACTTCCACTTCTGAAAACGTCAGTTCATTATACTGATTACCGCTAGCACAGCCGTATAATCCCCAAAACAGGAGAGGGACGATTAATAACCGAATCACTTTTTTTAAAGAATGGACGTTACTCATCAGTAATACCTAATTGTTTCAAATCCTGGTTATCCTGTCGTTCTGCATACTGCGCAATAACGGCGAACTGAGTATGTTCGATACGCTCTGACCAGATACGTTTTGGGATGTGGTTGAAGGTATCTGCATAACTCGGCGCTACTTCAAGTACTAACTTGGCAATGTTATCTAGATCCAGCGACTCTACAGATGCTGGTATGGTGAGCATAATCGCGGGAGATTGCGCGAGATACTGTAAGTTCGAGTTCTCTTTACCTAATAGCTCCGGTGTTAGTCGGTGGGGCGTTTGTATATCTCCTAGATCATAGTGACGTTGCAGAACCATGTATTTGTTTGGGATTGACTCGTGTGAGTTCCACCATTTACCGTCGACGGCGGCTAATACCAGTTTTGATTGAGATTTATCAACGACGCCAAGTTCTTGCAGACTTGCATTGAGAAGTAAGCTGACGTTTTGGTTGTATTCTCTTTCGCTCAGCATCTTATGTTGTTGAATGAGGTTAAGTACAATTTTAGCTCCCAACATGTTGGAGTAGAGGTCTTCAAGCGAGTAGG
The DNA here is from genome assembly GCF_054064075.1 of Vibrio sp. JZG10. Taxonomy (NCBI): domain Bacteria; kingdom Pseudomonadati; phylum Pseudomonadota; class Gammaproteobacteria; order Vibrionales; family Vibrionaceae; genus Vibrio; species Vibrio sp. JZG10. The sequence continues at coordinate 33,186 of NZ_JBSUGE010000012.1, forward strand.
CTGAAATGGTTTCTGGCCAACCTGAAAAACTTGCGTAGCCGTGCCACTGGGCGATCTCGTGGGATTCAGCTTTGAAGTAGGCTAAGCGTGCGGCTAAATGAGCGGCCACAGACCACCTTTGTTCATCGGTTAAAGAAGATGCGTCGAACGAGGCCATCTCGACGTATCTTGGTCCTAATTCAGCAGGTAAATCAATGCGATGGGCTTGGCCTAAGTTGGCGAGTATCTCGAAAAATAAGCCCATGGTGTCATCGGCGGTATCGCGCACATGGGCGAGGTCGATAAAGCCACCTTTTTGCGTGTATAAGATCCCGTTATTTTCGCTGCCGCCATGACCCAATGCCGATGAGGATGACGGTGTGTAGTGATATATCCCGCTGGCAAACTTGTGCGGGCCTATCTCCTCAAGTTCGACAACGTTGCTCAGTCTGAAGAAGGGCACTGGAACTGGTCCAATTTTGACTTTCTGCATATCCCCAAAGGCACAACACGGGCGTACGTTCTGCGGTACGGTCAATTGAGGGTAGCGAGACTCATCCAAATACCAATTTTGATTGGTCGTCAGATCACCTGCGAGCATATCAGCGGCCTGATTCGAACTTGGCATCGCATGAATTGCCCAATTGTCGGACGAGCATCCAGCCAAGAAGGTACAAAGGGTGGCAGTGTAAAGAGATATAAAAAGTATACGGTTCATTTCAGTTAAAACGCTTCATTAATTGCAAAGTAAAATCCACTTTGATCGTTACCAAAGCCGATATCTAAACGCAGGTTAACTCGCTGCTTGATTTCAAATCGGTAGCCAACGCCGACAGAATAGAGCCATTCTTCTTGACCCAGTTGATCAAATTCTTCAGCCAGTGTGCCTGCTCCTAACCAGTACACTATGCCATGGCGCCCAGATAGCGGCTGCCGATACTCTACTTGGGAAATCAGCATATTTCTGCCGCGATATTGGCCTTGTTCATAGCCACGAAGAGCCTCAGCGCCTCCGAGCATTGCCATTTGATCCCAGCTCACGTCGCCGAAGTTGGATTCGGAGCGTATTTGCCAGGCCAAAACACCAGGAATTGACGATAGGGAACGATAATCGCTGTAATTAAGCCTCACACGTTCAAAATCATTATCTGAGCCTAATTCAGTGCTGAAGCGCTGGTATTCAAGCTCAATCAGTCTGCCTTTTGAGGCATTTAGGGCGAAGTCCCGAGAGTCATAAGTGAGGTTGAGCATGCCGCCAATATTTCGCTGCGTGCTAGGAAACTCCGCCAAATCATCACCTATCCAGGGGATGTGTGTATTTTCTTGTTTGGCGTTGGATGCTTCATTGTGGAAAAAGGAGAGCCCTATGCCTAAGTAGGTAAATGGTAATACACGCGTCATACCAGTGATTGAGGCGGAATAACTGCGTCGGTCATAATTAACTCGTTCATTGTGAATTCCTGCATCAACGCCCATACCATGAAATACATCGGGAGAATCCGTTAGTTCAGCGTCAACAAACAAGCGGTATTTATCGTTGTTTAAGTAGTTGGCATTGTTGATAGATACCCCATAAGCACCATTTATTGACCCAAAACCGTTAACGGTAATAGAGCTTGGTTGGGAGTCGATATCATTAATATCTGGCTTATAGAGCCCGACCGCCGATACGCCAATACCAAACTTTTTCTCTGGAGTATAAAAGGGGCCGGGCATGACACTCCAGTCGATGCCTTTTTCAGGATCGAACTGACCATCCGCGCCTAGTTCCAGCAATAAGTTCTCAAGCCACGCTTGATATTGCTGATAGCTTGTCAGTTCATGCATTTCTGACTTTTGCAAAGCCTCTTCGGCGAGAGTTGCTCCAGATAGCAATAGACAGATAATAGGAAGTAATCTTGTCATGCTTTCAATCCTAGAATCGACGACCTAATGAAAAGAATAAGGTCTCACGCTCCCCAAATCCGGCCTCCATCAATATCTCCCAGTCTTTGTTAAAGGCATATTGGAAACCAAGCACACTGTTCCAGTTCTCATCGGCACTTTGACTGACATTGAAGCCCGCATCAGGGCTCAAGTTTTCAACTAAGCCAAGTAGTTGCGGTGGTAGGTTTAAGCTTTTGAGGTCACCAGACAATTCTTGTTGAACATTTTGATACATGGCGCCAACAAATACGCGCAGTTCGCGTCCGCCATCGTATTGCCAGCGATATCCGACTCGAGGGGCAGCCACGAAGGTTTTAATATTGCCATCAATGGCGGCTATGCTGGTGTAGGTGTAGTTCATATCGAGTAGTGCGAACCAATTTCCCACACCGCCAGCTAATGTGGTGCCTGCTCCATAGGTTCCTCCGTCCATCTCTAACTCAAATGCGGCGCTATCCGGTAGCTCGTCACCCGCGGCATCGAGCAGCGAGCACAGAACTTTGTTTCCGATACCTTGCACGGAGGAAGTGTCGCAACTTAAAGCGTTAATTTTTGCTGTGCTCGTGCCTTGGGTATAACCAATAATTCCATAGATATTCATAAACGGGAAAATCCACACGTCTCCCCTTAGAGTAATATTGGAACCTTTAAAATCGGCGTGGTTAGCATCAATATCAAGTGCCTCAAGTACCGGATGTCCTGTTAAATCAATACTGTTGACCGTGATTGGATTGCTCATATCCATGTATGAAAGGGAAAGACCATAAGGTTTTGGCAGTGAATAGCCACGCTTTTCTGCTTCATCTCCCCAAATAGGGAAAAATGAATCTAGAGCAAAACTTAACTGGGTAAATAAAGTGGTTAAAAATACCAGTCCTATTTTTAATTTCACAATGGTCTCTCTTTAATATTCTAAATACCCATTTTCTAAAAATGTGTATGTGTTATTTCAAAATTTATTTTGATAATTCATTACATGAATAGCATGGCTATTAATATCGAGTTTCTAAACTCTGCGCACATTTTGAGGTTTACAAAACAGGTCAGAAAACAATTTGCCGATCAGAAGAATAATTAAAATATTCGTCAGCATTAAAATTGGTGTTTCAATTCTATATATTGGAGTCAGGTTTAACGCGCCGGAGGTCAGTACAACCAATAGATTAATCCCTAGAACTCGATGAATCAGCATTTTTGGTGTTGAAAATACCTCCCAAATTACTATCGTGTTGATGAAGTAAAATAACGCTAACTGCCATAGCTCAGTCATGAGTGGCATCAAAAACACGTACTCCAGTAGAATTACGGTTCCTGTGCCTATAACACCAAAGAAAGCATCTTTAAGTACGCTCGGTGGCATTGTCGGTAAGATGCAAGAAAAAGCCGCTGCGATCATCGGAAAAATAGAACCACCGGGTATTGGGAGATAAATCCAAACGAGCAATGATGTTACGAACATCGACACCCCGTGAAACACTTTACGTTTATCCTCTTTGATATGTTGGAAAAATGTTCGTTTTCCTTGGCGAAGTGATGAGTTAACGCTTTCTATTTTATCGCTATCTTTGACACCAATGAGCGAAGTTTGAGGCTTATCTACATAAAAGTTTTCTAACTGCTCGGTAAGAGCTTTCCATTCTGCACTGTTTGAATTTGACTTATCCCCTCGGTTTAGTAGTTTGTCTTGAATGTGAGTCAATTCGTTGACTCGCTCGAGCCAAGCACGTCGGTGCTGTCTGAGCCGATAGCTACCTTTTAACGGTAGGTTAAGCAGTTGATAAAGCTTGTTGATATTTCCTGAATTGGCTTCTAGCGCTTCAAGGTTAAAGTCGTGCTTATTTCTAAGAGCTTCTAGTAGCAATGTTCGACTTTCTTCAAACTGCTGAATAAATTTCTGCTCAGTATTTATTGGCCAAATGACTCGATAAACAACAGAGAATGTTATTACACCTAGAACTGTTTCTTGAAGTCGTAATATCGCGAAATGAAATATAGTTTGATCATCAAATTGACCCATACAAGCAACTAACGCACAAACCGTAAAGGCCATCGAAAATATGTAGCCATATTTCTCGTCACTCGACATGAAAATACACAAGCCAAGAAACAGAGTTAAAAAGCTCAAAAACAAAAATGGATCTTGAGGAAACGTACCAATTAAGAAAAGCGCATAAGCGATTCCGATGAGCGTTCCCCAAACGCGGTTGTGTCCTTTATGAATTGAGTGGGCAAAGCTTTCATTTAGTGCCATAACAGCAACCGCAATGGCCGCCCAATAAGGTTTTTCCCACTGAAACCATAGTGCAAGGCAAATAGCGACAACAATTGAGAGCGCGGCTTTTATTGCTTCTTTAGTCGATGAACTCAGCATGACCTTCACCTAATTAGTGTTTGATGATTTTTATCGATGCCGTCATGCCTACGCGAAGCTGCAGATCTTTTGGCATTTCATTCAATGTCACTTTGACTGGGATACGTTGAGCTAAGCGAATCCACTGAAAGTTAGGGTTCACTGTTGGCAGAAGGTCATTGCCTGTTATGCCATCTTTTTTCGCAATGCCAAAACCAATGCTTTTGATTTTGCCTTCTAACGCGACGTCATCATGCATGAGTAATGTCACGGTTGCGCGGTCGTTAGGGGCAATGCCCGCGAGGTCTGTTTCTTTAAAGTAACCTTCAATCCAGAAGCTATTTTCATCAATAAGGGCGACAACAGGGGAGTTTGCGACCACTTGAGAGCCCACTCGAACGTTTAGATTGGTGATGTAACCATCGGTCGGCGCGTAAACTTTGGTGAAGTCCAAGTTAAGCTGCGCTTCTTCAATGTTTGCTTTCGCTAGTTCAACATTTGCCTGCGCTGTTTGTACGGCATTATGTAAATTGCTAAGAGTTAACGCAGGTACCGCACCGTGCGTACGTTTCTCTAATTTTCGTGCTCGCTGTTCTTCATTTTGTGCCTTTGCTAGCAATGCAGTCGCTTGTTTCTGGTTTGCCAGTGCTTTGTGGTAAGACGCAACGTATGTGCTTGGATCAATCTCAAACAGCAAATCTCCCTTTTTTACTTTTGAGTTATCAGCAACATACACCTGCGTAACCTGCCCAGTGACTCGAGGCGTAATGGAGATAACATAGGCACTCACCTGTCCGTCTCGCGTCCATGGATTGTTTGTGTATGTTTGGTAGTGGGTGTAAAGCACAGTACCCGCGGTACACAACAAAATAAGGGTAATGAGATAACGTTTAATCACAGTGTGCTTTCCTCAAAAGATCGAAATAAATTGGCCAATAACGCCGGTAAAAATGACAATCAGACTTAGCTCTGCCAGTGCAGGGAATGCAACGTACTTATGTAGTCCGCATCTCGTTGCTAGCGAAGTCACCATCGTGGTCAGAACGTAAGCCAATCCGATGACTAAAAGCAGCGGCGGGAAATAGATTTCACCCCATACCAGCTCGTGCGGCATTGTGTTCATGAAGTTGTCTCGTTTGTCTTGGATGAGGCAAAGATAAGGGAAGAGATGAAAAGCAGATAATCGCATTTGTAGGACGCCATCCTACAAATGGTGTAAGTAAAATCTGAGCCTTGTTCTGCACCGAAAACCGAAGAGTGATGCGCTTGCTACTCAAAGCCTGAACAGTAGAGCTATTGCCAGCTCATCAATGTCATGAATGCACGTTTTTTGTTCATGTAAGACAATGAATCATTGAATCTTTGACTAAGCTTACTCAAGGGCAGTGTTCGTCGATTTGGCCGGAAACGATTAATGCCCTGACGATAAGCTTGTTCGGCGGTTGATGGGATGAAGTGTATGGATGAAAGCAATTTAGAAATTGAGTTAGCTGAAAGGATTACTTCTGCCATGGTTGGAGATTTATGGGAGAAAGCGAACGACATTTTGGAGTCTTATCCCGACTCTCCCATCGTGGTGAATGCCAGCAACTTAACTTTTGTTGATATATCAGGTGTCGCTTTTTTATCTGATTTACAAACTCGCTTTCGGCCTCCTGGCGCTGAAATCTCAATTATTGGCCTTAGTGCTAGCTTGGCCGAACTTGTCCCGCCATCAAATATCGAGAATGCACCCCAAATACCTCGTGGAGAAGATGGTTTTTTCGAACGTGTGGGAAACGCTACGCGGGAGATGCTTGTCTATGTCGGTTCTGTGGTTCGATTTATCAAAGAATGTGTATTGGTTTTTAAATTAGGGATAAACCGAAGAAAAAACGTTAACTGGACCACGGTTTCAAATATCGCTACGAGGGCAGGCGCTGATGCGGTTCCAATCATTTTGTTAATTGGTTTTCTTATGGGGGTCATCATTGCTTTTGAAATTGGTCTTGTTGCTCAACAATTTGGTGCAGTTCTCTTTGTTGCCGATGGAATTGGCATTTCGATGTTTAGAGAGCTTGGTCCACTAATGACTGCCATTGTTTTTGCCGGTCGAACGGGGGCTGCGTTCGCGGCGGAAATTGGGACTCAGAAAGTGAATGAAGAGATCAACGCGCTGCACACTTTCGGGATCTGTCCGGTCGAATTTCTGGTTATCCCGAGGATTTATGCTTCAGTCCTCGTTCTGCCTCTACTTACGGTACTTGCCGATATTATTGGGGTTTTGGGTGGTGCTCTTGTTTTACTAAAGTTCGATATCAGCTTTGTTCAGTACTATCACCAGCTTTTAAACGCGCTTTCCGTTTGGGATTTGTTCTTTGGTTTGATCAAAGCCACCACATTTGGATTCATTATTGCTGTCATAGGTTGTGAAAGGGGATTAGCCACAGGACAAGGCTCGACCTCGGTAGGTTTAGCAGCGACCAGCGCGGTGGTAAGCAGCATCATCTGGATTGTTGTCATTGATGGTTTTTTTACCGTGTTGCTGACCTAAGGAAGCTGGATGAATTTGAAATTAGATAACCAACAAACCGATGATGCAGTTGTAGTCACGGGATTAAAAATGGGATATGGCGATAAGATCCTGCTAGAGAACGCTTCTTTTAACGTCAAGCGTGGTGAAATCCTCGTGATTTTGGGCGGTTCAGGATGTGGTAAGTCCAGCTTAATGAAGCACATTATCGGTTTGTATGCGCCCATATCTGGCGATATTTACATTAATGGTAAAAGTATTGTTCATGCTGGTGAATCAGAAAAAGCGTCAATACAACGAGAACTGGGCGTCATGTATCAAAGTGGCGCTTTGTTTGGGTCGTTAAACATATTGGAAAATGTTCGTTTCCCATTAGATGAATTTACCGACCTTGGTTTGATGGAAAAAAACAAAATTTCTCGAACATTATTGGAGCTATTGGAAATGGGGCACTCCGCCGAGCTGATGCCAAGCCAGCTATCTGGTGGAATGTTAAAGCGTGCGGGGATTGCAAGGGCAATGGCAATTGGCGCAAATATTCTGATTTTAGATGAGCCCTCAGCGGGTTTAGACCCGATCACCGCCGCGAACTTAGACCAAACCATATTAAATTTAAGAGAGAGTTTAGGGTACACGTTCATTATTGTTACACACGAACTGCAAAGTATTTTCTCCATTGCGGATAGGGCAATCATGCTCGACCCAGTGTCTAAAGGCATTATTGCGGAAGGTTACCCTAAAGAGTTACGAGATCAAAGTATGGACATGAGAGTTCGCCAGTTTTTCAACCGGCAACCCGACGTACTAACAGAAGAAAGTGAGCTAAGTAATGGATGATTCAAAAAGCAGTTACAAGTTAGGGTTGTTTGTCGTCTCAGCATTGGTCTCGTTGTTTGTTGTCCTATTTATTTTGGGTGGTCGGTCTTTGTTTGCACCGAAGATAATTGTTGAAACTTACTTTGACGAGTCGGTTTCTGGCCTTGAGGTTGGGGCGCCTGTACGTTTTCGAGGAATCACGGCAGGAGAAGTGGTTTCGATAGAACTGTCTGATGCCCTTTATGAAGCCGCAGTACCAAGAGAAAATCGAAAATCGTATGTTGTCGTACGCAGCGAAATTACTGGGGCGAAGAGAACAATCGAAGAATGGAACAGAAGCATTGAGATTTCCATTGAGCGTGGTCTTAGGGCGACGACACAATTGGCCGGAATTACTGGCCAGCAGTATTTGTCATTTGACTACACGTCAATGGATGAAGGGTTAAGTTTTAACTGGAAGCCAAATTACCCTTATGTGCCGTCGACAAAAAGCTCCGCGGGTAAGATTGTCTCAGGGATACAGAGTTTAATCGCTCGCTTGGATGAGGCGGATATCAATACTCTTGTAGCAAATATCAACATGTTAATCGAAACGCTCAATCAATCCATTAGCGCGCTCGATGCTGATGCTCTGAACGCACAGTTACTAGCGTTATTGATTAATTCGAATCAAATGGTGAAGAGTGTAGATGGTGTTATTTCGGATCCTGAAGTGAAAGAGATTGTTTCTTCCTTAGCGCAAATCAGCAAAAGCCTAAACTCTTCGCTCAAAGACAAAGGCGACATCAATAAGTTAATAAAAGATTTAGATCGAGCTGCGGTCAGGTTGGATGTGATCATGGCAGACAACCAATCAGATATTAATTACGTCATCAAAGACTTGAGAGTAACAGTCGAGAATTTGAAAAGCTTTTCTGAAACTTTGAAGAACCAGCCATCCAGTATCATATTTAGTTCTGAGCCCGAGAAATTAAAAATCAATTGATGTACGAATACCATTAACCCAAATTAAGTGTGGTCAGATATGAATAGAAACAAATATGTTCTGCTGCTTTGTAGTCTTCTTGTCTTGTTTGGCTGTGGCATGAGTCAGCCTGCAGATAGCCCAAAGAATTACGCCATTGTCGCTGATTCGCCCGTCAAAACGTATTTTGAAAAATATGAAATGATACTGATAGATAGCGTGCGTGTAGAAAGTCCGTTCAACAATACTCAAATGGTATTCCGACTGTCCGATGTCAGTTTTGAAAGCGATTACTACAACCGCTACATCACTGAACCTAGTGCGATTATCGAAAATCAAATACCAACTTCGCTTACCCGCGCAGGCGTGGTTGGGAGTATTGTTCCTTATAGTGCAGGCGTGGCCACCAACTTAATCCTGAAAACCGTGGTGACCAAGTTGTTTGGTGACTTTAGAAAGGATCAAACACCAACAGCTATAATGGAAATACAATTCATCTTAGTGGATAGCTCTAGTATTCGTCCGACCATTATCTTCGATAAAACAATTGCCAGCAAAGTGGCGTTGTCCGAAAAAACGCCGGAAGAATTAGCGAAAGGACTAGGTATCGCTCTGACCAATATTTTTGAGGAGTTGGCAGAAGAAATTAGCCATAGATAGAGCGGGCATGTAAGTTCATTGTAATGGGATAGCATCTTCTGAGTCCACGCGTTGGCGAGGGTTGTTGATGATTAGAGAAAAAGAAATCTACTCATACATCGTGGCTTTCATAGCCATGCTTGCGATGTCGATTGCCATCTATTTACTCGCCAGTGAAGATAATGCTGAAAACACAAGAGTGTTCAATCGAGAAAACTTTGTCGAAAAGGAAATCGAGCTCAATCCCAAGAACTTTTCAAACACTCATAAGATTGATGTAGAAATTGATAAGGTTAATTTGGAAATTGTCAAAATGTCCTCGGATTTAGAGCGAATGAGTCTCGAGTATGCAGAGCTTGTCGAGGAAATGGAGGTAATAAAAAGCAATCTGGATTGGCTGAATAAGACCACGGCATTCGGTGCTTATACAAGAGTCATGCTCCAAGCGTTGCCCCAAACCATCAAAATGGAAAGTCTGCAAGACTACCGCTCGCAAGTTAACATTCGAACTTATGAGATTACCAAGGCCATACGGGCAGTTAGCCAGTCTCAAGAAGAAAGGCTAATTGCGACAGAGCGTATTGATTTAGAGAAGCTTCAGCAGTTAAATTCGTTATATAAGGCACTTTCAAATCAGATAGAGACATTGATTGTTGTTTCTGGTGATTATTCACTTGCTCTGGCAGAAGCCAGAGATTTTCTTAAAGAGCGTCAAGTCTGGACTTATAGTAACGCACCAATTTGGAAAAATATTTTTAACCTAGACACCAAAAAGCTATTTGGTGTGACATCCCCAATCCGTTTCATCACTCAAAATATTGAGTTAGATAAAGTTCGAATTTCACTTATCTATTTGGTCGCATTCACAATGATATTACTTTTTTTAAATCGTTGGTCGAGATTAAAGCTCGATCTTGTCTCCCAACGACAAAAAAAGGTATTTGGCAATCCATTAAAGGACAGTTTTTCTAACAGCATCATAGTGTTAGCTATTACGTTTGTTGCATCTTCAATTCTACCGGTGTTTTTCTTCACCTGTGTGTGGTTCCTCGACTTCAACTGGGTGCGTTATCCATCAATTTTGTATGATCAGATAATGATCGCCAGTTGCGCGCTTTTGTGGAGCGTAGGGTTTCTTTATCATTTGAGTCGAAAGCAAGGAATGCTTGAGTTGCATTTTCGCTGGTCTAAGGAAATGTGTCATACCATTCACCATCGAATTAGAATAATCATGTTTCCTTTGCTGATTACGCTGGTTTGCTTCTACTTTTTCCGTTTAACTGCGCAAGAAAATGATGCTGAAATTCTACGAATCCTTTATCTGCTGGTGGTTGGCCTGCTGTTTGTACTTTACAAAAGCGTTTTAAATCTTGGGGATGTGAATGATCATCTGCCTGCTTTCTTCCAATCGGGAGTGGGCTTTTTTGTTATCTACTACTCACTTCTAGGTTCATTCTTTGTTGTTATCGGCATGGCTATGCTGGGTTTGTATGTGGGGTCGTGGAAGATACTCGTCCTTCAGCAACTCAACGTGTTCGCACTTATCGGCGTATTTTTGGTTTATCAGCTAGGTGAGCGCTGGTTGATTCTGGAGCAGAGACAACTGAGCTATCAGCGTTTTCTTGCTAAGCGGGAGGAAAAGATAGCTCGTGAAAACGAGGGGGGATTTGAAGAAGCATCAGTATTCGACATTGAAGAGCAGGGGTTAGATAAGGAGTCCATCAGTGAACAATCGATGACGTTACTGAAAGGATTGAGTTTGATCTTATTGGTCACCGTTTTATCGACGGTATGGACGAGCCAGTTAGAGTTAACCAACTGGATGGATGATGTTGTTTTGTGGCAGGTGACACCATCTTCGGGTGGTGGCGTTGAAGCGGTCGATATTACTTTAAAGTCACTAATGTACGCTTTGCTGACTTTGGTCATCTCAGTCGTGAGCATTAGAAATATCCCAGGCCTTCTTGAATTGTTAGTTTTGCGTAGGATGAACCTGTCTCCTGGTACAGGTTATACAATCACTACTTTGCTTAGGTATATCATATTGATGCTAGGTATTGTCATCGTGTTTACAACGATAGGCATAGAGTGGGAGCGCTTGCAATGGCTCGTAGCTGCGATTGGTGTGGGGTTAGGGTTTGGCTTGCAGGAGATATTTGCCAACTTTATTTCTGGCCTCATATTACTCTTTGAGCGCCCAATACGAATAGGTGACACAGTCACCATTAATGAGTTGTCAGGTACCGTCAGTAAAATTCAAACTCGTTCAACCACCATCATTGATTGGGACAACAAAGAGATTGTCGTACCTAACAAAGTTTTTATCACAGATAAGCTGATAAATTGGTCATTAACGGACTCGGTCACAAGGGTAGTGATTCCAGTTGGTGTGGCCTACGATTCCGATATCGAACTGGTTGAAGAGCTATTGTATAGGGCAGTAGAAGATACACCACTGGTCTTAGGCGTTCCCGCTCCAAGCGTGTATTTTCTTACTTTTGGTGATAGCAGTTTAGAGTTCGAGCTTCGATTTCACATCAACTCCATTGATGATCGTTTACCAACATTGCATTTGGTGAATAAGAAAATTAATCAACTCTTCAAAGAGAATCGTGTTGAAATCTCTTACCCTCAAATTGATGTTCACATGAAGGATGCAGATCAGAAAAAGCGCTGACTTGTAACACTTCGGTGCATGCATATGTCACCAGTTCCCAAAGGTGATGAGCTCTGCGAGCGAAGCTTTTGATGGTTGTCTATTACGTCCTTATGCGATGAAACCGTTTGTAGGGTTAGGTCCTACATAAGCGATTGGTTGAGGTAACGCTTTTCGATAATACTGACCATATCAACGAGCACTAATCCAATTCACTTCCTATTGAAAAGGAAAATGGACATGACAAAACATTCAAAAATTTTCGCTGGCGTCGCTTCAGCAATTGCCCTTACTGCGGGCGTTGCAGCTTGGGCGGCAGGCGATCAAGACTTTAGCTCAATGCAGATGAAAGGCGTGGAGCAAATCGAAGTTAAGGTCGACTTAGATGGGGCAGCAAAACGCCTATCAAAAGCGGTGCAATTCCCAACGATTTCCAATCAAGATCGCAGTGATTTTGATGAGCAGGCTTTTAACGATTACCACAACTTTATTGAGCAATCTTACCCGCTTGTACACAAAACGTTGAAGCGTGAAGTTGTGGGCGACCCTAGACCGTTTAGCCTGATTTATACGTGGGAAGGCAAAAATCTGGCATTACCGCCAGCGGTATTTATGGCACACCAAGACGTCGTCCCAGTTGCCGAAGAATCGCGTAGTCAGTGGAAAGAAGAACCATTCTCTGGCGCGATAAAAGACGGCTACATCTGGGGGCGCGGTGTACTCGATGATAAAAACCAGATTCATGCGATTCTTGAAGCCGCGGAGATGAAAATCAAAGAAGGCTTTCAGCCAGAACGAACAATATTGTTTGTCTTTGGTCACGATGAAGAAGTCGGTGGCCCAGAGGGAGCCAAACATGCTGCCGATATCATTGAGCAGCGCTACGACAAGATTGCATTCGTCATCGATGAATCTGCGCCGCTTGTACCGGGCATTTTCCCTGGGATTCGTGAAAATACCGCGTTGATTGGCATTGCACAAAAAGGATTTGTGAGCTTAGAAATCGCGATTAATGCAGTGGGTGGGCATTCATCACAACCGCCAGCGGAATCCAATATCGTTGCTCTTGCAAAAGCGGTGACAAAAGTAGAAGAGGCGCAATTCCCGTACAAAATTCACGACGCGATACGTTATCAATATCGATACATAGGGCCTGAACTGCCGGAAGAGCAACAACCGATGTATAAAGCGGTTGCTTACGGGAACAATGATTCTATCACTGAGTTAGAGCAGAAGTTCTTGGATGTTATGTCCAAAAATCAAGTAACGCGAGCCATGCTGCACACCACAACGGCGGTAACCATGTTTAATGCGGGCATTAAAGACAATGTCTTGCCACCAGCCGCGACAGCAGTGGTGAACTTCAGACCGATGCCTGGTGATACTCCGGAAGTGATCATTGAACATGTGAAGAAAGCCATTAACGATGACCGTATTACGGTTCGTGATATCTCTGCTTCAACGCCTGCAACCAACGTTGCGGACCCTAGTTCTGATGGTTACAAAATTCTTGAGAAATCAATACGTCAAACTTGGGGCAATGACTTGATTGTTTCGCCTTTCTTCGTGATAGGTGGCTCGGATTCGAAGCATTTCCAAGCTCGTGATTTTGCGCCAGATGTTTACACGATTACGGCAATTCAGTTGGAGAATACAACAGAGTTTGAAGGTTTCCATGGTGTGAATGAGCGCATCCGTGTAGACGAATACGGCCGTTCAATTGGTTTCTTCTACCAGCTTATGGATAACCTCGATAATTTGTGAGAACACTTGATAGCGAGGGATTCGAGCGTAATTGCTATGCCGAATACTCAATGAATAGATGTAAAGCAAAGTAATGTAGGCATAGCGATGAAAGGTATCATTTCAATTAAAACTTACGGCGTAGGTAGGCATTTAAATAGCAGCGTGACCGGGTTTCCTGTTCAACGAATGGGGTTGGACATATGGCCAATCCATGCTGTTCAAAATGCACAACAAACACAAGACCATGAGGTGTTTGTCGGTAGAAGCCTTGTCGATGAATTACTAACGTTGACGGATGGTGTAGAAAGCCTCCGTCAGCTATCTGAATGTGGCGCTGTAATTGCGGGTTATCAAACGGACTCAAAGTTCCGCGATTCAGTTTGTGAGTTGGTTACGCGAGTTAAAGAGGAAAGTCGCCAAGTACTTTATGTCTGTCACCCAGAGCTAGCTGAGCCTATCGCGGATAAAGAGTCTCACGCTCCATTGTTTGAGAGTCTGATGCCAATGGCCGACGTGATTGTATCGAGTAAGAACGTGCTGGAGCAGTTTACAGGAGTCAAGATTAGTAACGTTGAATCAGCGACGCAGGCTTGCCAAAAGGCCCTCGAAATGGGGCCGAAGCTCATCCTTGTGACAAATATTGAGCTTGAAGAACACTTCACGATGATGCTAGCGACACCGAAATCTATCTATATAAGTCAAAGGCCGATGCTAGATTTTGAGACGCCACCTTCTGGTGTTGAGGAGTTAACAGCGGTGGTGTTTACGACCTGTTTAGTAAAGCGTATGTCTCCGGTTGCAGCGTTACGTCATACCAACAATGCGGTGTATGGCGTACTTGAGTTGACTTATGACAATGGGAGTTCGGAGCTAGAAACGATCTCTGGCCAGTATGAGTTTGTTGAGCCTACGTTTGATTTCCCTGTCAAGAAACTCATGGCACTCTCGATGGTATAGAAATCTGGAATAGTAAACGGCGAGGCAATAAACTGATCGATTGTCACATCTCACTCATTTCTAAGGACACGACGGTGAACGATAGTGATATTTTGAGTAAGTCACTGAACGTGGGGGAATAACATGACGTTTAACTTTGAGCAGCTGTTGGCATTTGTCACTGTGTATGAAGAATTATCATTTAGTAAAGCAGCCGTTAAGCTCAATAAGCACCGAACGACAACGGGGCAAGTCATCAGCAATCTTGAAGATCAGTTGGCTATCACTTTATTTGACCGAGTAGGCCGTTCTGTTGAGCCTACCGAAGATGGTCACTTGCTTTATCATTACGCCAAGAAAACAGTTGAACAGGCGAGGATATTTGAAAACATCGCACTGAGCCTTTCTTTCGGAGGTTTGGAGCGTGTGGTGATTGCTTATTCGAGCTTTATGCCGCCTTCTGCTTTGTTCATGATTCGCAAACAATTAGCGAAAGATTTTCCGACCATGCGTGTTGAGTTATTAGTGCGTGATCGCGCTGAAATCAAGCGCGGTATTGTTGATGGCTCAATCCACTTTGGATTAGTTAATGTGCACGAAAGTAGCGCGATGCACAGCATGGACTCGGTTTTTTTAGGCCACGTCGAGTTCGTTCCTTATGTTCAAGCTGGTGGACGGTTAGCGAAATTAGATCAGAACTCGGTTGTTGACGCGATGGTGACCGAGAGACAGTTCATTCTAAAATCGTTAGTTGATGAAGGTTTAAAAGAGAAATTCATATTTTCAGCTAATAATGAGCAAGTGGATCAACTCTCGGTTGTGACACAGATGGTCAAGGAAGGGCTAGGATGGGCATGGTTACCTAAAGCACTAACAAAGCCGCAGTTCAAAGTTGAAGGTATTGAACCTGTCACTCTTGATTTGATGCTGGAGGGTATGAAACTACCTCTGTCAATGTGGTGTCCACACGCGAAATACCTCAAAGAAATCAAAGCTTCAATACTGAGTGCGATACATAACCATGTTGAGTCATACGACAGATAGCAAGTTTCACGAAAAAAGCCAGCACTAGGCTGGCTTGAATAGCAACTAGGACAGCTGACTATTATAAGTAGTAATGTGCATCAACAACCCATTTGTCTTTAATATTACGACCGTTTTCGTCATTCAGATCAAACTGGTATCCTGCAAAACCGACGAAGTTAGAGGTAAAGTTGTATTTTGCTTGCAAAGCCATTTCTTCACGGGTTGTTTCAGTTTTATCGCCCTTAAACGCTTTACCTTCAACCATTGGATAGTTGATGCTTAAGTTTAAGCTATTTGGAAGTGCGTAAGTGATCCGCACCATAAGTTTTGGACACCGGTTAAGTGAGTACAATCACTAACGAGGTGAACCATGAACAATAAGAAGAAACGTAATATCCATTCACCTGAATTTAAAGCCGAAGTCCTGAAGCTAGCAGAGAAAGTGGGAGTAGCGTCGGCAGCAAGGCAGCTCTCTTTACATGAATCCCAAATCTACGGGGGCGGAAGATCTCGAAGAAAAGACACCAATACTAGCCAGCGAGAGCAAGAGCTAGCCGCTGAGGTTGCCAAGTTCAAAAGGCAGTTGGCCGAGCAAGCAGAAGAGCTAGCAATTGTAAAAAAGGCCGCTGTACCTACTTCGCGAAAAATCTAAAGTAGATTGCTATTAATTTATGCTCGAACACCTGCTGTGCTTTAGTGTTATCCGCATGGTTAAGGCGTTCGGAGTTTCTCGAAGTGGGTTTTATTAGTGGATTAAGCATCGCCAAAAGACCATCCAGCGCGAGACAACCCGCCAAGAGCTTGATGCAAAGGTCAAAGATGCTTTGGACAACAGTAAAGGTCGAGATGGTTCGAGGCGCATCCAGAAAGAACTGGCTGAGAACGGTGATAGCCATAATGTTAAAACAATTGCACCCAGCTTGAAGCGTCAGGCTTTAACGCCGAAAGCGGCACGGAAGTCTAAGTGTACAACAGACAGCAAGCATAAGATGCCTGTAGCTCCGAACTTGCTAGCTCAGGACTTTAATGCAACGACTCCGAATCAAAAATGGGCGGGTGATATCACGTATCTTGCCACAAGCGAAGGTTGGCTGTATTTGGCTGTCATCATTGACCTTTACTCGCGACAAGTAATCGGTTGGTCAATGGATACGAGGATGACGGCAACTCTGTTCCGTCGGGGGTTCCCTTCGTTGTTATTGTTCATAGTGATCGAGGTAGCCAGTATTGCTCGAAAGATTATCGAGACCTAATAACTGCTTATAATATACAGCAAAGTATGAGCAGAAAAGGAAACTGCTGGGATAATGCGTGTGTTGAGAGCTTCTTCCATTCGATGAAAGTGAAGCGCTCCAATACGAACCGATCATGACCAGAGATGAGATGTGTCAAACGGTCTTCGAGTACATTGAGGTTGATTATAATCGGACGAGAAGGAACAGTGCTCTTGGGTATCTAAGCCCAGTTAACTTTGCACAGCAAAATGTCGCTTAATGAAGTGTCCAGTCTGGTTGGAGCAGATCATCGAAGCGAGTACTGGCTTACTGCGCATTGGTTATATCGGGGATCACCTGGAGACAAGCACTAGTTAAGCATCACAGCGGGTAAGTGTTTGTTGTGATTTTTGAGAATCATGACTCGAATTTTTGTAATTTCTGTTTGAACAAATATTTCTGGTAAATTCACGGTACTAATTGATATTCTGTTACAAATTTACGAAAAATATGCGCCTAATCTTACGGGCGCATTTTGTTGTCCACTTGTTACATATTAGCCGATTTGGATCTGTGTGCCAACAAAATAAGTCCACAAAAGGTTGCAGTTCGACATCTTGGAATAATGAGTAAAATAAACTATGTCTCAAACAGAAAAATCATCAAGAAAGTTAAGTATATACATCATAACGTTAGTCCTAGTTGCGTGGTTATATAGCGTGTGGTCAGATCGCGTAACACCGATCACAAGCATTGCTCGAGTGCACTCTTATCTCGTAAGAATTTCTCCAGAGGTATCAGGGAATATTGTTGATGTTAATATTAAGAACAATCAAATTGTGCGAGCTGGTGACGTGCTGTTTAGAATTGACCCGAGAAACTATGAGCTTAAAGTGCGTGAGGCTCAAGCTAATCTGGCGATAACTGGCCAGAGTCTTGGGGCGAATACCGCCGCAGTCGAGGTGGCTCAGGCTAAAGTCGTTGATGCGCTAGCGGCAAGAAATAATGCGAGAGAGCAGGCTGCACGCGTTTCTGAATTGGCGTCTCGAGGCGTTCTCAGTAAGTCCGAGCGCGATAATGCCATTGAGGCGAGTTCTCGAACTCAAGCATCACTTGAGGCTGCAGAGGCGTCCCTTGTCCAGGCTAAACAAAACCTTGGTCCTCAAGGTAATAACAACCCACAAATATTGGCAGCTATGGCTCGGCTTGAACAGGCGCAGTTGAATCTACAAAAGACGTCTGTCATCGCGCCATCTGACGGTATTGTAACTAACCTGCAGCTCACGCTAGGTCAACCTGCGACTGTTGGCGCACCGATGTTAACTTTCATTGATCCTAGAGAGATTTGGATCTCAGCGTTAGTGCGTGAAAACTCATTGGAATACATCAAGGAAGGTCAAACAGTTAAAGTAGTACTAGATTCCCTTCCAGGCCGTGTCTTGGAAGGTGAAGTCTATAATGTGGGTTGGGGAACGGGCGACAGCAATAACATCGATGCAAACACCGGTTTTATCCGTGCCGATACCAAGTCATTGAATGCTCAACGTTACCCTGTGAATATTGTATTTAAGGGCGTCCCACCAAATATTCGCTATGGCTCACAAGCTACAGTGGCGTTTTACACTGAACAAAGTTCGCTAGGGGAATGGCTGGCGGGAATATGGATGAGAATTGTAAGTGTATGGACTTATGTTTCGTAGCAGCGTCAATCCCGTACTAAAAATAGTCTTTGCGCCAATACTACTGCTTTTCTATCTAAAGTACATTGGTCAACCCTTGCCTATGCTGGGGCCTATGTTTGTTGTTATATTACTGACCACATTGCCTTCGAACCCGCCATTAAAGGTGATCCTTCAGCTACTTGTTGTGGTGTTGTTTGTTAGCTTTGTTGTTGTGTTTTTCGCGAGTATGTTCTCAGACACTCCTACCGGATACCTTCTGTTTTGCTGGTCGTTATTTTGTTGGAGTTACTACCGAAGTCATACTAACCCGCAAGATATCATTTCTACGTTGACGCTGATCGTCGTAGTCATTGTGACAGTGCTAAGTAAGCAAATGGAATATCCAATTTCCGGTGTTCCTGTGGTTATATTTCAGGGATTATTGATAGCAATGGTGGTGACTTGGTTCAGTCACCTGTTGTTTCCTGGCGAGCAGACGGAGATTGAGCCAGATGAGGGCGTGAAAGGAGGGGAGGCTCACCTCGGATTAGCGATTTTCAAAGCGACTGCAATGTATATTACATTGGAGACTTTGATTGGTGTAGGCAGCTCTCAAACCATGCTGATCGCAATAACCATTAGCAGTATGATCAAACTGCCCATGGTGACCGCACAAAGAGAATTTGTGTCGCAACGGCTGGTGACTACCGCAACAGGTATGTTATTCACGCTACCAATCATGTTTCTTTATGCTTTTGGTGCGCCAAACTGGGTGGTTTTGGGGATTACGCTATTTTTGGGTATCCAGTTGGCTTGTTACGCAATGCGACGTCAGAGTCATTCAACAATCTATCAATTGCTATTCACTAATTTCACAATTATTACTTATCAGATCATCAAACAGGAAGGGATTGATTCTTTCTCTTCGGGATTTACACGATTAGTCTCGATCGTGGTTGCCATTTTTATCGGCGCATTGATCTTGAGGTTGATCAAGTATCGCGTTGAAATGGTTGAATGAGGAAAATAGCCAGTCGCGGTAATTCGGCATTGGTTCCGTTTGTCGCGGCGGTCTTAACGACCATTACGTGGTACCGTGCTATAAATGCATTTTGATTTTCATCCCGTAAACGTTTATGTCTGTTTGCCTTTGTTACGGAAATCGAATGAACTAAATCAGAATCTTACGACCAGATTAGGGGTATTCATCCACTGACTTTGATTTTATGCCGAAGCCTCGCTACAAACCTAATAACTGGTACAAGTACAATAACTCCTTGCTCAACAGAGGTTCACTCACGTTTTGGATTGACGAAGAGGTCACAACTGAGTGGAAACAATCTAAACAGGATAAACGTGGTAGACCAAGATTGTTTAGTGATCTCGCTATCACGACTGCTCTCATGGTAAAGCGCGTTTTTTCCTTACCTCTACGGCGCTACAAGGCTTTATCGACTCTGTTTTTAGATTGGCGAATGTCCCTTGTCCCCCACTATACTTCCGTTAGTCGCCGAGCTAAGGGTGTAGAGGCTAATTTCAAAGCCTCATCAAGAGACGCTATCCAACATCTGGCTAACATGCAACTTGGCTCAATTGTGCGGTGAGGGCGAATGGAAAGTGAAAAAGCACGGAACTGATGGTAAGCGTCGAGTCTGGAGTATACTCCATCTTGCTGTTGATACTGACACTCATGAAGTTATAAAAGTGTTCGGCGACGATTGGCAAACCATGCCACATAGCTTTGAAGCGATACAAGATAAGTATACGAGCAAGCTGCAATGACGCTACGAGAAATCATCGACAACAAGGCATCTAGCTCAAACACCGACGATGAAGAGCGAGAGAAGGAAGAGCGCTTTGGTACGGTTATTGACTTCTCAAACTTCTTGCTTCATGTGTTAAAACTAATAAACACGGAAGAGAACGTTTCGTTAGATGATAAGAAACTGATCGATTCATTTGTTTCTAAAGACGATGGTTTGAGAGTTGGTGCCAAAGATTTTGTGTATGAACTGCTTAAGTACCGAATTCTATTTGATAGCTACATAATTAAGCCTGATCAACACGATGAAAAGCGTAAGTGGAGTTTGTTAAGGCTAAATGCTTATAAACATGGTAATAATCTAAGTCCTGATTATCCAAATGCCTTTAGTAGCGACCAGAACGAAAAGATTCGCATGATCTTGGCAATGTTCCATGTATCATATCCAGCCTAGTGTATAAGCGTTGGCTAAATGACGCTTTAAGCTCCTTGAGTAGAAATACGACACAGGATGCGGGATTAATTGTTGACGTTCAGGTGTACTTAGCTGAGTTGGAACGCTTAAGTGAACGTTATTTTAAAGAAATCACAGAAGGTAAAAGATTAGCATATAGTGAAGAAAATCCAGGAGTATTGCATCGAGGAACTGGTGTTCATAACTTCATATTTAACCGACTAGACTACCTACGGTGGAAGCGTCTATCAGACAATGAGTCGTTTGATGGTATAGGTAAAAAAGAGCTTGGAAAGCACTTTGATGATTTCCAATTTTCATTCCGAACCTCTGTTGAACATTACTTCCCACAAACCGATCCATCGGGTGCGAGAAAAATGAAGGATGTTGATCGCTTTGGCAATTTGTGCCTCATCTTACCAAGCAGTAATTCAAGGCTTACCAATTACTCTCCGCAAGATAAGAAGAAATTCTATCAAGAGAACAATCGTGCAGAGAGCTTAAAACAAGCGATAATGATGAGCTACGACGCGTGGGAACCTGAAGGGGTGGGGTATGAGAATATCCTTAACCATGAAGCTGAAATGATTAAAGTTCTGTGTAAT
Source organism: Vibrio sp. JZG10 (assembly GCF_054064075.1). Classification (NCBI taxonomy): domain Bacteria; kingdom Pseudomonadati; phylum Pseudomonadota; class Gammaproteobacteria; order Vibrionales; family Vibrionaceae; genus Vibrio; species Vibrio sp. JZG10. Next base: position 54,432 of record NZ_JBSUGE010000012.1, read on the forward strand.
CAGTAGCAATAAGTGAGGCTCTCTGAGCCTCACTTTTCTAACTACCGAATGTCTGTTGAACGATAGGGTTCTTTTCATGCTGAGTTGTTGCCAGTTCATCCAAAGGTGTAATCGAGAGGTTAAACTTATTTTGAAAAGAATACTCGAAGACAGTCAGTATTAGATGATAAAACAAGTTGCTTATCTTACTGGATGCAGTGTAAATCCCCCGTTCGCACTCATAAATAGCTCTTACAGTCGCTTTGTCACGGGTTGAACGTATACGCTTTGCATATTCAAACCAATACTCCATTTGTGATTGCTGAGCAGCTTCATGAGCACGAGAAAACGAGAACAGCAGGTAACGATACTGCTGATGCTCGTATTCCTCTAGTTGTTTCTTGAGTTTATCAGCGTGTTCAATCGCCTGTTTCCGAATCGTCTCAAAATGAATGATGGCTTGATCCACTTCAATTTTGCACTTGTTGTAATTGGTGCTTTCAAGGCATGAAGCGTTCAGTACGCCATTTTGAATCAGTTTACCTAATGTATACTTATTGCCACTTCGTAGCGAGGATGCTGCAAAGCGATATTGATGAAATCGATAAGCAATACCTTTAAATCGAGAGTTTGTTTTGTCTGGTATTAGCTCTATTTCAATTCCTTTTTTGAGCAATGCCATTTCAAACAGAGTCAACGAGCAAGAGGGCTGCAAAGTACGAATTGCAGTATCAACTTTTCTTCTCATCATACGAATCACCGTTTTCTCTTTTTCGCCTTGTACATCAGTGTCGTAACTTGAGTGGAGTTCCCCTGAGCTTTGTAATGCTTGTAACCCTAGCGTAACTTCTTGCTCCCTCATGATTTCTTGGGCTTTGAGGTGCGATTGCCAGTTAGAAATGATTTTTCCAGTAAGTAAATCAGTCGTAGACGCTACAATATGGACGTGTTCATTGTCGGTATCGGAGTGCTTAAAAACGATATAACGAGCATGCTCATATCCTAAATGGTCCATCAGCTTCTTAATCGTGTTTCGCCATTGGGTTAGGGGTAACTGTTCCCCCTCTGCGAGGGAGACAACAAAATGGCGGAAGGGTTGTTTCGTATTAGGGTTAGCTAGGTGAGCGCTTTGTAGTTCAGTAATCGCACGGCTCCAATCAATGTCTCGGGCATCTTGGTTTCTTGCATTCAGGGGAACCGAAGCGATTTCGTTGGCGCAGATAAACTGCGATGTTCCCCCGAGTTCGTCACCCTTGGAGTGACTTGAAGAATACTCGACCAACAGCGTGACGTCGTCATTTTGCTTGGCGACATATTGAACTAATTGCGTAGCATCATGCACCGTTTGTTTATCATTCTTACATTTCAATTCCTCAAATATCATCACTGGCGTTCTCTTGTTCAAGTTTGCGACGGTAAAGCTCACGTAACGTACGGCTGTCCAAAAATTGCATGGCCAACAGCTCGGCGGTTTGAGAATTATGAGCGTCGATAGCTAGATTTCGGGTGAGTTGTAAATTCTGTTTTAGTTCATACAGAGCATCACCCAGTTGACGGGCTATTTCGTGGTCGTACGCAGGGTTACCTTCGTCAATGAGTGACTCCATCACTGTGGCGATGCGCTTTGTTTGCTTAAAGTACTCTGTGATTTCATCACTGCGTTGAGGTTTGACTGTGAGTTTTTGAGTTATGACATCTCTCAGGAACCGACTAGCGGATTTATAGTTATAGCTATGCATGACTTCAAGAAACTGTTGGTATTCGCTTTCTGTTAGATTGGTTTTCACTGCTTTGCAATACAGCTCTTTGTCACTTTTTCGTTGTTTTTTAAAATTCGCCTGAACGATACGAATTAACTTGCGTGCATTCATCAGCTCATTTTTATCGGCGTCATTGGGATGTTGGTGGAGATATAAAGCGTGAGAAAGCTCTGAAATAAAGGTTTGGTGTGAAGCGATGGCTACCCCAGATTCAATCGGCGAGGGTAACAGTCCTGCGAGTAGTGTAGTCAACTCATCTGCTGAATAGCTGTGACTTTCAATGAATGCCGATAGTATTTGTTTATGTTTTCTAGATGTGCAGCGAATAACAGCCGCTGCGACTGTATTTATATTAATGTCCATTTTTTAATTCTCTATTTGTTATTTTAATTATTTAGAGTGTATTGTTTTTAGCGATAACGCCGAAGGCTGTTATCGCAACCCTACTAAGTAGGGCAAGTTTTCGTGCGTTTATTTGGAACAAATAAGAACGAGCGATATCAGCTTGTTACTATTTTTGTTCTATCTGTTTTTATTATAACAATATAATTTATAATATTAAATGTGCTTATTTAAATAAGTAGAATATATTTTGTGTGATGGCTGGTGTAGTATGGAGTTTAACTGGGGAATATGATTGGGAATCTGTCGCATGCGACAGGGAAAGTGCGCGTTACGGCATCGAAAGTGACCTTTGCGACAAGGAATTTGCGCCGCACTCTCACTACGTCTCAGCCGCTTTTACGCCATCTCACTGAAAGTCAGTAGGTAGTTGTCGGGACAGATGTTATATGATTTAAGTTAAGAAGTAATAAAAAAGGAAGTGTATTATTGATGGCTGAGTTAAATGAAAATAAAGGATGTACTTGTCATTTATTTATTTTGATTACTTCGCTTGGTTATATTGTGTGATATTAAATATATGGTGTGTATATATTTTTTGCGTTTTTAAATATATAGGTTTTGTATATTTCACTTCATGAAATTAATGCGAAAAAGTGATTGCCTTTTACTTCTAAATACGAATATTATATTTGCAACGACTCCTGTAGTCATAAAAAAAAGAATAAACGGAGGCGTCCAATGACGCTTATACACCCAATTAACCAATTAAAAATAGAAAAAAAAGTCGATGTATTAAAACGCGTTGGCTTATCCCAAGCCACGCTTCACAGACGTATAAACGATGGCACATTTCCGCCCGCAGTGCAACTGGGTCCCAAGGCAGTGGGATTCATGTCGCATGAAGTCGATGCATTTCTTATTGCATGCGCTTTGGGAGAAGATAAAAAGCGAGTTGTATCTGAGCTTCTTGCGCAGCGACAAGCGCTTAAACAAGCGAATCCGTTATTGCAGTACATGAACTTTCAATAATCTATCTTTTAGTTCTGTGCATACGTTGCACAGAGCTTGCTCAACTTCAGTGGTAATTGCAAGACTTTCAACGACTTTTGCGCTCAATCTGAGGAGGATAAAAAACTCTTGACATTAAAGTGCAGGCTAAGTTAGCTTGATAAGGCTTCCAAATCGATCTGCTCTTTGAAAGCTCTGAATAATAATATAACAGCAAAAATAATAACGATAAAAACAAGATAAGTGGCTGAAAGCCATCAACAAAAGTTATTACGCTGTCACTCATTATTACTTCGGAGGAAACATGAAAGAGTTTAACGTCTTAAAGAAAAATCGAAAGTATTTTGCTGCATCGCTTAACGGCTACAAGTGCAGAATCTTAATCGATGAGCTGTCCCAGAATCTCTCAATCGGTACGCAACTGCTGGATGTCGAAGACATCTCCATTCGTTCAAAGTATGGAACCGACCTCATATTCAAACTTAAATCCTCGATTGAGGGGCAAAATGAGTCTGGTTTTATTACTTTAAACAGCACTTACAATACTTATCTCGTTGATAAATGCCGCGCTCTGGGTGGACAATGGGATAAGTCCAGTGAGTGTTGGGTTTTTAGCGGCCTTATCGAAGAAAAGGTTGATGAACTGGCTTATATTTTCAATTCCTCTCTCGTACCCGTCGAAGTGACGATTCATGATGACTATGATGTGTACGAAGAAAAGGGAACACTGTGTTGCCTTGGTTACCCAGTCGCACGCGCATTTGACCGTGATTCAGGAGCAAGAGTTGAAGAAGGGGTGGGTGTCGTAGCGGGCGGCTTCACAAGCGGTGGTAGTAAGAAAAATTGGGTGACTCAAGCCAAATCTGGGACAGTGTTTCGCTTTGAGGTGGCAGAGCAAGTACTCATCCATTTTTCTGAGAAAGAGCCTCATTACCACTTTAAAGCTATCTGAAAATAAGTGATATAAAGTGGTTGCCACCACGTCTTGATGAAACTGAGGCCGTACTTAACAACGCTATTATTCATAATAGCGTTTTTTTTGCCAAGTTCTTCATGGAATGCCGCAACCGCGTTTGTCTTGTATGGCATATCGCAATATGTGGTAATGTTAGAGTTTTTTCCTGTTTGTTTACCCCCGATTGACGAGGGATTTGTACCGAATTTTTGTAATGTGGTTTGGCAAAGATATGAGAGCAACAAGTGTATCGTAGAGGTTTTCTAGTAGCGCTGTCTACTCATCGACAAAAGAGCTTAAAACCACAAATTGACAACCGAGCTGAGGAAGTTTTGTACTTAGGACAGTTTGACGCTTTTCAATTAATCTCTCCACCAAAACAAACAGTACTATTCTTATCTGAAAGTATTGATTCATTTTTCTTCCCTCAGAACTCTACAATGCAATCAGGATTTGAATACTTTTTAACGCAGTCCCCAACGCTCGATTGGTTGATGTGTGCCAGGAGTTCTTGTTAACCTTGCCTGAGTTCAAACGTCAGCAAGGTGGAGACTATCGTCTGAATAACGTCAATAATAATGATCTGGTTAGTTGTGCGTTAAAGTGCATTTCTCGAGTCAGCCCACATCTCGAAGTAACAGAAAGTACGTTAAAAGTATTTATCAAACAATGTATTAGTGAAGAGGTGTTTATTGAGTCAGTCCAGAGAATGGTTTTGCACCAACGTATGACGATTGAAGAAAGAAGCCTGGGTCGTATATTGGCGTAGTTAGCGACGGGGGGGCGATTCATAGAGATGGTTTCTTTTTTTACTTGAAGAGTGTTCTTGTAATTCTGCTATGGAACCTCTCTTTCCAGATCTGATATCGCTGCTCTCCTTTGACCAGGTTAATACTCATTGATGGACCGATGGGCTAAGTTTCCTCAGTTTTTAACGTATGACCGAAAGTTGTTTAGCTCGATGAGAGTTCTGTTGAATATAAAATACTCCAACACTTCTTACCACGATAAGGGTTGTTTCTAGCATTATAAATAGAAGCGGGAGTTGGCGTTACTGGCTGAATGATTTATGTTCAGCTCTGTGTTGCTTTGACAATGAACATTAGGTGCGCATTATTCCTAAATGTTTAATTCACAGAGGTAATAGCTGGTGGAGGGAGCTATGTTGCTATACTTTATCTAATGCTGTGTACCTTTTGGGGGAGAGGGAAATGTGTGGAAGACTCAATGTGATTGATGATCCCTTCTGCAACATTGTTTGTGAGAATCTTGGTATTAGATTTAAAACTACAACCAATCGAGACCTTCATCCAACTCAGTATGTCGCAACTGTTGGTATTCAACATAGTGAACTAAAACAGCTCGATATTCCTTGGGGTATAAAGCCTGATTGGGCCGAACATATCATAATTAATGCACGAGCCGAAACTGTCTCAGTAAAATCCACATTCGCTAGTGCTTTTGAATCCAGTCGCGTAGTTGTACCGTGCTCTGGCTGGTATGAATGGAGAGAAGAACAGGGCAAAAAGATGAAGTACTTTTTTACACATGGAGGAACAAAGGTTCTTTATATGGCAGGTATCGCGCTTGAACAAGGCTCAAAGCTAGTAACGCTAACAACGCAAGCTAATGAGCAGTGCAGTGAATATCATCACCGCATGCCTTTGTTAATTGAACAAGATGACATCATTAAATGGGTTTCAGGAACACCCAAAGAAGCGCTTCCATTGCTTAATAATGAATATCAAGATGTTTTGTCTATTATGCCTTAGATACTCAGGGATGCGGGTGTAACCCGTTCCTACCTGAAAGTACTTCTACCTCATGCCAAGTCATCAGACTTTCATATGTGAGGTCTGATGGTTTTAAGTTGGCCAAATTTTAGTAATGATTCCTTGTGTTTATTAGTTCAGTTACGATTTGTCTATCCTTTTTTTCTTGTATGTGCAGGTATTCGTAGTCCCTTTTCGGTAAGTAGAACATCCCCAGAAATTGCCATACTTACCTTCCCAAAGCTTCATCTCACCACCGCAGTTTTTACATATTGGACGTTCATCGTTACAACTCTTATCTATACAGACTTGGAAGCCGCTCTTAATACCACGGCTCATCGGGCTGCCACATTTGCTGCATGGTGCTTCCGTGTTCTTACAGCGTGGATAGAGAGAACAAGACAGAAATTTACCATACTGACCGAACTTGGGGCGTAAAGTGCCTTCACCGCATTGATGGCAAGAAATTTTATCGGATTCTTTCTGAATAAGAGAAACATCAAATTCGTTGGTTTCTACAGGGTACTTAGCTTTAATCAGCTCGGTAACAAAATCACTAGCATCCATCATATCAACAAGCAAATAAGCTCTGTGTTTTGCACGAGTGAGAGCAACATAGAACAAGCGGCGTTCTTCAGCATGTTCGAATCTATCTCCCTGTGGCAATAATGCATCCACTAACGGCGGAGTTTGTTTCTCTGAGGGAAATCCATGCTTACCAGTGGTAAGCCCCAGTACAATTACATACTCAGCTTCTTTCCCCTTGGAGGCGTGGAAAGATTGATTCTCTATGTTCAAAGTCGGGAACTGATGCTTCAAAGTCCTTAGCTGGTGTAAATCAGGGAGTTGGTGCCAGTAGCGGGCAAGCAAGTATACCTTGTTTTTGCTCGGTTTCTGAGATGCGAGCAATTGATTAGATATCGAAATGAGCGCCTTTTCTAATGCCGAGATTCCTTGTTCATCTTTTCCATGACGAACGATACTCACCGCAGGTTTATCTACTTGAACAAGTGAAACTATGTCTTTCTTTAACTGAACGGGGTTTTGTGTGACAAATCGAGTTGCGACATCACCAATTGAGTTATTGAATCGGAAGGTCATATCTAAGGTGGTTTCAGATGTAGAGCCAAAGTAGTTGGAAAACGCTGTGGTAAGACGCACATCGGCACCGCTAAAGCGATATATCGCTTGCCAGTCATCACCAACGCAAAATAGTGATGAGCGTTGCACACTATCCCTAAGAGCCTTAACAAGCCTAGCTCTCGGTTCTGAAATATCTTGAAATTCATCGACTAACAGATATTTCCAAGTAGACTGGAATTGACCTGTTTGTACATATTTTAACGCTTTTCCAATCATATCGTTAAAGTCGATAACTTGATGGTCTCGCAGGTACTTCTCATAGCTGTGATACAGCGGCATTAATAACTCAAGCGCTTTTGCTGTTTGCTTCGAATCAATCGATTCTTTGATGATTTTGTTTACGCCAGCGTCATCAAGACATGCTGCTTTATACATATCAACTAGCGCACCGAGTAGCTTAGCTAGCTCAGTTACCCGACCCATCTGCTCCAAGCTGTCTAACAAAGCACTCTCGGAAACTGGTTGAGTTTCCACACCATGCTTATCTAACTCCTTTTCTAGTGCTGTGAGTAGGGTGCCTTTCTTGTGTTGGTGGTAAAAAAACTCGATGTAACCTGTCCCATATTTCTTATGGGTTTCACGCTTCCATTTGATACCTGCATGATAACTCTCTCTGTCTATGTACGGTGCGGTGTTACCGTTTTCATCAATGCCGTAGTATTCGATATAAATATCATAGTCTGGGAGGTAGAAATCTGGCTCATACTGGCGATATTCCGCTGTTGCAACGTCGAAGCGATATTTAGCCTCATACTCGTAGTTGATACCTTTACGAAACAACCAGTTGGCAATAACTAGCTCGCCATAGCTTTTAACTTGCTCGCCTCGCATAGAACGAATGTCGTTATCATTGAGATATTTGAGATATGAGCCGCGGGACTCAAAATCCCAAGGGTTTTTATCTACGTAGTAGTAGGAGCTAAAGTAATCGAGTAATGCCTTTTTGTAACTGCTGTCAGACATCAAGGCCTCGACTTCATCGTGCATCCATTTGGCTTTCATCTTGGCGCTGTCTTCGAGCTTAGACAGACTCGGTGCCTTACCTTCAACGGATGAGATAATCCTTACGCCAATACTATGAAAGGTACTAGCTTTCACGTCCTCAAAACCTAACTTGTCTTTGATTCTCTCATCCATCTCTTGGGCTGCGATGCGGCCATAAGCTAATAACAAGATATCGCTAGGATTAGCTTGTCGACTTTTGATGAGATAACCTGTTCTTCCTACCATGACACTGGTTTTGCCTGTGCCTGCACCAGCTAATAGGAGGTTGTTGTCATTATCGGTAACGCAAGCGATTCTCTGCTTATCAGTTAGCGGGTTGGATTCCACACAATCAAAGAACGACTTGTATTGAGCGAGCTGCTTTTGCACATACCGACTTCGTATTTTTTGGACATCCGAAGCGCTCCAACTACTGATATTAGTAAGTTGCGATGCTGTTATTTGAGCTAGTTCTGAGAGACCTTGTGCTTTGTCCCAACCTTTCCAACGCTTTAATTCATTACTCGCAGTTGTTCTAATTATCTCAACAGAAGAGTCTCTCAGAAATCTTGATGTGCATTGAAGGTATGCATCACTGAGAAAATCTTGCAGGCGCTTCGCACTTTGATTTGCCCAAGATGGGAAAAGTCGTTTTGAATACCTAAACGGTGTAAGATAGCCCAGCATACGATAACGGTAAGTTTGTTCTTGTGAAACTATGACTAAGCACCCGCCATCAATAGCGAGTGACAGGTGTGGTGGATAATCAAGCTCCGCCCAGTTAAAGTGAGCATCTTCTCCTCCTTGAGCAACATGAATCCCATTATCGTCCACTGTTACCTCGATCTCTTTGTTAAAGAGACGGGCAATTGGATTCGTAGTAAGTGTCCATAAAGTCATTGCACGTAAGCCAGTATATTTACTATTTGTCTCGAAAATTTTTTGTAGTTTACCGTAATGCTTGAAGAGTTGTACTTGAGCTTGGTTAAGCTCTGGTCAGACACTCAGTTTATGTACAGAAAATTAGCGGACATCTAACTGATGATATTGCTCTAGGGACGTTTCTCAATTTTAAAAGTGTTATAAATAGCTAGCGCATACGTGTCCCAAAGTGTGTTTGAAAATACTAACTATTTTTGTCTTCCGACATTCACGTCCATCTCTTGAGTCTATTGTGCGTCCTGCCTGAATAGAGACCCAACACATTAGCCTGTCGAGCGTTTTGACTTACTTCATTTTGTTGCTGATGGAAGATATGAACAAGAAACACTACGTGGGTCATATCATCCCCACACCAAGAGATTTTCCAAGCCTAACTTTAACGTAGGGTCGATAGACATGGTTAAAGCTCTTATCAATGCCAGCTTTGAGGATCAAGGTGGCATCGTCACTAATGCCCACAGAGCAAGCTTTGTTTCAAGACTGATTTCAAAACACTACAAAGCGATTGGTAGCGCAAACAGGACCATAGTAGACAGAATGGTGACTTTTATACTGATACATTGCCTCACTCAATTGACTCATTGCGTCATTTAAGTGGGCTGGTTATGAGAATACTGATTATTTATCAGTATTTTAAGTGTGGTAGAGGGATGGGGGTTTAAACTCCATCTCTTTTAAAGTCTATATATCAAGCTCTTGAGTTTTCTAATATTCTTACCTAGTCAACTAAACTAAACCTCTTAATCCTAGCTATGACTGATTACCCCTGTACGCGGGTAAAATTAACTTTAACCCCCGAAGGGGTTAAAGTGCTAATATCCTCTGTAGGGGTTAATTGACATTGTAGGTAGATATGCTCATAACAAGTCCTAAGCAATTGGGAATATATTTGCGTGATGTACGCAGGAATCAAAGGCGCAACCAAACCAAAGTCGGAGATATTGTTGGTCTAAAACAGACAACGGTATCGAAACTTGAACGTGATCCTGCCTCGTCCAGTATCGAAAGTCTGATGCGCCTACTTTCATCACTAGATCTTGAGCTACATATTCAAGATAAAGCTGTAAGTCGTGAACAGGAAAAGCTTCGTGACCCTGATGATTGGTAAAATCCTATAAAACAAAGCCAACTTTATAACTAAGTTGTTCTCTCCCAATCATCATCGAGTTAGCAAATCGCTGGTAACGTGAGCAGTTTATTTTTGCCCCAAGACGTGTGTAGGACGTATGAAACCATCATGAGGTTTATTTGGGCAACAAGCTGTTGGACAATTACGAAACAACCTGTTTAGTGAATTATTTCTGCTCCTTTCTGTGCTGGCAACTAGGAAGAAATCCTTCTTGGTTGCCTAATCACCTTTGCCCCATTTCAATTCAGACCCTTCACTCACGACGTTCCTGAGTATCGACGTGTAGCCCTAATTTACCAAATGCCAGTTTAGTTGTTTCTGAGTGTAGGTGTAGACATATGTCTACTGGCTAAATGTCTAAAGGACAATTCAGTAGAGAAACAGAGATTATCTTTCTTCTGGAGAATTCTGGATAAGTTCGTTACATTATTTTTTCATTCGGTATAAGGATTTACTCGAGTATTTATGAAGTTTTGTGACGAAACGTTGGCCCCTCCAATACTGGCATATGCACACAATTATTCTCATGGGGAGGGGATGTGGAACCACCCCAAACTATCAACTATAGATCCACCAACAAAACCCTAGCATCACGTTTCGATGCATTATCTTTAATCTTTTCCCATTCACCTAACCACTTGTCCAAGTTAAAGTCGTGTCTAGTTGGCGGTTTAATTTTGTTCTTGATTATTTTTTCAACAAACAGGTCTTTTACTTCATCAGTCATCGGATCAATTCCTTGTTTTTTATAAGGTATATCATGCCAGTGGACTAGTCGCTTTCATATCAGATAGTTATGTAAACAGACACTCCGCCATGATATACAACTTTTGGTATTTCATTGATACAAACCAGATGTTCAGATTTAGTTTAATGGCATGATTTAAAAAATATTTACGGGAGAAATCATGGCGGACTTATACACTAACAGCAGCTCGAAACAGGACTTCATTCGACATGGACTCATCACTAGTGTTGAAGACGGTATGGACGTGTTTATAGCTTCTGCTTTCTTTACTGAATCAAGTGTTATCGACGAGCTGGTACAAAAAGGATGTCATATCAGGATTGTTGTTCGACTTGGTTTTCCAACGCTACCAGCAGCACTAGAAAAGCTGCTCAGTCACGACAAAGTAGAAGCTCGATTTTTCACCAGTAATTCGTTTCATCCTAAGTTCTACATCTTTGGTGACAAGAAAGTACTGCTTGGCTCAGCTAACCTTACCCGCTCAGCACTTTTATCAAACCAAGAAGTAATGGTCAGTCTTCAATCTGACGATCATAGATTTGATGAACTAAAATCATTGTTCTCAGATTACTGGGAAGAAGCATCTGTTTTAACCAAAGATGCGATTAAAGACTATCGAAGCATCTATAACAAATTCGGGAAATTGGACTCCTTAGTAAAGCAGCTAGACGACAGCGTTACTGACACTCTCGGCGACAAAAACTTTTCAAACATTAGCCGTGGAAAGAAAAAAACCAACCGAAAATCAATCTTCCAAGACACTTACTACAAGTCTTATCAAGAGTCTGTTTATGCGTTTCGCTGTATTGAAGAAGTCTACAGCACCTTTGAACGAAAAATCGATGAAAGTAACATCCCATTGAGACTTGAAATCGATTCATTCTTTAGCTTTGTTCGAGATAAGCACGCGACTACAGACATCTGGAAAAGACAGCCTATTGGGTGGACTGAAAGCCAAAAACTCCATATCAGAGATCTAATAGACGAATGGCTAACTATTCATTGGAAACACTTTGAAGACAAGATTGTACCAACCAATTATCCACTAATTCTTCGAGTTTTTGGTTCGGTACAATCTATTCAAACTGCGTCAATGCATGACATTGTGGAAGCACTATGTGTCCTGCACTCATTTCATGACAGATTTAGATTCTACAAAGGTGGTCTACCCACTTTGAAGACGGCTTTCATTGAAGCCAACGACGAATCACAAGTTAAGAAAACTCTTTGTTATCTGCTTTATGGTACAGGCGATATAGTGACTCGCATGTCAAACTGCATCCACGACTCAGAGTATGAACTAAACGAGTTTGGACCAGCTAATGTCCAAGAGCTTATAGGTTGGATCAACAAAGAAAATCTTCCAGTTATCAACGGTCGAACGACCAAGGTGCTGAGATATTTTGGTTTCGAAGTTAAACAGCTTGGTGACTAAAATATGGTAATTTGATAGTTTTTAGTAAGTTACACACCTTTTAGTGGTACATAATGCATATGAACTGTACAATACACGGTTCATATGCCTAGATGTTGAGATAAAAATGGAAATCTTTGCTACCCCACTTTTCGTAGCTATCGCTTGGATCTGTACTGTTGTTAGCTGTGTTTATGCTTTTGTTCAAAAAAGCAACGTGACTAAAATTATGCAGAAATTTGATAATCTAAGCATTAATCACAAAGAATTAAAGGTCGAAAACAGCACGCTGCAACAAAAGTTCGAATCGTTGGAAGTTTCATACAATGCATTACAAGTTCAAAACACTACTTTAGAACAGAAGATCGTCGAAATCGAAAAGAACGATATCCACGATAACTATCAAGAAGTGCATCAAAACGGCCAGACCAACTTTAACCAAGGTGTAATCAAAGGCGACTTTGTTTACAACAAATAATAGTTCTAGGCTTGTCTATGTGTGAAACAAGATTTGATATTCAAAACATTGAAGGTGATTTCTACAATGTAGAATCTCCAGAAAATAACGTTGACTCCATTATTAACGTTATCATTGGTGATATTGCATCTGCCAACGTGAGAATCGATCGAACTGATCGGTCGTTTCCCGCAAATGTTACGACAAAGATAAACCACAACATGCTCAAGACTAAGCGTCGTATTGTCTTGCAGTACAAATCGTATTCATCCCATATTGAAAAAGCCTACACTCTTGCAGAACAAAACATAATCAATGGAAAACAAACTGCAATGGAATTGCTTAATGAAATGTACTGCAATTCATTAGATAAGTATGGCATTGACTCATTTGAACCCGACATAGAGCAAGTACGGCAGCACGCAGACGACATCATAAGCGATGTTATCAAGCAGCTCAGAAAGTTTGTGTATAGCTCAGCCAATGTAACTCAATACAAAGAACAAGTAGAAATTGGGCTAAACGTTGTTGTTGCACATGGTTTTGTTGAATGCTGCGTACTGGAGAATCCTAACAATGCTACCAACTAAAGGCTCTCACCCAGAGATGAATGTGCTCTACATTGGTGGCTTTATCTTGAAAAAGCTTCATGAGCGCAAAAGAAAGCGTATGACGATCACACAGCTAATGAAAGTCGGCACTAAAGAGCTTTCTGTGTCCGTGGACCACATAATTCTAGCGTTGGATTGGCTGTATATCATTTCTGCGATTGGCTACGATAGCAAAGAGGTTTTTATCAATGAAGCTACTTAGATTTCTCTTAGAGATCAACGGTGTAGAAATACGAGAGATCCCGTTTTTAGACAACTTAAACATCATCACGAGTAAAAAGAAATCTGACGCACCTGGTAACAGCGTTGGTAAGTCAACTTTAGGTCGAATCCTCGACTACTTGTTTGACGGCTCAATTAGCCCAATTTACATTGATGATGAGTTTCAAACACCAAAGCAAGAGATTGAACAGCTTTTCACAAACAGTGAAGTATACGTATCGCTTGAGTACCTTGGCCTAAACAATCAGTACAGTGTTATTAAGCGCAGACTATCTACCGATACTACACTGCAAAACTACATTTTGAACGGGCAAGAAGTAACAAGCAAAGAATACATCGCGCACATTATGGGCAGTATTTTTAACGTCTACTCTGCTAAACCAACGATCAGAAAACTTGCTCCGAAGTTCTTTAGAACAACACAACACCGTATGACAAAGACTGTTAACTTTGACAACGGTAGGAACGTTAGTAAATCCGATATCAACACGGTTTTTCTGTATCTGTTCAACTTTGATGACACTGAGATACTCAGTAAAATCCACAGACTAAAGACCACCATCAAGGGTTATGAAAAAAATCTCAAAGCCTTTAATAGTGTCATTTCTCAAGATAAGATTGTCGGCTCAGTCTCTAAAATAAAGAAAGAAATCGCTAAGTTAGAAAAGTCTTTATCATCGTCTGAAAAAGGCATTGATAAGCTAGAAATCGTATCAAAAATCAACACGATAGATGACGAGCAGAACACACTTTCTGACCTGATTCTTTCTTTAGGTTTAAAAATCAAAAACATTATTAGGACCAATGAAATACTAAAGACTAGTGAACAGCATCATTTGCTCGATGAACTGCGTACTATCTACGAGTATGCTTCTGTAAAGATAGAATCTACTCTTGAAGATTATCAGCAAGCACTCGCTTTCCATGATCATCTGTTGAGCACCAAACGAGAGTTTGTGTCGCATGGACTAGATAAACTGCAACAGCAACATGAAAAAGCAACTATCAAATTCGGCCAGTTAAAAATTCAGAAGCAAAGCCTATTCGATGAACTAAAATCGAAAAAGAAAATGGAAGAGATATCTGACACGATGAAGGAAATTGGTAAGCTTGATAAAGAGTTAGCCAAACTAACAGCCATAATCGACAAAAAGGATGATATCGACTCAAAGCTAATACTTGAGAGACAAAGCTTAGCTGAATTAGCTGGTGAGCTTGAAACTGAGCTAAACAATGTAACCTCTTTTGAAGAAAAGTATATTGAAAACTTCAAAGACTACACTCGCAATTTCTACGGAGTTGAGTACAACTTCAGTCTTCATTTAGATCAAGAAAAGGGTGAATGCTCGCCACATGTCGACGACGTAGAATCAAACAACGAGGGTGGATTAAAAAGACTGGAAGTTGTTACATTTGACTTAGCATACATCAAGACTGTTTGTGACCAACAAGCATTAAGACCTAACTTTGTCCTACATGATTCGATTGATGAAATCGATATACAGCACGTTCGTAAAATGTTTGATGAATCAATTCAACTATCAGGACAACACATTGTTTCTATGTTGTCTGATAAGCTTGAAGAGCAGGATTACAAAAAGTACAAGAACTACATCATTCTAGAGCTTTCTCAAGATAATAAATTCTTCAATATATGATCGAAAGGTTGTCAGTTAGGTGGCCTTTTAGTGGCGATATTATAGAACTGATTGACTCTCGGACGAGTCTTGTTTCAATGTTACTGGACATACTTTGGGGAATGGTGAGTCAGAGTAACGCTGAAGCAGCAAGGTCTTGCTTTTTTTCTATCGCAGCTTTCCATACTTGAGTTAATCCATCTTTTGCTAATATAGTGAACTCGCTGGCTCATTTATGTCCAAAAGAGAGTTAAACATATTTCTTGCAAGAAAGCTGCATTTCTAGTTGTAATGAGATGTTTGAGGCATTCAAAGCATCTAAGTTGGTATTGTGGTATTACGTGTGTTTCTCTCAATCAGGGTTTTAAAATCAAGAATTTTTCTCTGATTTCTGAGCTTAGTCATGGCTTGAGCGTCATCCACTACACAAATCCCAGCGGCGGTGTTTTGACAAAATTTCGAAGCGAGGCAGCGCACCTCTATGACGGCGGCTTTATCGCGACGATGCGCTTGTAAAGTCAGGAGCGATTTCGATTCGTCATAATCAATAAACTCGTAGTCGCGGAACAGTAAAGCAAAACTCACCGCCGCTGCTTCGACGTCTGTAGCGGGAACGGTGGCGTAATGGCTTCGGGTGATAGGCACGGAGTGAATCGAGAAAGCATCATTGAGTAACACCGATAAGTTTGGATGCATGTCAGCAATATGGCCTTGAATGTAGTCTCTGCGTATATCTTGATAAAATTTCTGGTATTGGAAGTACGAGAGCGTAATGCCGTGGTTAATATCCCATTTGTTATCTCGCAGTAAATCGCTAAAACAATAATCATCAATCTTCAACAGTTGCTTGAAGTTGTCAAAGCCACCCAACGTCCGCTGGATTTGTTTTTGGCTCACCCCACGTTCGAGCAGGTCGGCTTCATTGAGATACGGTTCAGTGCGTAATATCGTGGTGACCAGCTCAATTAGACCGATGTCCACGGCACTAATACCTTGCATCAGAAGCGGCGCAAAGTAGTCGGAATGGGAGTAAGCCAGGCCTTCATCGAGTGCTGAAATTACGCTAAGGCGTATGGGGTTAGTCATCATCATGGTTAAACTCCTTATTAAGAGAAAAGAGGACGTGTCAGTCTTGGGGTAGTGTAATAACCTCTATAGGTCAGACAGCGGAAGTAAAAGCGAATGGCGTCAATACGTTGTTTTTGCTCTTTGTGGCATATGTTCGATTGGCGAAGTGCCTTACGATATTGACGAATGTCTCGCGTCTGCATGTATAACCTTTCATTGCTGCTGGAGTCGTTGTCGTTAACGAAGCGTAAAAAATGATGAAGGTAGTCTGCAATCTGACTGAGCCTGAATCGAGACATCCCTGAATGCTCTCGCTCTACCATCAATTCATTTAACCAGTTGAAGTATGGAAAACGAATGTCCTCTTCTGCATTGCTCAAGTCTAGTGGGGGCAAGGATGGGAAATCGTCTGTTGACGGTTTGTGTTTGTAAGCACGAACCACAGGAAAATGTTTAGTCATTAAATGGATTTGCACTAATAATTGCTGACTCAATGACAGAGAGTCGGGAAGGGTATGTGGGTTGTTTTGGAAAAAGGACTTAGCTTGTAAGCGTACTGCTTTCGCTCTGCGTATTGCATGTTGCGGTTCATCTGTTTTCAGTGCCACAAAATAATGAGACCTAGTGTGGGCTGAGATTCTTAAGGATAATGGCGGTGTGATTTTGACTTGATAAATGCCATGCTGGTTGGTGGAGATATTATGGGCGCTAAGCTGACGGTGTTGCCTTATTCCGATGTTTTCAGTTTGATGAGTGACGGTTTGGCGGCCTTTTCGACGTATACGGCGCAGTGCTTGCATTTCACCAAAGTGTGGGTGTTCGCTGATGGACTTCACTTCTAATTGGCTTAAGTGAGTTTGAGGTAAGTGTGAATGTGGCATTAAAACAATCCTTATTTACTGAATTTAGGATGCAGAAAGCTGCACCCTAAACTAGTTGAGGGTGTCATAAGTGACGGTGAGTTAATGAATTGGAGCTAAACTGTTTAGGCTCAGCAGTAACACCTCAGGTAGAGGTGGGTTGTTACGCGCTCCGTCTACACTCGGTACGGTACTGTCCCGCAATGGAATAGTATTTACCTGTTGATTTGACAATATAATCGCTCCAGCACTGATGAATCTCATATCGCTCATTGAGATACAAAGCACTGTTGTATGAGGCACGGGTCGTATTTGGATCTAAATGGGCAAGACACATTTCAATGGCATCTACTTTGAAGTTAGTGTTCTCGTTGAGGTAGGTACTTGCGATACCTCGGAATCCATGACTGACTAAGCGTCCTTTTAACGTGGTGAGGTTTAATGATGACGTAACAGCGTATGGGCTGATGTGAGGAAACTTAGTGTTCTGTTTATCAGATGGGAATACATGCGCCTGGTCTCCTGAAATGGGCTTCATAAAGGCTAACAAGCCGAGCGTATATTCGTTCAGTGGAACGAGATGCTCACGCGCACCTTTAGTGTAAAAGTTAGGCACCGTCCAAAGCTTCAACTTAAAGTCAATGTCACACCATCGCATCGCGGCGAGTTCAAACGCTCGTGTCATCGTGTGGAGTTGCATTTCAAACGCGCAGCGAGTGACTAATTTCATATTGTGTTTTGACATGGTAGCCATTACCTCTGCTAACTCATTAGGAGGGACAGCAGGCATATGCGTTACCTTTGGCTTAACAAACTCATCTTTGATATTTGCTAACCAGTTACTCTTGATGTAGGTTCTATTAATAGCAAAATACATGACTTGGTTAACAAAAGTACAAGCGCGTTTTACGTTTTCTAGTTGTCCTTTTGCTTGAAGCGGTTTGATGACTTCAATCACGGCGGTGGTGGTAATAAGGCTCAGAGGTATGTGGCCTAGCTTTGGGTATAAATGACGCTTGAAGAACAAGCGCTTTCGATGACTTGTTCTCACCTTATTCATAATACGCTTGATTTCTTCTTCACCAAAACCTGTACCATTCTTTTCGGCTTCCTTCTGAGCTTCTTCAAGTAACTTTTTACGAGTGATCGTCTCTTTTCCTTCGTCTCGTTCAAGCATAAGCTCGGCAACCAACTCGAAGGTACGCTCACTGACGATGGCTCGGTCAAGTTTTTGCTTATCACGATAGAATTTCGGGTCAACGTTATTTGCCATCTGTGTACGAAGCTCTTTTGCTATTTTTCGGACTTCGGCGAGTGCTAGGCTAGGGTATGAACCAAGCCCGATTTTCTTGCGTTTTTTGGTGTTAGATTCTGTATAGATAAATAACCAGTTCTTTGAGCCATTATTACGTACTCTTAAGTAGAGGTTTCCTCCATCCGATAGTGTGTATTCTTTATCATTTGGTTCTGCTTTTTTAATTTGTGTGTCTGATAATTTATAGATAGCAGCCATGCTGTTACCCTCCTTTATTTGTGTGTGTCCCCTCAACTTATCAATCGGTTTAGGGGGACGCAAGGGGGTACTAGAGCTGTGAGATGTAGTGAGAAATAATGATTATGAAAGAGTGTTATTCTATTTTGAATCAAGTGGTTAGGTGATTGTGTGAGAGTTGGTGAGACCTAATGAGTCGTGTCTGGGAATTCTCAAGAGGGATTCACAACGCGTGGCATTTTTACCATGCGTTGATTTTAGTGATTTAGGTGGTGTACGGAAGCAGCGGTATTGCGTTGCTCACCCCTTAGCAGGGCGTTATGTATCCGAGTTTCGAAAGAATGATCGCACTATTTAATATGAAACAGGTTTGATTTCTTTGAGCGTGTTAGAGTACTTTTTTTGTTTCAGTGAGGTACGTACAGTGTCAGTAATTCAATTTGCCAAGTTATGGAAAAACCATCCATACCCAAAATCTCCTTGTGATAGGGCTCATTTTCCTAATCAGCGTGCTATTCGTATGGGGGTTGCTTTGGAGGAAACAGGTATCGACACTTCAAGTTTTGACCAAAAATATCCTAATAGGCGCTGCTACCCTGGCTTTAAACATAGTCCTAGACACATTTTAGCAGCCCAAGAGTTAGCAAATTGGATCTCTGTTAACCCTAATATATTTGGAAATAAAGAGCTTATTAAAGATCAAAGAGAAAAATCATTAATTGGTCGGAGAGGGATTATCTTTATCAGGAATGGGTGGGGTAGTACCGATCACATTGACGTTTGGGATGGCGAGCATATGAAGGGAGGCGCCCCTGATTGGATTAATCTTGGTGATTAAGTTTGGTTTTGGGAGATAAAACAGTGAAACAAATAACTGCGCTACTTTTATCGTTTGTTAGTTTTTCTTCGTTAGCATTTAATCTGTCAGTTAACAATGGATCATCTTGTACTTTGTTTGAAGAGTCTACCATTTTTGAAACAAAACTAACTTCTCCATGTAATTGGGCAGTTAATGCTCAAGATGATTTACAGACACTCAGTGTAAAAGGTAACAAAGTAGCCATTCTTCTAGGTCAACCTATATCTTCTAATCAAGCTGAAAAATGGGGGGTAAGTGTCGAACAGAACTGTTCTCTTGAATCTGTTGGTGTAATGATTGATGAGGTTTCAAAAGTAATCGCGGTCAGTAAGCCGCTTGAAGGGGCATTGTTGTGCCCGGATCTTCCTATAGATCATGTGTTTTTCAAAAGCTACAATTGGTCTCTCTAGCCGCTATACATAACAAAGTATTTAAGAGTGATTCCCAACGCTTGGAATTTTCAGTTCAAGGTTGGTTTTCGTGTTTTTGGCGCAATGGTTTAGGTTCGTAGTAGCGTTGCTCACTACTTAACGCGGCGTTATGTTCCCGAGTACCCCACGTTTAATAGACACTTTACTAAGTTAGATCTAGGGGCTAATTAAGAGGTGATTTATGGCTAAACATCGTAATCCAGCGTACACCGAAGAGTTCCGCAAAGAAGCAGTTCACACGCCTATCTGATAAACAGTTTAACACCTTAGACGGTGTTGATTACTTGAAGAAAGAGTCCGAAGTGCTTCGAGCGCTAAGGCGCGAGAGCAAGCGACTCAAAGATGAAATGGAATTTCTAAAAAAGGTCTCGGCCTACTTCGCGAAGCCGCAAGAGTGAAGTACGAGTTCATTGAAAGCTATGCCTACTGCGTAAATTATGTGGCTGATATCATGAAGGAAAAAGGTATCAGGGCACGTAATGTTAAAGGGTTTAAATACAGCAAGGATGTGGCTGCTATGATGAATGTTGCCGACAATTTACTGCGTAGAGACTTTGAGTCTGAGAAGCCAAATTAGAAGTGGGTTACGGCCATCACGTATATCTGGGTGAAGAGCCGTTGGCTCTTCTTGGCGACAGTGATGGACCTGCATTCAAGGCGCATTGTGGGTTGGTCGCTAGGGACAACGATGACCGTCGAGCTCATCACCGATGCCCTAAAAATGGCATTTGATTCACGTAAGCCGCCTAAGGGCGTCATTACCCGCTTACAATACAGAGCATATAAATATCAAGACTTCATGCGTAAGCATGGAGGTGTACCGAGCATGAACCGGCAGGGTAACTGTTGGGATAATGCGGTGATGGAGTCGTTCTACAGTCGACTAAAAGTCGAACAGATATACGCAGACGACTATCAAACACTCGAAGAAGCCCGAATGGGCATCTTCGAATACATCGAGGTATTTTACAATCGCAGAAGAAGACACTCAGCGTTGGGGCAGGTTAGCTCAGTTGAGTACGAAAGTATGTAGTTATGTACTATCTACTTTTTGTGGGGTTCACCAGTGAACAAAGAAGGAGTAATATTGAGTATATACCCAAACTATTAGCTAATAAATTTAAATGGGCTGCTACTTCTTCCATACTGAAGCTTTGGTTTATATGTGTCTGCTTTGCTTTTTTTGATGCCTTTATTGGTACCAATTCTCATGCGTATTAATGGTGATTTGGTATTATTAACGTTGAGTGTCGATTTAGTGTTTATATTAGACATATTTTCCGCTAAGTATTACATCTAGAACAGATGTGTTGTTAGGTACTCCGGTTCCTAAAAATAATAAGATGAATTTTGTATTCCTAGCGGTATTCTATTTTAAGTTAAGCTGTGCTGTTCTCTTGGCTGTTTCCCCACTATTTTTTGGTGATTAGGCTTTTGGGCAAGTCACATAACAAACTGTTTAAGAGTGATTCGCAACGCGTGGCATTTTTACAATGCGTTTGTTTTAGTGTTTAAGGTGGTATACGGAAGCTTTTGTATTGCGTTGCTCACCCCTTACCGCGGCGTTATGTTTCTTAGTCGAGTATAGAAAACTATAGTTAATATTTAAATGATTATTGTGGAAAAGGAGAGTTCATGGATGTGTATTAGTTACTAGCATTTGCGGCTTTTCTAGTGCTCATATCTTCAATGATAATGCTCCTTGGGAGTAGTATTTTCCTCGGGTTACAGATGGAAATACTAGACCCGAGTAGATATAAAACGATCTACGTTTGTTTGTTTCTTTTCCTAGTGTGCTTCTCTTTAATTACGTAAGAAGTAGCGAAAATATCTCGAAGTATCCTAAAAGTAGTTCTTGGTTGTTTACTGTCATTCGATATTCTATGTTTTCACTCTTCATATCCTTTGTATTTATGGGGTTTTCTGCTTTTTTTGCAGCAGGTAAAAGCTAAATTTGTGGCCCGCAAAATGGTTCGGCTCATTTACGGTAATGTACTGGCGGGTGATAATAAACATAACAAATTGTTCAATAGTGGTTCGGCACGCGTGGCATTTTTACTATGCGTTGGTTTTAGTGTTTACGGTGTAATGGTTGAGTGCTGTGGTAACGTTGCTCACCACTTAAGCGGGTGTTATCTGTCTACACTAAAGTTGGTGTAAAAAACGTAACACTCAATTTCATGTAAGTTAGCGATTCCTCCATTAATAATGAAACACACCTGTTGTAATAACACTGTTCTGTTAATTTCATTGATGTGATAGTAAGGTACAGAACAATGAAAAAGTTAGATGAAGCTAAATTAAATCTAAACTGTACAAAGCAAATGCGAGAGACAACTTTAGGTAAGTTGACTATCGAAGGAGTAAGTAAAAGTTGGTTTGTGCTTGAGTCCGCAGGACCAGACTCTATGACGGAGGGCTCTGACAAAAGAATCAAAGCAGGCACATACAAATTATTGTCTTATAGTTCATCTAGGTATCCTAATGTATATGAACTACAAAATGTTCCGGGTAGGTCATTCATTCTAATCCATGCCGGAAATTATCATCAAGACACTCTCGGCTGTTTGATGCCTGGTAAAACATGGGGGAAAGTAGCCAAGTCACATTACTATGTAGGTAGTAGCAAATTGGCTTTGAAAGAAATATTTCTGAAATTGCGAACTATAAAAAATCACCATAGATATATCTAACCAGTTGGAGCAGCAACAATGATAAGGAATATAATAATGCTTATGATGTCTGTTTTTTTCTCACTGCCAATGTATGCTAAAAACCAAGAGGTGAATCTCTTACATAACTGGATGATAGAAAACTACCAATCTATAGAATCAAACCTTGAAAAAAAGAAGCTTTGGAAATGGTTCCTGCACTTTTTTCTTTGGTAGAAATTTGGAAGCGTAGAGACGGAGCTATTTCTGGAGAAGTTTCGCCCTTATTGCTGGTTGCGTTAAAAATTGAGCCCCAGAATACTTTACTTTTACTATCTGAAAACCCTGAGTCCTTTAACAAATGATTAAATGAGTTAGAAGGGATGGTGTTCACAGACCATACAGGTGATGAGAGCAATCAGTTAGAAAAGTTAAGAGTTGATGTATTAGCAACAATGAAATCTTACTCTAGAAAAAGCCAGATAAATTGAAGTCGATGGCTGACGCACTCATTGAAAGGTTGGAAGTCATAAGAGTGAGAGTGATAGATTGAGCTAGTGCTAGCAGTCAGCTAACAAAGCATTTAAGAGTGATTCCCAACGCTTGGCATTTTCAGTTCAAGGTTAGGTTTTGTGTTTACGGTGCAATAGTTTTGGTTAGGTGGTAGCGTTGCTCACCCCTTAACGCGGCGTTATGTACTATTGCAGCTAAATAGCCACGGTGCAAATTTCATTATTCATTAGTAGTACCTCATTTTCTCCAGGTTTTTCTGAGAAATCTAGTCTAAGCGCACTTATGCATTTATATATGATACTTCAACACCAACAGCATCATCGATCAATTGAGCTGAAATTGAGTTTTGTTGAACCATAGTCTGAGGTTGGTTTAGAGTCGAAAGATACCAAAAGCTATCGGATAGAATTTTAATATATCTCCTGCAACTCGAAAGCTCAGGTTGTGAATGTTCATTGATCTAATAGAGCGAAGCATCTTTATCGGTTTGTATGGATACAGCCAATAATAAATATCAACATCTTCAGGTAGTGGGGCTGCTTCATTAAGTAAAAACTCGGCTAACTCAGTGTACAGAAGATCGTGTGGCCTGTCTGAATACGCTAGTGGCTGCCAACAAATGATCAACGAAAGCTTTGGCTAACTTTAAGGTTTTATACGGACGGTAGGTCGTTCTATTAAATGAGTACTCAAAAGTTAGGTTGCTAAGATGCTCAGCAATGTCATTGCGGAAATCAATTAGCTCTCCGCCGTATTTGCTTCCAAGTAGGCTATTACATTTTCCACAAACAGTTCTAAAGTGAATACCGCCTTGAGAGGGGTTTCCTTTGGGTTTCTCAGAAGTTCCTAGGTTTAACGATTACTTTGTCTTCAACATTACCGCAACCTTGAGGTACAATATTTTCTCTGGTCAGTTTTCCGTGCTCTCGACAAATCGTACAGTAGTCATGCGTCTTGCCCTAAGTCATAACTCTTTTCTGTAATCGCTGTGAAAACTTTCCATAGTCTGCGCCTCATAATAGTTACTGAACGGAGTTTAATCTACATTAGCTTTAAATACAGTAAATTAGAACGCACATAACAAAGCATTTAAGAGTGATTCGCAATACTTAGCGTTTTTGGGTTTCTTCTGCTTTTGTGTTTGCTGTGGTCGAATTAAGTTGTGTGGTAGTGTTACTCACCACTCTAGCGGGTGTTATAACTTTTTTGTCAGTTGAATCATGATTTCTTAGAAGCAAAGGGGGACGAACCTATGAAAACTAGTCAGCGTTATTTCTGTTGCTGTTTTTAGTTTTGGGCTCAGCGCAAGCCCTTTAGTCTTCCAAAGTGATGAGCAATTGTTCAAAAATTTTGCTCTTTCTTCTCGTATTGCAATCAAATATTAGGAGTCCGAAGTCCAAGAATGGTTGCGTGATAGAGATAGCTTATTGTATAGATTTCTCTAATTTGGAAGTTGTGCATAAGCTATACTCAAAGGCAAAATCAGAGTTATAACAAACAGTCTCTTTTAAATGCAAAAGGTGCGTAGAAGGAATTTCTTCGCAGATGTCTACTTCAAGCGGAAGGTTTGTGATGCTAGTTTTAATGCTAATAATATTATCATTATAGACGGTTTGTTTTTCACATGTATTATTGATGCTCTATAGGTTATCTGAAGAAAAGTTATCGCCGAGCGTTACTTTTCTTCGTCCATTATCTGTGTGTTATGGCTGCATGTGCTCAGTACTATATTCTTTCAATGATAACTGGCTACAATTTGCCCGAGATTGCTGGACTGGCTCTAGTGGCTACGAATGCATTCTTCTTCGTTGGTTTTCATTCTGCATACAGATCAAGGCTAAAAATCTTGGAAAGTAAAAAGTAATCCTAAGCCTTTAAGTCAACAAAGCATTTAAGAGCGATTCCCAACGCTTAGCGTTTTCAGTGCATAGGTTAGGTGAAAGCGTTTTCTTACAACCTGCTTAGATACTTTGGCCCACGTCCACCTAAACTACAATCCCAGTGAGCTTTGGGGCGACCCAGAGTTTTGTGAGGAAGTTACTGAGTTTAAGCTGGTAGATATCACGGTGTATAGTGTAAGCGCGTAAATAATAAATTTTTTAAACCTGAGCCTCAAAAGGTTTATTTTATGCTCCATTCTTATAAGGTACCAAAAGGTTTTAACTATTGCCAAGTGGCGAACACGTGAAGACTGGGAGCGGTTTTGGGGAACTAGTAACCCGGAAAAAATGAAGAAGATGAGTGAAATTGCAGAGCGTATTTCAGTTGAACCATTTGATGAAATTGAAGATAGAACTAAGTAGGGCCAGAAGCAAACAACAGAAACGTTAAAGTGATGCCTAATGCACAGTTTGCCGGATAATATGAAAGACAATCTTAACCAAGGAACAGGGTTATGCAGATTTTAATTGTTGGAGGTAGTAAGGGTCTAGGAAGGTTCTTGGCTACGAACTTACAGGGTAAAGAAACTTATACTATTTCTAGATCAAAGCTAGTTGAGGATGGAGTCGCTTCTGTTCGTATTGATGTTAGTCCGGAGAAAAAACCAGATTACACGTGCTTCAAAGGTGTAAAGTTTGACATCATAGTTTATTTGGCGTCGATGTGGGGAGAGTCTTCAAAATTGACAACAAACGAACTGATTGAGTTTATGAATGTTGGCCCGATTGGGTATCTTAATTTAGTCAATGAACTTAACGCTTTAGGTTCACTTAACGATAAATGCAATATTGTATCTATTGGATCTACAGCAGAGCTTTCAGAAAATAGTGAGTACCCTGCATTCAGCCTCAGTAAAAGATTACTCAAAGATATTTCTAGCCAGCTTCAAAACGTTTATCGTGATTACCGCTTTACTCACTTTACAATAGGTGGGATCGGGCATGCAGAAGAGGAACGTATTGAGTATTCGAGCGTTTTGGAAATTATAAATACGCTAACTAAGCTAGATCCAAACACATACCTTTCAAATATGCATATAAAGTCCAAGCTAGGAATGTAGCTCTCAAGCTGTATTACGTACCTGCTTCTATGATTTGGCATCATGTGCATTCTTTTTATTGAGCTATGGTTATAACTCCAATGAAAGGAGTTTACTTATGTCATACATTGATGGGTTTGTCGCTGCAGTACCGACAGCGAATAAAGAAAAGTATATCGCACACGCAAAAATAGCAGCAGAAATGTTCAGGGAGTTTGGGGCCTTAAAGGTTATTGAGACGTGGGGAAGTGAAGTTCCAGATGGTGAGATCACATCGTTTCCCATGGCAGTTAAAGCTGAAAGCAACGAAACCGTTGTGTTTTCATGGGTAGTCTGGCCTTCAAAAGAAGTTCGGGACTCAGGGTGGCAGCGGATCATGGGTGATCCTCGAATGAGTCCTGAGAATAACCCAATGCCCTTTGATGGAAAGCGTCTCATTTATGGTGGATTTGATGTTATTTTGGAGCAGTAAAATATCAGAGAATCCCCAGCTTGATTCGTGACACTTGGTGCTTTAATCAGGATTACGCTTCTGATGTACATTCAATAAAGTATTCCGCGATAAGGGTTGATAAAACTTCATGTGGAGGCTTAGAGTAAAAATGAAAGGGATAAATTATTCACTGATTGTTGTATCAGCTATAGCTAGCCCCGGGCCTGCGATGGCAGGCACGTTAATGAACTACGGTCAACGCCTTGATAACCAACGGAAACCTAGACGTTGCATTACTTATAGTTCGATGAGATGTTATCCCGCAAGACGTTAATTTGGAGAAAAGAATGGATTCAAACTCACTATTATTATTTGTTGTCGCTTGTCTCGCTATCAACATGATTCCTGGACCTGATGTAATTTATATTGTTTCCAATACAATGAAAGGTAAATTATCTGCTGGGCTGAAAGCGGCTCTGGGGCTTGGTGTTGGTTACTTTTTTCATACACTAGCGGCATGTTTAGGTTTGTCAGCAATAATTCTGAGTTCATCTTTGGCTTTTAGCGTTGTTAAATGGTTAGGGGCCGCTTACCTAGTTTATTTAGGTGTTCAGTCATTACTGTCCATGTGGCGTGGAGAAAGTAAAATCGTTGAAAACAAAAATGTTGATAATAATAAAAATGTGTTTGTTCAGGGGGTTATTGTCAGCGTGCTGAATCCAAAAGTAGCGTTATTCTTCCTGTCATTTCTGCCTCAATTTATTGATACGTCTGCAAGCTCAACATCAATGCAATTATTAGTACTTGGCTTGCTGTTCAGCGCACTTGCGACGACATGTAACGTTTTGTACGCATCTGTGGGTAATTGGGTATTTAGTCGTCCACACTCTCAACGTTATTCAAGAACTCTTGAAGGTGTTTCAGGTATTCTACTTATCAGTCTAGCGAGTAAAGTGGCATTTAGTGAGCGCTAGTGGGTGGAAATATTTGTATAAGAGAAAACCTCAACGCTTGAAATGAGCAATTCAACGTTGGGTTGCGTTTTTATGGCCAACAGCTTTTACTTGGTGTTGTTATTGGTAATACATAAGCGTAAATCAGCAACAAGGATGTGTAATGAAAAATAAGATGTGGATCTTCGCAATTATCTTACTCATTGGTGGGCCTTCACTATTGCCATTTAGTCTGGAAGTTATTTCTATCATCGAGTTATTTGGGCTGTTAGGGTTGTGGACGGTTTATTCATCCTATGCTGAGTATTTGATCAAGCATCCTCGGCTCAAAAGAGGCGCATCTTTAGCTACATGTTGGGATCTTCAACCTCAAATATTATTCTCACTTCGTGATATTAAAGTATTCCCACTGCTGATATTTCATATGTTTCCTGTTCAAAGTGTGTTGGTTTGGTCGTTAATTTTTACCTTTTCGGGCAGTGTTATTTGCCATTACGTAATTTGATCTAACCCATTGTTCAAAGCATTTCCTTATTAAGTTTAATTGCTTGTTTAAGCGGTTACGCGGGGATGAAACAGGTCATTAAATAACTTGGCGATCATCAAAATGAGCATGATGTTTACCAGCATGAGTAAAGGTGTTTCGATACGATACTCCGGGGTCAAGTTAAGTGCGCCTGAGGTTAATACCACCAATAAATTGACGCCTAAGACTCTATGGATCATCAGCTGTGGTGTAGAAAATACCTCCCAAATCAAAATAATATTGATGAAATAAAATAACCCTAGTTGCCAGAGCTCAGTCATCATGGGCATCAAGAAGATGTATTGCAGCAGTATCACTGAACCTGTTCCCAAAACGCCAAAGAAGGCATCTTTAACAACGCTAGGAGGCATTGTAGGTACTATTGATGAAAAGACACCGGCCAACATAGGGAATATAAACCCACCTGGTACAGGGAGATAAATCCAAACCAATAACGAGGTGATAAACATCGATATTCCTTGTAAAACCTTTCTGCGGTCTTCTTTCAAGTGCTGTATGAAAGTCCTGTGTTCACGATGCCAAGATGTTTTCTGGTTCACTTGTTCAGTCAATAAGGTACGACCAATTAGATGCGTGGTTGGCTGAGCGATATCAAATAGCGTCAGGTTTTGAGCCACAGGTTTCCAGTCAATATCATCACAGTGGGGCTTTTCCACTTGTTCAAGTAATCGTTCTTGAATACGTTTCATCTCTTCGAGGCGCTGATGCCACAGCTTTCGATGTTCTTTGAGGTGGTAACTGCCCGTGAGCGGTAATCCCAGTAGTTGGCACATCTTCTCAATGTTTGCTGTGTTGGTTTCAAGGGCATCAATATCAATGTCATTTGGTTTGTCTATAGCTTTAAGCAACACCTCACGGCTGCTCTCAAAGCGTTGAATGAAATTCTCTTCAGTATTCACTGGCCAAACCAAACGATAAACAACGGAGAAGGTAATGATGCCAAGAATAGTTTCCTGCATTCGAAGTACTGCGAAATGGAACGTCACTTGACTATCAAACTCTCCCATACAAGCGATGATAGAGCACACAGCAAAGCCTATGGAGAACACATAACCGTACTTTTCGTCGCTCGACATGAAAATGCATACACCTAAAAATAGGGTAAAAAAAGTCAGGAACAAGAAGCGATCTTGAGAAAATGCCGTGATGAGGAAAAAGGCATAGCCAATGCCCAGTAGGGTTCCCACTAGGCGATTATGACCTTTGTTTATCGAGTGAGCGAAGCTTTCATTTAATGCCATTACCGCGACGGCGATCGCTGCCCAATAGGGTTTCTCCCATTGAAACCATAAGGCGAGGCAGATTGCGATAACGATAGACAGTGCAGCTTTAATTGCTTCTTTGGTTGAGGCATTGAACATACATTTCACCGCATTTATTGTTTGATGATTTTGATGGATGCCGTCATACCGACGCGTAGTTGAAAATCTTTTGGTAAGTTGTCTAATTTCACTTTAATTGGAATGCGTTGAGCTAAGCGTATCCACTGAAAGTTAGGGTTCACATTAGGCAGAAGGTCGTTACCTGTACTACCGTCTTGCTTCGCGATGCCGTAACCAATGCTCTTGATTTTGCCTTCTAGCACCATTTCGTCGTGCATCATTAAGGTTACGTATGCTTTATCTTGTGGATCAACACCAACTAAATCCGTTTCTTTGAAATAGCCTTCGATCCAAAAGCTGTCTTCATCAATTAATGCTACAACTGGTGAGTTTGCGACAACTTGGGAGCCGGTGCGCAGATTAAAATTGGTGATGTAACCATTTGTTGGAGCGTACACCTTGGTGTAATCAAGGTTCAGTTTTGCTTCTTCGACGTTTGCTTTCGCCAGCTCCACGTTTGCGATTGCTGTCTCTACGGCGTTGTTCAAATTGTTCAACGTCAGCACCGATACCGCGCCAGGTGTACGCTTTTCTAGTTCCAGTGCACGTTGTTCTTCATTTTTGGCTTTCGCTAACAACGCAATGGCTTGCTTTTGAGCCGCCTGGGCTTTGTGGTAAGACGCTTTATAAATGCTTGGGTCAATCTCAAACAGTAAGTCGCCCGCATTAACTTGGGAGTTGTCTTCAACATACACCTTGATGACTTGCCCGGTTACACGGGGCGTTATAGACACAATGTACGCGCTGACATGACCATCTCTAGTCCAAGGATTGTTTGAGTATGATTGGTAGTAACTGAAAATCACAGTGCCAGCGGAACACAGTAATAAAAATGTGATTAGATAACGTTTTATCACGGAATTTGCCTCAAAAGATGGTTATGAATCGACCAATAACGCCAGTAAAAATCACAATTAGGCTCAGCTCAGCAAGTGCTGGAAACGCAACGTATTTGTGTACCCCTAATTTTGTTGCAACGGTTCCAACCAAAATGGTGAGAATGTAAGCCAATGCAATAACCAGCAACAAGGGTGGGAAATAAACTTCACCCCACACAAGTTCATGTGGCATTGAGTTCATGGTGCTTTTCTCTATTTATTTGATGAATACAAAGATAAGAGAAATCCTACAAATGTAATAATCGCTTTTGTAGGATCAAATCCATCAATGTATTTTTTTAGAGAGTTCGTAATGAGTTACGTCTGATGTCGAACGTGCTTTAAGGAGAGTGTGAGTGCGATAAGTTTTCGCATTTACGTGCGGAATAACTACGTATCTAGTGATGAGGATAAAAGCCTCGGGTTAACCGTCGCTCTTTCGAGCTAGCATTCTCAATAACTTGTGATAGTTTAGCCATGTAGCCCTAAGATATAAGAAAACCTATGAATTTTAGTCTTGAACAACTATTGGCATTCGTTGCTGTTTACGAGGAGCTTTCGTTTAGCAAGGCTGCTGTAAAATTGAATAAGCACAGAACAACCATCGGGCAGGTTATTACGAATTTAGAAGATTTACTTGCTGTGAGCTTGTTTAATCGGGTTGGCCGTTCCGTAGAACCCACTGAAGATGCTCGCCTTCTTTACCACTATGCAAAGCAAACAATTGAACAAGCCCGTACGTTTGACAAAGTCGCATTGAGCCTTGCTCATGGTGGCTTAGAGAGTGTCAGCATTGCCTATTCTAGTGCCATCCCACATCGTTTGCTGGTGTTACTTCGTGTTCAATTAGCGGCAGATTTTCCGATGATGCGAGTTAACTTTTTTGTTCGTAACCGTAACGAGATCAAAGAAGGTTTAGCGACTGGTGAGTACCAGTTCGGTATTGTCAATGTGCATGATAGCCGTGCAATACACAGTCTAGACTCGACGTTTTTAGGTCACTTTGAATTTGTTCCCTTTGTCCAGAAAGGTGGTGAACTGGCTTCTATGGCACCCGACCAAGTGTTAACTGCGTTGAGGAATAGCAAGCAATTTGTGTTGCGATCTTTCATTGAAGAAGGAATGGGTGAAAAAGTTATCGTCAGTTCGAATCATGAAGAAGTCGATCAGTTGGCTCTTGTTGTAAAAATGGTTGAAGCAGGGCTAGGGTGGGCGATTCTTCCTAGAACGCTGGCTCATTCCGAATTTTCTAATAATGATATAGAGCCCGTTGAAGTCTGTGAATTACTAGAAGGCTTTAAGTTTGGTTTTGGCCTTTGGTGTCAACCCTCTAAGCAAATAGGGGATGTAAAAGACTCTATCATGAGGGTTGTTACGGCGTATCGGGAGAAGCTAATCCGCGATTTTAAAGCGACGCCATAACCGTATTCATCCAGACCACATTTATAAACAAGACTCAATTCGAGTCTTGTTTTTTTACTTGAAAAATTCTTTTCTTCTGATTGGACGTTAATGGTTATTGGGAGGGAGTAATCCTCTGTATGTGAGTATAAGATAGATGCTTTTTTATTTATTCAAGCTTCGTTCAATGAGAAAGCTCATATCGCTCAGCCGCTGTTAGTTTAAGAAAGAGAGGCTGCAGTTATTTCACCTCTTGCTCTGATCTAAATAAATTGAGAACCAGTACCCCTAGAACTATAGCGATAGAAATAGAGACGAATCGAGTCATTTGAGCAGAAAATGATTCGATGCCCGTATTGTTAATAATCTGGTAAGTCAGCACAGTGAAGTTAGTAAAAAGCAATTGATAGATGGTTAAGTGTGTCTGTCGACGTATTGCAAAACACGCTAGTTGCAGGCCACAAAAGATGGTAACGCCAAGTACAACGTAAGTAGGTGCACCTGTGGCTACTGCAAGCATGCATGGAATAGTAAACAAGATCCCTAGGCTTGTAGTGATAATTCGATACCGCCCAAAGGAATGACTGTCTTGATTAACTGGGTGCTTAATCATGCTGCCAAATGTTATTGCGATCAATAGCGTTTGAGAGCTTCCAGATGATATTAGCGCGTACAAAACAACACACAATGCGGTTGCTTTAAAGACGATAAGCCCGATATGTTCGTTTGCACCATCAAGAGTGGTTTGGTCTGGTTGTATATCTTTTTCGTCCCCAGGGAATAGCCAAAAGCTAATATATGTGGCAACCAACGCAACAATGAAACTAGTAAATAAGACCCATGGCAATCCCTCAAGCGGCAACCCCATTTGTAGGCTTGTGACCACGATAATCAATACAACGATCAAAGTGAGTGTCGAAACAATGTCTTTGGGATCGCGATGACTTCGGTAATAACTCCAACAGAGAAGTGACCAAGTAAACAGTAAGAAGCCACTAGGGGAGCTCATGAGCGCTCCTGCTAAAGTTACGATGCCAAAGCTGAGAAGTGAGAGTATTACCAGCAATTTCAACATCATGTTGAACGGGGGTTTAGATGGCATCAGTGTTAGAAAAATCACAACGAATATTGGCGCGATAAAGGGAGTGGGCGCACCTGAATACTGTAAGTAAAACAGTAAAAGAATCGGAGTGAAAACCAATCTAATGATTGGGTTTGCTGAACTATGAAACATAAGTCCAGATACTCAACACTCTCATCCAGAGAGACGCCAGCCACTCTCCAAAGGTGCTTTGCTCAGTTAAAAAAGCGACCGTTGCTTTCGAACCATAACGTACGTTTTCGGGAATATCTCCGCCTTCAAAAACAATATTTACAGGATAGCGCTGTGCATTTAAGGAATTATTGTCTGCAACCAAAAAGCCAGTTCTCGGATCAACGTCGTTACTGCCACCAGTACCCCAACCAATGCTTTCTACTCGCCCTTCAAACACTCTGCCAGGTAAAGCATCCAACACAATCTTTGTTTTTTGTCCCGCACGAACATGCTCGAGTGAGTTTTCGCGAACAAGCGCTGATACCCACACGCCTCTCGGATCAATGAAAGTGACAAGAGGTGATCCAGTTGTCGCTTTTTGCCCAACAGTGAGTTGTAAGTTAGAAACGATCCCCTTTGATGGAGCAATCACTTTCGTTCGTTGTAAGTCGAGTTGCGCTTTTTCAAGATTTGCTATAGCTGCGAGAATCTGGGGATTATCTTGCCCTTCGGGGCCAAGATTATGCTTGGCTTGAGCTAAGGACGCTTCTGCTGCCTCTAATGTGGCTTGAGCTCGTGCTTTGGCTTCGATGGCGTTGTCTAGCTCAGATTTACTCAATACCCCTTTTGCGGCGAGCTCGGTTACGCGAGCTGCTTGTTCTCTTGCGTTGTCACGAGCTGCGAGTGATTCAATGACCTTAGCTTGTGCCACTTCAACTGCCGCGGTGTTGGCTCCAATGTTTTGACCAGCAATGGCTAAGTTTGCTTCGGCTGAACGCAGATTAATTTGATAGTCTCTTGGATCAATTTCGAAGAGCACATCACCAGCATTGACGACTTGATTATTGCGAACATGGATTTCAGTTAGGTTCCCCGAAACCTCTGGAGTAATACGGACAAGATAAGAATGAATCCGAGCGGTGCCAGTGATTGGTGTTACTCGATCAGCCCACAAGCTGTATAGCCAAACCACAAAAACGAGGCCAATAATAATAAAGCTTAACTTTCTGGAAGATGATTCCGCTTTAGACATCCAATTCTCTCTTGTTACAATACGTTAGGTAAGCAATGTTACAACATGTGATATAAACAATGCTTCCAAAAAATCAACTATTTGTTATCGAGCGCATAGGGTTATTTGGTTATTCCACCTAGAGAAAAGGATTTCTATAGGGATTACGAACTATTTGAAATATGAAAGTAATGAGTCTAAACGAACTTAAGATGAAGCTGGTGGTAAGTGCTCAGGTCTTTGATAAAGGTGGTTTCGTAAGAAAGGACTCTACGGCAGAATGCTTGTTCTTTGCGATAGTAAACTGAACGAATAGTTCTTACTTCAGCAAATATAAGCCAGCAGAACTCTGCTGGCTCAGTAACGCAATCTAGAGTGATTAATTAAATTACTTAACTTTATTCACTTCCTGTTTAATCATTTCTAACTGCTGCATCTTTTCTTGCATCTGCAAAGAGTCGTAATTTAAAGAAGCAGGGTTCATAGTTGTACCGCGTTGCATTGGGTATTCAGGTAACGTTTTAAAGAAGTCGCCAACAACGTCTTGAATTGGTACAAACAACCACATGTTGTCTGCCATCCAACGTAGGTACATTTGTGACTCGCTAGGACCTTTTTCAAATGGGTCAGCACGTAAGTGAATGATCTTAGGCCAGTTTGGTACAGATCGCACGGCGTCGCTTAGGTTTCCTTCCAGAGTTGCAAAGTGAAGTTTCCAGTCATTCCAGCGTACTGCGTTTAGTTCACCATTTGAGGTGAAGTAGAGCAGAGACTCACGTGGTCCTTTCTCTTCTTTTCCCTCGAAGTATGGCATGAAGTTGTAGCCGTCTATATGGACACGCCAGTCTTTACCATTTGCTTTGTAACCTTCAGCAAGCTTTTCTTTCACGTCAGGAACGCCAGCTGCCGCCAACAATGTTGGCAACCAGTCTTGATGAGCCATCATTTCGTTGATTTTCGTTCCTGGCTT
Source organism: Vibrio sp. JZG10 (assembly GCF_054064075.1). Classification (NCBI taxonomy): domain Bacteria; kingdom Pseudomonadati; phylum Pseudomonadota; class Gammaproteobacteria; order Vibrionales; family Vibrionaceae; genus Vibrio; species Vibrio sp. JZG10. The sequence continues at coordinate 89,223 of NZ_JBSUGE010000012.1, forward strand.
AATGACACCTGGCCAACGCACAAGTTGAGGCACACGCATACCGCCTTCCCAAGTCGTGCCTTTCTCACCGTGGAATGGGGTTGCGCCCCCATCAGGCCAAGTCATGGTCTCTGCGCCGTTATCTGTTGTATAAATAACGATGGTGTTGTCAGCAACGCCTAACTCATCGAGTTTGTCGAGCAATACGCCGACTTGATCGTCATGCTCTAACATGCCATCAGCGTAAATGCTAACACCGGATTTACCTCGGTACTTCTCTTGTAATCGGGTCCACACGTGCATGCGCGTAGAGTTATGCCAGATGAAGAAAGGCTTATCTGCTTTAACAGCTTTCTCCATAAACGATAAAGTGCTTTCGAGGAACTCTTCGTCCGCGTGTTCCATGCGTTTACGCGTCATTGGGCCAGTATCTTCAATCTTACCGTCGGCATAAGATTTAATTACACCACGAGGACCATAGTTTTTACGGAACTCTGGGTCTTTAGGGTAATAGTAGGTTTCGGGCTCTTCTTCTGCATTAAGGTGGTACAAGTTACCAAAGAATTCATCAAAACCATGATTGGTAGGTAGGTGCTTATCTTGATCGCCCAAGTGGTTTTTGCCGAACTGAGCTGTCATATAACCTTGGTCTTTTAGTAAGTCAGCAATAGTTGGTGCCCAATCTGGAATCCCATGGTCGGAACCCGGCATACCAATTGTCAGCAAGCCAGTGCGAAATGGTTCTTCGCCAGTAATGAATGCTGCTCGACCCGCAGTACAAGACTGTTGGCCGTAATGGTCTGTAAACAAAGCACCTTCGTTCGCGATACGATCGATGTTAGGGGTTTTGTAACGCATCATACCTTGGTTATATGCGCTGATGTTCCAGTAACCGACATCGTCACCGAAAATTGCGAGTATGTTGGGTTTGTCTGCCGCCATCGCTGCGCTGGACGTTGCTAACAGTCCGACGCCTACTGCGATTTTTCTCAATTGGTTTGCCATAAAAAACTCCAGGTGGTTGAGAGTAACGAGAAGCACAAGTAAACCTTGTGCTTAGGTGCTGCATAAGTTAATGATGTGTATAGAAAAATCCTCTTATACTCTTTATAACCATAAGTTATTGAGGGTATTTAACTATTTGTTTCTAAAGAAAAATACTTGTCATTCTGATGGTTTGGGGAGGTTTTAAAAATAGAGATGGGTCACTAATGAATACCAGAGCAGGTTGCTGGTGAGACGAATAAAGTTTCAGCAAAAACACCGAGATACTCCCTAATCGGGGGACGAAGAATGGAGCACTCATTTTGAAGGTCTTTCACTTCTAATTATTTGTATAACCAAGGGGTTAGCGACTATATTGATTCAAGTTGCACCATCTAAATACTAAGGATAGTTATGAGTCAGTGGGCAGGTCGGTTTCGGTGTTTATTTCTGGGTATCGTCATGGTGAGTGGTTCGTTTTTTCCCCAGGCATCAGTGATAGAGAGTCCCCAAAATACCACGAAGCTTGGGTTGGAATATGTCGGCACGCAAACGTGCGCGGAATGTCACCAACAAGAGGTGGAGGCTTGGAAGGGCTCTCATCACGATATGGCAATGAAACATGCAAACTCAGAATCTGTTCAAGGTGATTTTGATAACCGCACAGTGACGCATGATGGGCAACCCAACCGTTTTTTTAGACAAGGCGAGGAGTATTGGGTCAATATTCAAGGTCCTGATGGTCAATGGCATGATTATAAAATTAGCTACACATTTGGCTGGGAACCGTTACAGCAATATATGGTGGAGTTTGAAGACGGTCGTGTACAGCTAATTCCTTTTGCGTGGGATTCAAGGACGAAATCGGAAGGTGGTCAGCGCTGGTTTCACCTTTATCCAGAGACAGCAACGACTGATGAGTTTTACTGGACTAACACTGGGCAAAATTGGAATTTCATGTGTGCAGACTGTCATTCGACCAATGTAAAGAAGAACTATGACGCAATCAAAAATACCTACAATACGTCTTGGTCCGAGATCAATGTTGGTTGTGAAGCGTGTCATGGCCCTGCAAGTGGACACATCGAGTTGGCGAAAAAGGTCGCATCTACAGGAGGCTCTTTCGATACAGATAGTCACTATGGTTTTGACCGAAATTTATCTAAAGCGGTAACCGAGTGGGTATTGGAGGAGGGCCACAGAACGTTACAACCAAAAGCAATCGCAGAAACAAATCAAGTTCAGACGTGCGCACAATGTCACAGTCGTCGAACGCAGTTAAATGAGACTGGTGATCACATTCAAGGCTCATTTTTCGATAAATATCGGTTAAGCTTGATCACTCCAGAACTCTACTACCACGATGGCCAAATTTACGATGAAGACTATGTTTACGGTTCATTTCTTCAGTCTGAAATGGCTGAAAAAGGCGTAACATGCACCAATTGCCACGATCCTCATTCGGCAAAACTAAACATCCCAGAAGAGGCGGTATGTTCACAATGTCATATTGCGTCAGAATATACCCCAGAAAACCACACCTTCCATGAAGCGGGATCCAAAGCGTCACAATGTACGACTTGTCACATGCCAGAAACGATTTATATGCAAGTCGATCCTCGTAGAGACCACAGTTGGCACGTACCTAGACCTGACTTGAGCAAACACATCGATACGCCCAATGTATGTACGTCTTGTCATGAGGATAAGAGTAACCAGTGGGCGGATGCGCAGATAGCCGAATGGTTTCCTCACTCTCAATACCGCAATCAACAACACTTTGCTGTCGCGTTTTATGCCGATGCAATTGGGCACAAAGGGGCGGCGAATGCTCTGGCTTACTCTGCTCAGGATTCATCATTAAAAGACATCATACGAGCTTCTGCATTAGAGCGAATGGGCGGCAATACTGACCAAAATACGACTGTTTCGCTCGCAAGGGCCGTTAAAAATGAGAATGAAATGATTCGGCTCGGCGCAGTCGCGGGCTCGTCTGGTTATGAGTTTCATGATCGATGGCGAATTTTAGAACCACTGCTGGATGATCCCGTACTTTCAGTGAGGGCGGAGGCGGCTTCGGTATTAGTGACCAGCTATGCGCAAATGACGCCGTTACAAAAAGATAGGATTCAACCACCGCTTGAAGAGTACATGGACATTCAAAAGTTTAACGCCGATCGTGGTTTTGGTAGAACCAATTTGGCAAATGTATACCGCAGCTTAGGCGAAATCGATAAGGCAATTGCGTTATACCAAGAAGCGATAAGTATCGAGCCTTATTTCGAAAATAGTTACGTGAATTTATCGGACCTGTATCGACGCCTTGGGAAAGAAAAAGCTGCGCTCTGGGTGTTACAACAAGGGATGAAAGCTCAGCCTAAATCCAGCTCATTACCTTACAGTGCCGGTCTTTCTTTGTTACGCCAAGGCAAGGAAGATGAGGCCAAAGCTCTACTTAAACATGCCGCAGAACTAGGAAAGACTAACGCTCACTACTGGTATGTTTATGGTCTAGCTTTGGAAAAAAGTGACGTTCTGGAAGCCAGTAAGGCATTGCAGACTGCGTTTAAAGTTGGTGGGAACCCTCAACATTTATATGCTCAATGCGAAGTTCTAGCGAGAAATCATAAAAAAGGCGCTGTCGCTTTTGCTTTCGATAGGTGTCTAAAAGAGCTGAGTAATTATGCTCCTAAGCAGGCTATTGATCAGCTGAAAGCACCTATTACGAATCTGTAGAGATTAAACACCAATAGTAAAAAGTGGAGCCTTTATCGCGCCACTTTCTCTACTTAGTTTAGTCTACGTCTTTCGCTAGTCTAAGGCCCATGTCAGACATAATGACGGATTGGCTGGCAAAATCGCGGCGATAGTTTTCAGATTCGTCTGCGTCATAAGCAAAGCTGCCGCCACGTACAGACTTGTGTGCAAGGCTTTCTTTTTCCTCTTTTGCGTTTACCGGATTATCACTGGGCGCTGTTTTGTAATAACCTTCGTCAAAAGCATCAATAACAAACTCGCCTACGTTACCTGTCATATCGTACAACCCGAGCTCGTTTGGTTGCTTTTGACCTACCTTATGAGCCTTATTGTGCGAGTTATTCGCATACCAAGCCACCTCGTCAATATTGTTTGATCCAGAAAAAGTGAAGCCTTTACTTAAAATTCCGCCTTTAGCGGCAAACTCCCATTCTGCTTCTGTTGGTAGACGGTAATGCTCTCCCGTTTTTTCATTCAATTTCTTAATGAAATAATTGGCTTGTTGCCAACTAATATTATTGACGGGTGTATTTGGATCTCGAAAGTAGCTCAGAGAGGAGCCTGTGATAGCTTCAAAGAGCGATTGAGTTACCTCGAATTTTGACAAATAGAATCCATCAACGTTAACAGTGCGAGCTGGGCCCTCTGACTTTTTGGCTGATGGATTATCTGCGCCCATCGTAAACTGCCCACCTTCGACAAGAACCATATCTTGATCGATTTTCTGAGCGAGAGAGTTTGGTGGGGTTGTTGCACACCCACTAATTATCAGCGTGACCGATATGGCTGAGACAAAGGAAATAATCTTACTTTTGGGATGCTTCATTCGGCAACTCCGTCAACGACTTTGGTCAAAAAGTCTAGCAAGCAAAACCATAACAAACGGTTATACACACTATAACAAGCGCCGAGAATAATTGAACATTATCATCACCCTAGGCGATTAACTCGATGATTAGGTTTGACATCATTGGGGACAGGTTAGCAACTAAGAAGGTGATGAATGCACATAACTCAAGGGCCGCAGTTCAACGGAAAAGCATCTAAGCGTTTACATGTGATGGCAAAGCCCATTGGTACTGCCTGCAACATCGATTGCACTTATTGTTATTACTTAAGCAAACAAGATTTGTTGGAATATAAGCAAGGGTGCTCGCCAATAATGGATGACGAAACCTTAGAGAGCTATATCCGCCAATACATAGAAGGACAGAACACACCTGAAATTATCTTCTCTTGGCAAGGTGGAGAGCCAACTATGCTGGGGTTGGATTACTTCAAAAGAATTGTTGAATTACAAGATAAATACCGCCCTCATGGTATTACGATCTCTAATGATCTTCAGACTAATGGCACGCTTCTTAATGATGAGTGGTGCGAGTTTCTAAAAGCGAACCACTTTCTTGTCGGTTTAAGCATCGATGGCCCTGAGATGATGCACAACGCTTACCGAACAAATCGAGCAGGAAGAGGAACATTTAAACAAGTGATGAACGCCGTTGAGCTATTACATAAGCATGAAGTGAAGTTTGCAACGCTCACGTGTGTGAACAACTTGACCAGCCGTAACCCATTGGAAGTGTATCGCTTCTTACGAGATGAAGTACGTTCCCCTCAAATGCAGTTTATTCCGATTGTTGAGCAGAAAACTTTCAGAACAACAGCGCCACAAACTTGGAAGCCCAATGAGCAACTGATGCAAGGTGATAAACGTCTGATTCCCGGTTACAAGGATTCGGTTGTCGAGCCATTTTGTGTGGCGGATGAAGCATGGGGTAACTTTCTTATCGCGATATTCAATGAGTGGGTCGTGCATGATATTGGTAACGTTTTTGTACAGTATTTTGAAGCAAGTTTGGAAACATGGATGGGAAGCAAAAACCCACTATGCACGCTAGGTGAAATCTGTGGCAAAGGTTTAGCAATGGAACCAAACGGTGATGTCTTTGCGTGTGACCACTATGTTTACCCGGAATACAAGGTCGGAAATATTCACCGCGAAAAACTCGATACTCTCGCTTATAGCCCTGACCAGCAGAAATTCGGGTTTGCTAAAAGTCGTACACTGCCTCAGCAGTGTGTTCATTGCGATTATCAGTTTGCATGTTTTGGAGAATGCCCTAAAAACCGCTTTATTCGCACCAGAAAAGGTGAGCCTGGCCTTAACTATCTATGTGCAGGTTGGAAGAAGTTTTTTGCGCATGTCGACAAATCAATGGCGTACATTTTACGAGCGATGGGCAACCCTGTGGTACACGGTAAATACAGCGATAAGGTTTTACACCTGAAAGCGTCTAATCGACCTGTTTTTGACACTAAGTTCTAAGATTCAACTGGTCCAGTTTTATAAAAGTAAGGTCTCATCAATGCAAAAGATAACGCGTTTTACGAAGTCACTTTTAACTTTCACGCTGAGTGTAGCGTTAAGCCAAGGCGCTTGGGCTCAAGATAAACCTCCGCTCAATTCAGATAGAGTTTCACCCGTTGAGATAGCATCTCAAGAAGAATCAATGACGCTAGCACAGCAAGTCGAAAAATTGTCTTATGATGCACAAAACAAGAAGTTGTCTTCAGAAAAGCGTATTGATGCTTTACGTGAACTAGCCAACTACCCCAGCCAAAACGCTTTGGTTGCCGTCGCTCGTGGTTTGAAAGATGCAGATGCTGGAATTCGTGAAGCAGCAATTGTAGGAGCTCAACCCTATATGATAGAGCATCGCTGGCGTCTGGTTTCCCCGTTGCTAAGTGATGACGATGCAATGGTTCGAATTACCGCAGCGATAAACTTGGTTCGAGATTACGCCAGTTTAAGTTCGGAGCAGCAACAGTTACTTGAAGGCGCGGTGACTGATTTAACATCCTACTTGTCGCAGAAAACTGACAACGTTTCTAGATTACTCCTTGCCGATGTATATCGTTGGCATCGAGAGTGGGACAAAGCGGCATTGATTTATCCAGAGCTAACCAAGCTGATGCCAAGTAACCCGCAAGTCTGGTTAAGCTACGCGGACAATTTTCGAGCACAACAAAAAGATCGACAAGCTATCCAAGTACTTGATGAAGCAATCACACTTTTTCCTGATAACGCTGCTTTGCATTACTCGAAGTCATTGGCGCTAGTAAGACTTGGTGAGAAGCATGATGCCGCTAGCGAAATTGAAAAGGCCGCTAACATGGCAAAGAACAACAGTTATTTTTGGTACTTAAATGGTGTTCTGCAAGAAGAGTTAGATCTTAAAAAATCTGTGGACGCTTTTGAAAAAGCTTATTTGATCTCTGGCGCGCCGGAGCAGCTTTATGCAGTGTGTGATATCTACATTCGGTACGATAACCCCAAGTCTGAACAGTGTTTAGCGGAACTTAAGAAAGTAGCTCCGGATTACGTGATTGATGAGCTTAATCAGAAAAAGGGACGTCAAAGTACTTCAGAGCAGGTTGACGCCAGCTAACTCAACACTTTATCAGTAAGCTTCTTTAATTAAAGCGTGTTTCTAGTTACAAGGTCACTTTATGGTGTCGTTGCATATGTTGCTCTGAATTGCGCTTGTTAATCGTGAACTATACTTTCATTTGGATTTGCATCCCGTACCTCAATATAAGGAATTAAAATGGCTATAAAGTTAAAGGTGATTGTCCTTGCGACAAGTTTTGCTCTGTCTAGCTATAGCATTGCTGCTGATGTGCAAGATCCTCTGCCGTCATGGAACAACACCGGTGCGAAGCAAGCTATTATGGCGTTTGTTACTAAAACGACGACTCAAGGCTCGGACGCTTATATTCCTGAAAGCCAAAGGATCGCTACGTTTGATAATGACGGGACGCTGTGGGCAGAAAAACCCGTTTATCTACAGCTGTTTTTTGCGATCGATAAAGTGAAAGAGATGGCCTCTGAGCATCCTGATTGGAAAACAACAGAACCTTTTGCTTCGGCAATAAAAGGTGACTTGGAGGGGGTTGGCAAGCAAGGCCTTGAAGGTGTGATGAAGCTTGTTATGGCGACTCACTCCGGAATGTCGACTGATCAGTTCCATCAAGAAGTGAAGGAGTGGATGAGAACGGCCGTGCATCCTACGACGGGAAAGCCATACACTGAAATGGTTTATCAACCGATGCTTGAGTTACTCGACTATTTGAGAGCAAATGACTACCAGACCTATATAATTTCTGGAGGTGGCATTGATTTCATGCGTGTTTGGGCACCAGAAGTATACGGGATCCCAACGCAAAATATCGTTGGGACGACATTAAAAGCGGAGTATCAGGTCGTTGATGGAAAGCCAACGATTCAACGCTTGCCAGAAATTGATTTTGTGAATGATAAAGCGGTGAAGCCTGTCACGATTCAGAACTTCATTGGTAAGCGCCCGGTGATGGCATTTGGTAATTCTGACGGTGACTTACAAATGTTAGAGTGGACTAAAGCGGGGTCTGGCCCACGATTTTCAGCGGTTATCCATCACACGGATGACAAGCGTGAATGGGCGTATGATAAAGACTCTCACGTGGGGAAATTAGACAAATCATTTAAAGTGGGTGAAGAGCAAGGTTGGTTGTTTGTCGATATGAAACAAGATTGGAGTCAAGTTTTTAAAGAAGCGATGAAAAAGTAGCGACCCAGCCAACGTAAACATTACACCAAACATTTTGTGATAGGGGGTGATGAGCAAAACGCTCTTCATCTCCTCAACTTAACAATTCTGTTTGGTATCAGCATAAGCAAATATTGCGTGCGTCCGTATTGGTTATTTGATTGCTGTGTGGCATTATTACTTAAAACCACTTAAGTGAATTTAAGCAATGACGCAAGAAGAGCGATTGATAGAGCTCAGAGCCAAGCTAGACCTACAAAACAAAATAACGTTATCGGAAGTTTGCGAGTATTTTGGCATCTCTCGAGATTCAGCGCGTCGAGACTTAGTCAAGTTGAGCCAACTACCGGGATTACAAAGAATCCGAGGTGGCGTCATGCTTGCCCCGATATCCTCCTCTACAGAGGCGTACTCTAATCGACCAATTAGTGACACTAAACATCGCCTCGCTCAAGCGGCCGCTAAGCTTTTGGATGAGCGTGACCACCTTGTTATTGATACCAGTACTATCTTATCTCTGCTCCCACTTTACGTAGAAAAAGCACGCTGTGAAGAAGATAAGCTCAACGTGGTCACCAACAGTATTGACGTACTGCTCGCTGCTGAAAAAAGTGAATCAATGGACGTCCATTTCTTAGGTGGACACTTTGACCCCTACGCCAGAGCGATCTTGGGTGCACAAGCAGAACAGCAAATGAAGCAATATCATGTGAATAAGGCGTTTATTGGTGTGTGCGCGTTGTCATCCCGAGGGTTGACGACAAATAATGAGCTAGAAGCAACCATGAAACAAACCATGATAGAGCAAGCTCAACAAGTCATTGTCGTTTGTGAATCCCGCAAAATTGGAAGCGACAATTTTCACCATGTATGTGATTTGTCAAAGATCGACATCGTTATTACCGATCATGCTCCTCAATCAGACTTTCAACAACTTCTCGACCACAATGATATTGAATGTATTGTTGTTTCACCGAAATAAGGAATCTTAGTATGGCTTACGATCCCGTAAAGACCGCCGTGATTGGTTACGGATATTCAGCAAAAACTTTCCACTTACCCTTCATTAAAGCACTGCCAAACTTGACGTTGAGCGCAATAAGTTCTCGTCAACAGGAAGCGGTCCAAAATGATTGGCCAGATGCTCAGTGGTTTGCTGATGCCAATACTTTACTCGATGACAGTGACGCTGAGCTTGTGATCATCACGGCGCCAAATGACGTGCACTACGAGCTCGCAAAGCGCGCGTTGAACAATGGCAAACATGTCATTGTCGAAAAGCCGTTTGTAACGCGCATAGAAGATGGGAATGAGTTGATCGCCTTAGCAGAAGAAAAAGGATTGGTTCTGAGCGTTTTTCATAATAGGCGTTGGGATGGCGACTTTCTTACCGTTAAATCGCTTATCGAACAAGGTAAGTTAGGTGATGTGAGGCTGTTTGAGTCGCACTTTGATCGCTACCGTCCTGAAGTTCGTCAACGCTGGCGAGAGCAGGCTCAAGATGGCGGTGGTATTTTATTCGATCTTGCTCCCCATCTTCTCGATCAGGCCTTGGTGTTATTTGGTTTGCCAGATGCGATAGACGCACAGTGTCGAATGATGCGTCCGGGCGCGACCACGATTGATTACTACAACTTAGTGCTTCATTACCCAGACCATATTGTGCATTTACATTCAAACTTATACAGCCCAGAACCAAACCTGCGTTATAAAGTATTGGGTACTGAGGCTAAATATGAAAAATACGGATTAGATCCTCAAGAAGGTTACTTAAAAGAAGGCCGATTACCGGAGAACGATGCTTGGTCAGAAGAGGACGAGGCGTTATACGGTGTCCGCTACGACGAAGACGGTGCGCAAACTATCAAAACGGAGAGAGGTGCGTATCAAGCTTATTTTGTTGGTGTGGCGGACGCAATTCGCCTGGGTACTGATAACCCGGTTCCTGCCGTTCAAGCAATACAGAATATCGCTCTGATTGAGATGGCATTGGAAAGCAGTAAAACGGGTAAAACGATTCAGGTGAAATCATGAGCTTAACGCTTGAGCTCGTCGCTCAACAAGAGCATGAGCTTCAATTGAAAGAGTTTAACCACCAAGTAGCGTGGTCTATTGGTTTAGCTTTAAAAGAAGCGGCGGAAGCCTGTGACGCGGCTGTGGCTATTGAGGTCTACGGTTTTGGACAAACGCTATTTCAATACGCGATGACAGGAACGTGCGCTGACCATTTGGATTGGGTTCGTAGAAAGCGAAATTCAGTATTGAGATATGGTCACAGCTCTTACTACCTCTCGCTGTACAATAAGCAAAAGCAGCGTGATTTTGAAAATCAGCCACATCTCGATGCGCGTGAGTATTGTGCTCATGGTGGCGCGTTCCCAATTCGAATCATGGGTTCTGGTTTAATTGGGGTTGTGACGGTATCGGGTTTACCGCAGTTAGATGATCATCAGCTTGTTGTCGATGTATTAAAGACAATGGTAATGACCAGCACAGAGCTTGCTTAAAGTTGTGCGATATTACAGTGGCACGGCATTTATTTTGTGTCACTGAATTCTCTTATTAGCTCATTTTGCGTTCTATTATGTGAGAAAATATTTAACACTGCTCCCAACTTCCTACCTGAAAATTAAATCAATTTCATATAACCTATACGCTCATTCATACAAAAAGCCATCGAAGCTGGCAGTTGGCAAATGTCCTTTAGAAGAAAAGAAAAACTTAATCTTAGAAACCTTATTGTAATCCTGTGTGTTTTCAGCGTGCTTGTCACTTTGATCAATGCGTTTTATTCGATCTATCGAGTGCAACGAGATCTCATCATCAATAACACGTTAGAGTCCAACCGCGTTTATGCGCAAAAAATGTCAGAAATGACGGACTCTTTCATAGAAAGCTCAATGTCGCAGTTAAAATACAGTGCGAACTTGCTAAAAGATAAGATGCACGATGCTCAGTTTCTTGACGAAGAGGCGGAGAGGCTGAGAAAGCAAACCAAATCATTCAACTCTGTGGTTGTCGTTAATGCGAAAGGCGTCATTATTTCTGTATCACCAGAGACACTTCAGGTTAAAGGTGTAAAGCTCGTTGGTGAAAGAAAACGTCAATCTTTAAATGCTCAAGCGCCCGTTGTCACTGAGCCATTCATCTCACCCGCAGGAAATTATCTGTTAACGATCTCATACCCTATATTTTCTCAGTCCAATGAATATTTAGGCTATATCGGCGGTACTATCTATTTAGAGAAGGATAATATTCTTGCGGAATTACTTAGCCAGCATGCTTACAAAGATGGCTCTTTCCTTTACGTTGTGGACGAAAGCAATACGCTGATCTACCACCCAGATAAATCGCGGGTTGGTGAAGTGATCAACGATAATATGGCAATTAACGCCGTGACAATGGGTCAGCGTGGTAACAAAGAAATTGTGAACTCTCGCGGTGTTGAAATGCTAGCAGGGTATGCACCAGTTGAATCATCAGGGTGGGGAATTGTCGCTCAGCGCCCGAAATCAATGACGTTAATGGTGCTAGATGAGCAGATGTGGAGTGTATTTTTCAAATCGATTCCAATTGGTTTATTAACTCTGCTGTTGATCTGGTTCTTCTCTCTACTTATTTCAAGACCATTATGGCAATTGGCTGGCGCTGTTCGAGGAGTAGAAGAGCACTCCTCATCCATCGATGATTTGAAGCTGGTTAAGTCTTGGTATTTTGAGGCTTCACATTTGAAGCTCAGTTTTCTCAAAGCGTTTGGTATCGTTTCAAAAACCATTGATAAGCTGCAATTGGATACGCTAACAGACGCGATGACTGGGTTGTTAAATCGACGCGGCTTAGACAAAGTTCTAGGCTTGTTTAAGCAAGAAAACACCGCTTTTTCTATTTTAGCTTTGGATATTGATCACTTTAAGAGCGTGAATGATAACTATGGTCATGATGTGGGTGACAATCTACTCAAAGAATTCGCTCAGTTGATGAAAGAGCAAGCCCGAGCGAATGATCATCTTTGCCGTTCCGGTGGGGAAGAGTTCATGATGTTCCTTGAAGCGACGGATGTTCATCACGCAGTTGATGTCGCAGAGAGGATTAGGCATAACGTAGAAAAACACGATTTCCTGGTCGTTGGTAAGGTAACGGTATCACTTGGTGTTTCTCACTGGAAAGGCAACGATATGCCAATTGAAGCGGTAATGAAAGACGCTGACAACGCTCTGTATAAAGCAAAGCGCAACGGAAGAAACAGAACCGAGTTAGGTGAAGACGCACAATAGGTATAGTGCTATGCACTGAACGTAAAACGCGCCAGTTACCAAGCTTTTGTTTTACTCGTTGGCGTAGCCGCTACCAATTGCTCTAAATGGCAAGTCGAGTTCTAACTCTGGAATTTGCTTGCCCACCCAAGCCGGGAATGTATTGCTATTTGGTCCTGGAAACAACGTGTATTCTTCAGCCCAAGGGTATTGGTTGATAACGCTTTGTATTTTTGGGATAAGTTTATCGGCTTTTTCACCTTGTATTGAGAGTATTTTTTCTGGCTTCGCACCATACCAGTAGCGATCTGGTGTGCCCGTTTGGTATTGATACAGAGCGGGTTGTCCACGATTCACGCGCCACCCGACCACTTCATACACGGTATATTCGTTCGCATTTTCAGGCTTTATCGCAAACCAAGTGTGCACCGCAAACCAGCCTCGCCAACCAAATGCATCTGCGGCATAAAACTCAATTACGGCATGTTTTACATTGGAAGGGTCGGGCGCGATACCGGCAGATTCTCTGCTTGCGGTACGCCAATCTCCTTGAGTGCATCCACCCATCAAAGCCGCGATTGATATCAAGCCAACTTTTAATAGATGAGTAAAACTGAGAGAGTTTTTCATTGATCGCTCCTAGACCAACCGATGTTGGAAATGCTTTATTGATTTTAGCTATAAAATAGGTGCAAGCCTTATTGTTAAATCTTCCCTTCGTTAAAAAGAAGGAAAGGCTAGCGCTACAATATCGGATCATACGTGATAATGAGATGAGTAGATTTGTAACATGTGGCATAGAAAATATTGTCTTTCTCTATTAACTTGCTTAGTTGCGTATGAAAAAGTAAGAGCTTGTACGTATATTGCTTACACTATTTAGTAATTTAAAATTAAATAAAAACAATTGCTTGGGTGTTATTGGGAGCGATTAAGTAGGCTGATTTATCCTCAGCTGCATTGTGATTTCCCCATTTTTAGCGGAATTTCATCGTACATCCTTTTACTGTATTTAGAGACTTGCGTACACCTGTGGCACAATGGGCGATTACGGAAGGAGTGCTATTTGGTAATGCAAATGGCAGAAAAATAACTAGAAATTGAATAACCAATGTTTAAATCAAAAAGTATACTTGCATTATGCATGTTCGCATTTGGCTGTTTTGCCAATCAAGATAGTGAACCAACGTCCGTTGTACTGAACTACGGTGACTCTTCACTCAGTGCTGATATTCAAGCAAATCGAAAATTTCATGCAGTCCAAGATAATGAAAGTGAGCATGTGGAGTTTTCTGGAGGAGTCACGAAGGAATATTCCGATTACATTGTGAATATACATATCATCAGAAAAAGCAAAATACGCAGATCAAGTCGAGAGCTAAATACCACCGTATTGATGAACAGCGATCAGCTTGAAAAGCCTTTAGTGGTTGGTATTGAAAATGATGAGTTCACCAGTATTACTTTGCGTTAATACTTGGTATTTATCGAATAGGAATGGTTGAATCGATGCTCTCAATACGTCGCTATCGCACAGAGGATGCTCCAATATTGTGGACACTTTTTTACCACACTGTACGAGTCATTAATCGTCGCGATTATACCGAATCACAAGTTTCAGCTTGGGCCCCATCAGACTTTGATCTCAATTCATGGCAACGCACAATGGATGCTATTCAACCCTATATCGCGGAAATAGAAGGGCAGATCGTTGGCTATTGTGATTTGCAAAGTGACGGCTTGATTGACCATTTCTTTTGTCACCATGAATATCAAGGCCAAGGTATTGGTCGTGATTTGATGTCTTTTCTATTTTCACAGGCGAAAGTAAAGGGGATAGAGCGACTGTACTCTGAAGTGAGTATCACTGCCCGGCCTTTCTACGAGAAAATGGGGTTCACAGTTAAGGTTCAGCAACGTGCTGAAGTTAGGGGAGAAACCTTAACTAACTTTATGATGGGAAAGTATATTTCATTGATATCGTGAGCATTTAGTGAGCTTGAACACAGATATAAAATGTTTTCCAATGTGAAAACAAGTTCATTGATCTCGCACCAAAGTTTTGTTTGAAAACAGTGTGCATAATCTTCTCTGGAACAAGCCATTACTGCATTTTTCGTCTCTGAAGGCTTAGTCAGAGCCTAAAAGCTTCGGTATTGCGGTGGGTAATGGCGTTCCAAACGCCAAACGTGTCTGGCTAACCATCTCAGGAAGAGAAGTAGTACTATGCGCCCTTATCTCAAATACATTATTCCAACATTGATACCATTGCTTATTTGGTTAATGCCCCTCTCTGCATTCCCATTTGATGGCATTACTATCGTCCAGCAGAGAGTGATCGCAATCTTCTTGCTTGCTGCACTCTGTTGGGTGTTTGAACCCATTCCAATCTACGCCACTTCGGTCGTTATCATTGTGCTCGAACTATTGCTTGTTTCGAATAAAAGCATCGTACTTTTTCGCTTGCAAGAAGGGCAGCCACATTTTGGTGAGCTGTTGCAATATAACGAGATAATGGCGACTTTCGCTAGCCCGATTATTATGCTGTTTCTCGGCGGGTTCTTCTTAGCTATGGCGGCGACAAAGTACAGGCTGGATGTCAACTTAGCGCGCGTGTTGCTAAAACCATTTGGGCAAAACCCAAAGTTCGTTATGTTGGGTTTGATGTTGATCACCGCTGTCTTTTCCATGTTTATGTCAAACACCGCAACAACAGCGATGATGTTGTCGATTCTAACCCCTGTGATTGCGGTATTTGGACCTAAAGATCCCGGTCGAATTGCGTTTGCCTTGTGTATTCCTGTTGCCGCCAACATTGGTGGTATTGGTACACCAATCGGCACGCCCCCGAATGCTATCGCGCTGAAATATTTGGTTGGTGATAACTTAATTACGTTTGGTGAATGGATGGTCTTTGGCGTGCCATTCGTCATTGTGATGATGGCGCTAGCGTGGTTTCTGATTGGCTTTTTGTATAAAGCCGAGCAAACCACCATCGATCTGAATATTAAGAGCAAGTTTTTGAAAACACCAAAAGCGATGATTGTCTATGTCACCTTCGCAGGTACGATTATTCTCTGGTTGATGGGGTCAGCACATGGGATGAACTCTTACACAGTGGCATTAATTCCGGTCGCGGTATTCTCATTGACGGGCATTATCAACAAGGAAGATTTGAAGAAAATTTCTTGGGACGTGCTTTGGTTGGTGTCAGGTGGTATCGCTCTGGGTCTTGCTCTGGATAAAACAGGGCTTGCGAAGCTGGTGGTACACAGTATTCCGTTTGATCAGTTCTCGCCATATGTGGTCTTGTTTGGTGCGGCGTTCTTGTGCTTGTTAATGGCAAACTTTATGTCGCATACGGCCACTGCAAACTTACTTATGCCGATTATGGCTGCGCTAGGTACCTCGATGACTTCGTTAACGCCATTGGGTGGAGAAGTGACGCTGATCTTAGTCGTGACATTTGCCGCGTCACTCGGTATGTCGTTACCAATCAGTACGCCACCAAACGCGTTAGCTCATGCTACTGGGCATGTCGAAAGCAGCCAAATGGCTCGTATCGGTGCAGTACTGGGCGTGATTGGTGTATTACTTAGTTTTGTTATGGTTTGGATTTTACATACCGTTGGGCATATTGGGTAACCCATGTACGAAACGAAACTAGATGCGTTAGTACAACGCTATTTTAACCATCTTGAACGCCGATTAACGGTTTTATCCGGATCGGTGCTGATCGAGCAAGCTGGCTACAACGATCGGTTGTACTACGTGCTTTCAGGAGAGTTGGCTGGCTATTATGCGGAAGACGACAAGAAGCCAATTCAGGTATTTTCTGCGTCTCAAGGTGCGTTTATTGGCGTACATAGTTTCTTTTCTGGTACATGGACGGCCTCTTCGACAGTTATTGCTCAAACCGACGTTGAACTGGCTTGGATACAGCGTGATACGCCCGCGGTGGAAGAGGTGACATACGGACCATTGACGACACAATTTATGCCTGTGATGGTGAACGAGTTATCTCGGCGTCAACGGCGTGCAATGCAAGAGGCCTTGGCTAAAGAAAAAGCGTTACAAAAGCTGCATACCGCAGAGCAAATGACAACGTTAGGACAGCTTGCTGCGGGTATTGCTCATGAGTTGAACAATGCTATTGGTGTGGTAAGCAGTAAATCAGAGCGACTCGAGTCGGTCATCATGGAATTGCTTGAAGAAGTTCATCCGGAAGCGAGTCAGTTTTTTGATTTTGGTTTGATGCAAGGACAGAAAGTCTCTTCCAGCGAAGCGAGAAAGCGGGGGCGTCACTTCGAAAAATATTACGGCTTACCCAAGGATCTCGCGCGTGATCTCGCACGTGCCGTTCCAAATAATTTCCTGTCGGAGCATTGGTTAAAAAGACCCGAAGAAGCGATACGTTTCTGGCAAATGGGGCGAGACCTTCATGATTTGCGTATTGCCTCTAAACATACTGTTGGCATTGTACGTTCAGTGAAACAATTGGGGCGTACGGATATCGATTTGGATGAAGCGTTTAATATTAATGACTCAATCAATCGAGCGCTGGCCCTATTGCAAAGTGACTTAAGACGCGTGAGCGTACGTTTTAGCCCAGCGGAGTTGCCGGACTTTGTTGGCTCTCAAACCGAACTCGTACAAGTTTGGGTCAATATTTTAAAGAATGCGTGTGATGCACTTGGTCAAACCGAAGACCCGGGGATCGAAATACATACTCGAGAGAGTAAGGGGAAAATTTTGGTCACGATTGCTAACAACGGACCAGAAATCGATGAAGCGACACGCAGAAAAATTTTCCGGCCAAACTTCACCACTAAAAAGGGTGGGTTGTCGTTTGGTTTAGGATTAGGGCTGTCGATTGTGAAACGCATTATCGCCGGATATAACGGCTCTATTGTGGTAAAGAGCGACAGTGAAAAAACAATTTTTAGAATCAAGTTACCAGTAGAGGGTGAACATGGAGAAGCTTAATGTAATTTGCGTTGATGACCAACGAGAGGTATTAAGCGCGGTTCTACAAGATTTAGAGCCGTTACATCAGTGGTTGAATTTCGAAGACTGCGAATCCGCAGGTGAGGTTCTAGAACTGATGGATGAGCTTGATGCAGAAGGCGAGATGATCGCATTAATAATTTCCGATCATGTCATGCCAGGTAAAACAGGAGTGGAACTACTGACAGAGGTATCAAAAGACAGTCGTTTTGTTCGCACACGTAAAGTGCTTCTGACGGGGCAGGCGACGCACACGGATACCATTAATGCGATTAACTCCGCAGGTATTGACCGCTACTTTGAGAAGCCATGGCAAGCGAGCCAATTGATTGAGTGTGTTAGAAACTTGGTGACTCAATATATCTTTGATATGGGCTTAGATTACACTCAATATCACGAACACTTAGATCAGAGTGTTGTTTTTGAGCGCCTACGTTAATCAAGGCTCTCTAAGGTTGTTTTCGTCACGGCCAGTTAGTGTCTGAAATTTACTGTGAGTAGTTCAGCATGCTTAACGTGGCCGTGCGGAATAGCGTTAATTCTGGGATTATTTCGCCGAAGAACGGTTTAGCTCAATGAATAGCGACTGGCACTGGCAACAGAGAGTGGTTTAGAGAACCAATAACCTTGCAAATAATCGACGCCCATCTCGGAAAAGAAGTCACACATTTTTGCGTCTTCGATGCCTTCTATCACCACTTCAATATTGTTTTCCTGACACATAGTGATAAGAAACTTCAAATACTCTTGAGAGGAGCGATTGGTCAGTGTCTTCCATGCCATCGACTTATCAATTTTGATTTGTGTCATCGGCAAGTCGAAGAAGCTATTTAATGAACTGTAACCAGAGCCAAAGTCATCGAGCGAGAGTGCAAAACCTAACTCCCTGAGCGTGCTTAGGGGAGCAATGGCCGTCTGGTTATTATCCAAAATAAACGTTTCTGTCAGTTCCAAAACAATAGACTCGGGGTCAACGCCAGCTTCATCCGCCATGGCTTTAATTCGCGTAGGGAATTCGCTGTTCATCAACTGAAGTACAGAAACGTTCACGTTAACACGAACTTGGTTTTGGTAACGTTCACGGTAGTTTTTGATGAATTCACACGCTTTGGCAAATACTTGATATCCCAGTTCGACGATCAATCCTTTGTTCTCTGCTACAGGGATGAATTCGTCAGGATAAATTTCGCCAAACTCTTTGCTACGCCAGCGAACTAGCGATTCGAAGCTCACCACTTTTGAGCTTTTGGCGTCAATAATTGGCTGAAACTTAACACTTAATGTCTGTTTTTCTAGCGCACTTTTAAGACCTTGCTCAATAAAGAAGTAGCGATCAACGGCATGCTGCGTCTTCTCACTGTAGACCGCGACGCGGTCTCTATTTTGTTCGCTCGCGTACTGACAAGTTCTTGCCGCTTTACGTAAAATCTCCTCTGCGGAGTGACTAGGGTCAATACAAGGATACAAACCAATGCTAATGTTGCTACCTAGGTATTGGCCTTCTTCAATCACCGCTTCATGGTAGGTTTGTTTTAAACTTTCAGCGTAACTCTGTAGCGCTTCTATTGAGCACTCATCGTGAATCAAAATCGCAAAGTCATCATCATGCACTCGATACACCGAGCTGTTTGGAGAGGGCAAGTGACTGAGAGTTTGTAGCAACTTCTCTACTAACCCATCGACCAGTTCGCTGCCATATTGATTCAAGTAAGATTTGATGTCTTCGATCTGAATATAACAAATAGACGCGCAAGAATCGGTGGTACGTACACTGTCCTCGATATCCAGCAAGAGATGGGCGCGGTTAGCCATGCCTGACGCGTTGTCATGAAATGCAACTTGATGGATGTAACTTTCCATCAGCTTACGCTCAGAAATATCGCGATGGCTGCCAACCATGTAATGGCCATGTTCTGTTTCTTTGGTCATGGCTACGCCTTCTATCCAGACGTATTGTCCATTGGGTTTACGCACTCGGTAAGTGGTTGTAACCCTCTTATTGTTGGTCGTGATGTGCGCATCGACCCTTGTGGACAGCCTTTCTCGATCAAGAGGATGAACAAGCTCTAACCATTGCTCTAAACTGATTCGGCCAGCGTTAATACCGAGCTGTTCATAGAAGCCTTTGTTGTAAAATACCATGGTACCAAACTCATCCATGTAGAAGAGGCCTTCGTTAAATACGTCGAAGATATGAATGAATCGTTCTTCAACGATTTTCAGGAACTCTCGGTCACTATCTGAGGCTTGTTGGTCAAATATGGTGGTCAAGATATTTCCTCCTCGAGCGTGTTAGCATCAGAGATGAGTGTGGGGGTTTGATAACATAGAGTTGATCTGTTGGCGTACATTACAATCACAAAAGTATC
The DNA here is from genome assembly GCF_054064075.1 of Vibrio sp. JZG10. Taxonomy (NCBI): domain Bacteria; kingdom Pseudomonadati; phylum Pseudomonadota; class Gammaproteobacteria; order Vibrionales; family Vibrionaceae; genus Vibrio; species Vibrio sp. JZG10. The sequence goes on from NZ_JBSUGE010000012.1 coordinate 109,161, forward strand.
AGTTCAAATTGTTTGGCTATCATTTTATGCGCTACTAGGTTAATAACATACTAAGATTAGGCGGCTAATCATCGACATTTATAAAATACAGTTATTGATGCTGTCCGCAATCTATAAATATTTATGAATAATTATCCTCAAGTTATTTTAAGACGTGTCGGTTAGAGGTTCTGTTCTTGAGTGTCATATCTGTATATTTGCTAGGCTAAAGACCATATTAACAAAAAGGGCTTAGTGATCGCGATGGGTTATTAATTGACAGGATGCTCATTAATAGTAATCAATTCTAATTTATTATCACGCCAATTAATCAAATCTCTTATAATACTGCCGTTAATATCGAGTAAGCTTTCTTTTTATGCAGTACGATCCAAAAAATTCAATCAAAATTGCGCTCGCTGATGTCGGCGTTGGTATGTTTGTTACCGCGATAGAGCACAACAAGCGCGTAAATTTAGCCAATGCAGGGCGGATATCTAGCCCTGAGGGCATTAAGAAGCTTACCGCGAGCGGCGTGAAGTATGTTTGGGTAGATCAAACATTATCTTCTCAGAAGTGTGTCTTTAAGCCTGTGGATGAATCCATTGTTGCCGTAGAAGAGGAGCGAGAGCCCAAGTCCTCTGACTTTTCGAAGGTTCAACGCGCTTATCGCTCGAGAGATGTTCAACATAAACGAGCCAAAAAGCTAATTGCGGAAGCAAAAGATCTGGCGCAGAAACTATTGAATCAAACTTTTGAAGGCAAAATCATTGAAGTTGATGAGGTAGAAGCTTGGGCAGATGATGTCATTGAAAGCGTTTTTATCGACTCAGATGCTTTGCAATGCGTTTCTGCACTCCGAAAAAAAGACTCCTACTTGTTGGAACACTCCGTCAATGTGGCTTGCCTTTTAGTATCATTTGGTAAGTACTTGGGGTTAGATAAGCAGACATTAAAGCAGCTCGCTATTGGTGGCATCATTCATGATGTAGGTAAAATTAAAGTTGATGACAAGATTTTGCATAAACCAGCAAAGCTAACACCTGAAGAGTTTGAACACATGAAGCTACATCAAGTGTTCGCTGGTGAGATTATTCTCCATGTAAAGGGCCTTAGTGATGTGAGTCGCGATGTCTGTTTGATGCATCATGAGAAGTTAGATGGCAATGGCTACCCTAGAGGCTTGAAAGGCGATGAGATTCCGATTCACGGCCGCATGAGTTGTATTGTTGATATTTACGATGCATTGACGGCCGATCGTTGCTACAAAAAAGGCATGAGCTCAGCAGAAGCGTTTAAAATCTTGTTGAGTTTAACGCCATTTCATTTAGATGCAGACCTAGTCTACAAGTTCATTAATTGCGTTGGGATGTACCCAGTGGGCTCTATTGTTGAGTTGAGTGATGGGCGTGTTGGTATTGTTTGGTCCTCAAATGACTCTCAAGCTTTAAAGCCAGAAGTGAAGTGTTTTTACTCACGCAAATATCAGCGTTATATCGATGTGGCGATGGTCGATTTGAAAAATAGCCTACACAAAATAGAAAGAGCAGTCGCTCCGTCATCGTTAGAAATCGATCCCAAGCCTTTTTATGATTAAGAAAAATAAACATGCTTTACAACCTTGCATGCAGAGCGTATTTTGATTGCATAACTATCTATTAATGGTTTCTAAATTATGTAGGGACTAGGTGGTTATTAAAGAATCGAGTTTCATGGATGGAAACTGAGCTAGGAATATCTCAATAAAGATTGAGGTATAACCCTCTACTTTTTGCGGGAAGGGATGCCAATGCAAATTGATACATGGATTTTTTACACTCTGGCCGTTTTGGTGCTTACTGCATCGCCTGGGCCAAGCTCATTGCTGTGTTTAAGTAAAGGTGTGAGCAGTGGGTTTCGTATTGCCCTCATGACTGCGCTAGGCAGTTTATCAGCGATCACTATTATACTAACGCTTTCTTTTACCGGGTTAGGGGTTGTGATTGCCTCATCTGAGCTGGTCTTCAATATCATCAAATGGTGTGGTGCCGCTTATTTAATCTGGTTAGGCATTCAAGCGCTGCGCTCTTCTCAAACGGATTTTGACAAAACGGCAGCCGTCCAAAGCTCCTCGAATGCGCTCAGCGCGTTCACCAGTGGTTTTATTGTTGGCGCTAGTAACCCGAAAGCGATTGTCTTTTTTACCGCTTTGTTTCCTCAGTTCATTGATCCCTCTGCGCCTTTGTTGGCTCAATACGCGATTTTTGCATCTACATTTGTGGTGTTTGAGCTAAGTTGGCTAACATTTTATGCATTATTAGGTGTAAAAGCTTCAGACTGGCTGTTTGTCGCTGGAAGAGCCAAGTTGTTCAATCGCCTGACTGGCGGAGTATTTATTAGCGCGGGCGTCATGTTGTCGACGGCAAACCGATGAGAAAGCGCGTGTTCGGTGCATGGTTGGGTTATTTCAATAGCGTAAGTTGCAATAACCTAATTTAGCGTTAGCTTATTTCCATTATGGAAATAGACGTTTTGTTTATTTTCATTAGTGGCAACAGGTAAGCCGGAGTAAAATCACGTTACTCTTTAGGGGTAGAATCCATGTTTTATCTTGTGGGTTTGTGGTTACTTTTTCAGGGACATCTCAGATGAAAAGCCTTTCTGAACTACAACAACGTTTTCTAGACATTGCGACTGATGTTCGTCTTTCTCCAAAACAAAAGTCGAACTTTTTGGCCTTGGAGGCGGAAGCATGTATTCCTTACATGTCGATTTCCCCATCGCTAGGACAAGCAATGGATGAAGGAATCATCTGTGATATGTTTGAAGGCCATGCACCTTTCAAACCACGCTATGTGCTGCCTGATTACGCTAAGTTCCTATCGCAAGGCTCTGAGTATCTAGAGTTGCTTCCAGCTGACGATTTCGATGATGCGCTGAATATGCTCACCATCATTTACCATCATGTTCCATCGGTAACGAATATTCCGGTGTATTTAGGTCAGTTGGATGATGTCTTGCTGCCTTACATAGGCGACCTAACAGAGAATCAAATTTACAAAAAGTTAAAACATTTTTGGATCATGTTGGATCGCACATTGCCAGATGCGTTTATGCACGTGAATGTCGGACCGACGGACAACATTATTTGTCGCACTATTTTAAAAGTGGACGCCGAGCTCAAGCAGATTGCGCCAAATCTTACGTTCATGTACGACGAGTCGGTCACGCCTGATGATTTACTTCGTCAAGCGACGCAGAATATTTGCGAGTGTAGTAAGCCTCATATTGCCAATTACCCTGTGCACTCAAAAGCCTACAGCGGTTCACGTTTTGGTATTGTAAGTTGCTACAATTCACTGCCACTGGCTGGTGGTTCAAACACGCTGGTGCGAATGAACCTAAAAGAAGTCGCAGAACGAGCATCGGATTGTAGCGACTTCTTAAACAGTGTTTTACCTCTATACCATCAATTAATGGTTGAGTTGATGGACGCTAGAAGTACGCACTTGCATGAAAAGTCCAATTTCTTTCAAGGATTTTTGACGCAAGAAGGGTTGATTGAAGAGTCCCGTTTCGCACCAATGTATGGCATTTATGGTATGGCAGAAGCGGTGAATCTTCTGTTCGAAAAAGAAGGCCAAACGGGGCAGTACGGAAAAGATGAACGTGCGAATGCCTTTGCTCATGATGTTTCAGCCACACTGGCGAAACTAGTGGAGTCAACCCCAGTGAAATATGGTTTGGATGGCAAAGCGCTCTTACATGCTCAAGGTGGTATTAGCTTAGATCTTGGCGTTACGCCAGGTGTGCGTCTTCCTTATGGCACGGAGCCAGACCCTGTCACTTATGTACAAGCAACAGCTGAGCATCACCAGTATTATCGTGCAGGTATCAGCGATATTTTGACGATTGATGAAACGGTGAAATCAAACCCAGAAGCGATGTTCAATTTGTGCAAAGGGGCGTTAAATGCTGGTTATCGTGAGTTTACCGCGAATGTGGCCTCAAATGATTTGATTCGCGTTACGGGATACATGGTTAAACTTTCTGATATCGCAAAATATGATGCAGAAGGTTCGAGAACCAATACGACGTTTCTGGGAGCAGAGGCGGCAAAAAATACTGGGATTTTAGATCGCTCACCACGTGTGGTGAGTCATGAAATGACACCGACCTACACGCAGGCGTAAAGGTCGGTTTAGGAAAGAACAAGATGTCTAGACGAAGTGGAAGCCTTTTGGCAAAAGTCACTCGTATCCTTCCTTTCTCTTGTGTTGATGGGCCAGGAAATCGTCTAGTCATCTTTCTACAGGGTTGTAACTATCAGTGTTTGAACTGTCATAACCCTCATACAATAAACCATTGTAATCACTGTGGTGATTGTGTGAGTGAGTGCCCGGCAGACGCACTGAAGTTCGACGAAAACAACAACGTTGTTTGGCTTAAAGAGGAGTGCACCCACTGCGATCATTGTATAGAGATATGTCAGAACCAATCTAATCCAAAAATTACTGACTACTCTGTGGTAACAATGCTCGATTTGATACGCAAGCATCGCTTTTTCATCAGTGGTGTTACAGTATCCGGTGGGGAATCTACCTTACAACTTCCTTTCATTATTGAGCTGTTTAAAGGGATGAAGCAAGATCCTGAGTTACAGCACCTTTCTTGTTTCATCGACAGCAATGGCTCTTTATCAGTGACAGGTTGGCAGCGTGTGCTTCCTTTTCTGGACGGTGCGATGATCGATTTGAAATCGTGGCAGACAGAGACGCACCAGTGGCTAACTGGGCGTGATAATCATCGTGTATTCAAAACGCTTCAGTACCTTGCAAAGCATGAAAAATTGTATGAAGTTCGGTTACTGCATATTCCAGGGAAAAGTGATTTAGATATAGAAATCGTAGCGATTGGGCGCTATTTGAGTACTTTACCTGAATCGGTGCTTATCCGTTTAAATGCATTTCAACATCACGGAGTCATGGGGGAGGCGCTAACCTGGGATGCGTGCTCTCGCCATGATATCGAACGCTTAAAATCAGAACTTTTACGTTACGTGAGTAACCCCATCGCAGTGCCGACTGTACTCACGTAATGCAGTTTTGATTCGTTATCTTACTCACGCATCGCACGCGTCTAGCATGGCACAGGCATCGAGCAATTGTTTTTGTAGCCATTTTAAAGCCGGATCGTTCAAGCTCGCTTTGTTCCAAACGAGGCTGTAGGCTACCTGTCCATAATCGAATGGAAGGGATTGTTCAACCAAGCCTTTTGCTTGCATGGCCGCCCTTGCCCAAAGTTTGGAACAGGTGAACAAGTAATCTGAGTGCTGACACATCACCGCAGCTGAACCAAAATCCGCTACACGCATAGCCATATTTCGCTTCGAGTGCCTTTGTGTGAGGTTTTGCTCGAAATAAGGTTGTGAGAGATCTTTATCATGAATCCCAATGTGTCTTGCACAGAGGTAGCTTTCAATAGACAAAGGCTGTTTAGAGAGTGGATTTGATGGTCCCATTAAACAAACCATTTCGTCTTTCAGAATGGTTTGCCATACCAAGTCTTTGTTTTGCGTGGGCGGCTGACTAAGATCGTGTGGAAGCAGCAAAAAGTCCACTTGGCCTCTTACCAACGCATCGAAACTCATTTCCTCTTTTGCATGCACATTCAAATGTGCGTGATTACCGAGTTGCTGAGATAAATGTTGTAGGACTGGCGCAAAAAGCTCAAACGAACTTTCACGCATAGCTAATGAGAAACTGCCCTGATAGTAAGCTGGATTAAATGAGCCCTGATGTAATAATCCATTCATGCTAGAGAGTATGCCATGGATCGAGGGGCCAATGTGCAGCGCAAATGCCGTTGGTACCAAGCGAGTACCATCGCGATAGAAAAGGTCATCTTTCAGCGTTTCACGTAATTGCCCAAGTGTTTTACTGACGCTCGAAGGTGTCACACACAGGCGCTCTGCGGCAAGCGTAACACTGTGAGTGGTTAACAACATATGCAATACAGTGAGATGTTTTAGGCTAATGCGTGAAAGAGCAATGTAGTCCATAAATAGCATGGTTTCTTATGATTTTTGGCAGTATATCAGGATGAAACAAATTTTTACTATTGTTTATCTCGTAAATGAGCATCTTTCGCTTTGAGCTCAATGTATTTAACGTGTTGCTTAAAAATAACTTGCGCTTTGTAAGATTAAAGAATTCTCTTGGATTTGTTAGATCTTTGGCGTTTTCCTTTCCTCAATTTTAGAATTTCTATTTTATTTATCTTTCTAGTGCGAGGGCTGAATAGTTTGTGTACGAATGAAAAGCCGTCATTACCTATTAAAAATAGCCATTGTGTTGTTGATTGTTTGGTGATTTACTCAAGATCCTTAAGTAACAGAGGTATAAATAATTAATGGACGACCCCTTTAGTCGACAGAACCCTTCACCGTATGTCTTCCCATCACTGGAGGCGTACTCATGTTAGAACTTTTCATGCAACCAGAGGCTTGGGCGATTTTTGCCACTTTGTTTGCGCTTGAAGTTGTCTTAGGCGTTGATAACGTCGTTTTTATCTCCGTCCTATGTGAAAGATTGCCACTGCATCAACGTAAACTGGCAAGAAACCTTGGTATCGGCCTTGCTGTTATTGCTCGTATTGCATTGGTTTTTTCTATCTCTTGGATTATGCAGTTGACTCAACCACTGTTTTCCGTCGTAAACCAAGCGTTTACCGGAAGAGACGTGATCATGATCGCGGGTGGTGCATTCCTATTGGCAAAAAGCCTGAAAGAGTTGTGGAGCTGGTTAAATCACAATGAATCTGGCCACTCGACTCATGCTCGTACTGGATTAGCGGTAGTGCTGCTGCAGATTGTTGCTGTGGATGCGGTATTCTCAATGGACTCGGTGATAACCGCCATCGGTTTGACAAGTGATGTCCCGCTTATGGTCGCGGCGATTGTCTCGTCTGCAATCGTGATGGTAATGACTGCTGAAAAAATCAATAATCTGGTGACGCGCTATCCCGGCTTTAAAACGTTGGCATTGCTGTTCCTCGTTTTATTGGGTGGCTTATTGATGGCAGAAGGCTTCGCAATTCATATCAATAAAGGTTATGTGTACTTTGCGATGGCATTTGGTTTGATTCTGGAACTTTGTCATATCCAGCTAAAAAACAAACAGCGTCCTAGCATTAAGCGTCTTCGTCCGTTGCGAATTCGAGCAACGAGATTAGAAGCTCGTCAATAACAAACGACATTGCCGCTCACATGAGCGGCATTTTTGTATCTTGTATCGTCATTTTTAATTCTCGTTTTGCTTCATTGTCGTCTCGATAAAAAATCGCATTTGTTGTTGTGTCGCAGATTTTTTATATAGAGCGCCCAACTAACACGAGTGAACGAAAATAATGAATAAAATGATCGATGCGTTAGCAACCAATGGCTACTACATCTGGGATGATTTTCTTTCTGAACAAGAGGTGGCTCAACTGCGAGATTGCATTCCAAGCAATTGGAAAAAAGCACGTATTGGTCGTAACGATGATGTGACTCGTATTGAATCTATTCGAAGTGACAAGATTCAATGGTTATCGCCAAATATGGGGCATGCTGTTGCTTCTTACTTGGATAAAATGGAAGAGATCCGCCAAGAAGTGAACCGTCACTTGTTTCTTGGACTTTTTGAGTACGAAGCTCATTTTGCCAAGTACGAGAAAGGGGACTTCTACCAAAAACATTTAGATTGCTTCAAAGGTAACGAAAACCGTCGATTGACGACCGTTTTTTATATGAACGAATCCTGGACGGAAGAAGACGCGGGTGAATTAGTAGTATACGATTTGAATGACAATAAAATTGCAACCATTCCCCCACGCTCAGGGCGTTTGTTCGTATTCTTATCAGAGCAGTTCCCACATGAGGTGTTACCAACTAATGCCGAGCGTTTTAGTATCGCTGGTTGGTTCAGAATCAATGGTGTGCGAGATAATTTACTTGATATTGCTAGGTAGCTATTTATCTGCCTAGTTTTATCATCCTAAAAAAGGGGGCGTGTGTTCGCCCCTGTTTTGATTAAACGTCGGTTGAGAGTTCGTAACACTCTGTCATGTGTCGTTCTAATACCGCATAAACGTCAGAGCAAAGCTCCTCTTTGGCTATTTGCTCACCCATAATGTCGGCGATCTGTGTTTGAGTCATTCGTCCTCGATAGGGGCGATCTTGAGACAGGGCTTGGAAGACATCCGCGACAACAATGATACGCGATGGAACATCGAGCTCGTCGCCTGTTTTGTGATAGGGATAGCCCGACCCGTCTAAACGTTCATGATGATTGGAAGCCCATTCCGCTATTTTCGCGTTAGGAAAGACCTTGTGCAATGCGAGCTGAGTATCAATGGTATGGCGTTTAATGCGTGTGTACTCTTGTTTGTTTAGAGAGCCTTCTTTGTGAAGGATTTCATCTGGTGTTTTTAACTTTCCAATATCATGCACCAGCCCTGCAATATATAACATTTCTTGATCGTGCTCGTTTAGCCCAAGCTTAATTGCTAGATAACGAGATAATTCCGCCACTTTTTGTGAATGTTGATAAGTGAATGGGCTCTTTGCATCAACAATTTGAGCGATAAACATTCCCAAACTGTTCATATCTTGGATGGTTAATTGTTTTTGAAGCCAATCAATGCTTTTAAAATTTAGGCCTATGGTTTCAATATTTTCCGACTCCATCGCGAACCAAAACGCGTCGGTCATGACGAGTTTAACCATTGCTTCGGCCATGCTTGGATTAAACAAGGTTCCAACGTTTGCCATGATGCACTCAGCAATCAATTCTTCATGAAGCGTGACAATGTCACAGTGGCAGTTCATGACGTATTTTGAGCGCATAAAATCAAGTCGGTCCGATAAGTAGAGCAGGGCGGCCACCTCTTTTTCAAAAGGCGGTAAATCGAGCTCTTTTAGTTCGCTCCAATGTGTATGGTGGTAAAGAACTGGTGTCGCAAATTGGCGCAACAAACGACACTGCTTGAGGCTTCGGTACCCTCTTAAGCAGTGTGTTTTCACGTCTTGTGGCACCAGCTCTCCAAGTAACATTTTATGTTCTTGTGTTTCGGAGACTCCACAGTCGTGGATCATACCTGCGAAGTAACAAAACTCCGCTTTTTCTGGCTCCCAACCCATGACGCGAGCACATTGGTAAGCGATATAAGCGACACGATGGCTGTGGTGAGTATCGTCAACACCGACATAATCGAGTGCTCGAGCAACCCAGATAAGTGCTTGTTTTAGATCGACTTCAAAGCCCGTGTCCGTATGGGAATGGCAAGAATGATTCATGGTTTATACCGACATTGCTAATTAGCCCACGCGAAACCCAAATCAGAAGGTGATAGGAAAATTGGGTACGACAGCGAATAGACCCCAAAAAGGTGGGCGTTTAGACGTAGTTTTAATTATGGGGCGGATAATAATCCTAGTTGCATAACAATATCACCTGAAGCTCATGATTAAGAGTCAGTTATTTGAACTAAGTATTAGTTTTGAAAGATTATTGTTGCTTTTATTGACTTATTTGAAAACGACAATAAATCATGATGTAACGCATTCTTATTTGTATTTTTATAAGTGATGTTCAGATTAGATTACTGATATGCCGTACAGTTATGTGATTAAGCAGAATCCATATTTTTGAGTTTGTATGAATGATAAGGCACCTTCAATAACCACTTTATGATCGGCAAAGCCGAAGAGGGGTGAGTTATTAAGGTAACGCTAATGGAAAATCATAAAAAATAATTTTCTCTACAGCTCATGTGGTGTGGAGAGATCAAGATAACGGTATTGCTCCCTCAGCAGCATTTATGTGTTGATGTAATGACTTAATTAAAAATGTGTGATTGCAAAGTAAGCATAGGTGATAAAAGTAGCTAGAATGATAGCTCTAAATGAAAAGGATTTCGTATGTTGAAGCATCGCTTATATCGGACTTACACCGCAGGGCTAAAAATAGCAGCTCTTATCCTTCCTATGCCGAGACCAACCTTGTTTTCCGGCCCTGGTTCGATGAATGAGCTATTAGAATCGATGACCGAACTGGGATTTAAACGCGTCTTATTAGTTACCGACGAAGGGTTACTCCAAGTCGGTATTGTCGATAAGGTGCTCAAGGCGGCAGCACAACTCGATTTACAGTTAGATGTTTTCTCGAAAGTGCAGCCCGATCCTACCTATGATCAGGTAGAAAGCGGTCTAGAGGCTTACCATCGTTTTCATTGTGAGGGTATATTAGCTTTGGGTGGTGGCTCGGCAATGGACTGCGCAAAGGTCATTGCTGCGAAAGTTACCAATAAACGGTCAATAAAAAAGTTAGCTGGACTATTGAAAGTATGGCGAATGCCAGCGCCTTTGTTTGCTATTCCAACGACCTCAGGAACAGGAAGTGAGGTCACCATCGCCGCGGTCGTGTCAGATCCCTCTTCACACATTAAAACCCCTTTGATGGATCCAAAGTTGGTGCCACTAATGGCAGCTTTAGATGCGAACTTAATGATTGGTTTACCTCCTAAGATCACGGCTGATACTGGCGTTGATGCATTAACTCACGCTATTGAGGCGTATATGTCGAGAAATGCTACTCAAGAAACTAGGGCTTACTCTGTTGCCGCCATTAAGTTAATTTTTAAGCATCTTCCTCGGGTCGTAGCACAAGGGGATGATGTTGAAGCTCGACATAAAATGGCCATGGCATCCTACTACGCAGGTTTAGCATTTACGAAAGCGAGTTTGGGTTATGTTCATGCGTTTGCTCACACATTCGGTGCGAAATATGGAATACCTCATGGTATGGCAAACGGATTAGCCTTGTTACCTGTGCTGCGCTTTTCATTGTCAGAGATAGAGCCTCAACTAAGAAAACTCGATGCGTTGACGGCCGAAGTGCAGTCAGGTGAGGCGAGTGCTCAACACTTTTTGACGCACGTGGAGTCTTTGTTTGCAAGCATTGATATTAAGCAGAAAAGTGCACTCATTAAGCGCGAAGATGCTGATGCGCTTGTAGATTTAATTCTGAAAGAGGCGCACTGGAATTACCCTGTCCCTAAGTTCATGAGCAGGGAAGAATGTACTCAGCTATTGTTGGATATTAGTGGTGTGTAAATTATCATTTACACTTGTGGTTTTTTATCCTTACACTTTGCTTGATCTTCTGCTGAAGATCCTACAATATCGACAGCATTACAAATATGGTATTGGTTTCGGTACGCCGTTGCCCGATCTAATACCGATAACTCCTAATAAAGTGTAAAGATAAATATACAATGAGTCGTTCTAAAGTATTCGGTAGTACTCTAATTATCGCGGGAACTACAATAGGTGCTGGCATGCTAGCCCTTCCACTTGCCTCTGCCGGCATTGGTTTTTCAACTTCAATCATCATCATGCTCAGTTTATGGGCTCTGATGGCTTTCACTGCCTTACTCATGCTTGAGCTTCATCAGCATGCAGAAAGTAGTGCAACTCTTCATACTTTAGCGAAACAGATCCTAGGCCAAAAAGGCAAGTGGGTGGCAAGTTTTGCGATGCTTTTTCTGTTCTACTCATTGTGTGCAGCATACATCGCTGGCGGTGGTGCTCAGTTCGGAGACCGCCTTGCACAATGGTTTGACCTTGATATTTCAGGGCCTACATCAACGATAATCTTTACCTTGATTGTGACTTTAGTTGTGACAGTTGGTACAGGTACGGTCGATAAAGTTAACCGCGTGTTGTTCGCGATGAAACTTGTTGCGATGGTTGCTGTGCTTTCTTTTCTTGCTCCAAACGTTACGGAATCTTACTTATTGAGTATGCCGATTGAGCAAGGTCTTATTGTAGCGGCGATTCCTGTTATCTTTACTTCGTTTGGTTTTCACGGAAGTATTCCGGCAATTGTGAATTACTTAGATGGCGATACTTCTTCTTTGCGCAAAGCCGTTATTATTGGCTCGACGATTCCGCTCGTGATTTACATCTTTTGGCAGATCGTGACGTTGGGTGTGGTTAGCCAAAATACACTTATTGAAAACGGTGGGTTGAGCGCGCTTATTGGTCAACTATCGCAGACGGTGCACCAATCAAACTTAGGCAACATTGTCGGTGTATTTGCTGATTTGGCACTGTTAACGTCATTTCTTGGTGTGAGTTTAGGTCTATTCGAGTTTTTGGGTGACACCATCAAAGGGAGCAACGATAAGCCTAATCGCTTGGTTGCGGCACTCGTGACGTTTACCCCACCGCTGGGCTTCGCACTTTTTTACCCTCAAGGCTTTATTATGGCTTTGGGCTATGCAGCGATTGCCTTAGCGATTTTAGCCATCTTTTTACCTCTGGTTATGGTGATCAAGGTTCGTAAATCGGATGATTTTACAGGAGAGTACCGAGTAGCTGGTGGCCAAGGCGCATTAGTGATAACGGGTATCGCTGGCACAGGTATCGTATTAGCTCAGGTGTTAATTACTTTGGGTGTGCTTCCTGCTTTGGGCTAGTTGTTTAGAACGTTCTCTGAATAACCTCTAGTTACTGAATCCATCGTAATCAATCAGTATTGTTAAGCCAACGAGTTTCGCTCGTTGGCTTTTTTAATCTGGATCAAATTACCGTAAGATATTCGGTGAAAGAATTGGTAGAAATGTGCTTTTATTTCGTACACTTAAGTTGTGGTATATCGATAATTTAAGTGGAGAAAACCGCTCAAAATACCATTGAATTTGCAACACAATGAGCTTCTCTTGTTTCTCTGCTTGGGTGTGGAGGTGAAGTATGGCGCAGCGGAGTTTTTACCCGTTTGCAAAACCGCTTAATGAGCAACTGCAAACGCTAAAGGGCAGGATGCAGGCGCACTTGCCGTGTATTGATAGGGTGTCATTTGCTAAATATCACCCAGACCAAGATGTGCTCAAATCATTTGCAGAAAGTGAGTTCGACACTTGGTGTTTAGCCCACCATGAGTCAGCATTCCGTAAACTCCACCACCTCAATATTGCCTCCAAAAACGCGATTCCTCGCATCGTCGAAGACCTTCACGATATTAATCATTGTCCTCGGGTTCAAACCTTACTCAAACACGGATACCAGTCGTCGGTTGCGATTCCTTGTTACGACAATAAAGCATTTACAGGCTTTGTGTTTTTAAATTCCACTCAGCCCAATGCGTTTAGCTTAGAAGCGTTGAATAGTCTCAAACCTTATTTCGAAATGATTCAATTTGCGGTTGAATCAGAAGACCACGTCGTTAGCGCGATAGAAACGTTGGCGAACCGAATGCAATGTATGATGCCAGGCTACTCCCCTGAGTTTTACGCGCATACCAAACGAATGAAGTACTACAGCCAAGTCATCGCAACGCAGTTAGCGGATCGTTATCACCTGAATGATGAAATGGTCGAAGATATTGGTATTTTTGCTCAATTCCATGCGCTCAGTGATGTTCAGCTGCCAGTTGAAATTGCTAGTCGCCGAACAAATTATACTCAAGAACAAGAGGCGATATTGATGCAACATATTGAGCGTTGCATCGACTCGGCCGATGACATAGTGGCTCGTATCGGAAATCCGGTTCACCCGAGTGTGACTTTGTTTTTGCAGATGGTTACTTATCAATACGAAAACTTAAATGGTACTGGTTATCCGTATGGTTTAACCAGTGACGATATACCAATCGCCGCGCAAATTACGGCTGTCGCGAATGCCTTTGATTTTATGACGACGCACCATCCGTACAGACAAGCGTGGTCCATCCCATACGCATTGTTAGAACTTGAAAAATGGGTATATCAGGGATGGTTATCTCGAGAATGTGTTAATGCTCTGCGAGAGCATCAAGGTTATATAAAGAAAATCATCCACAAATATCCGGAGCACTATACAGGCTTGGGGTTAATGTGAAGAGCAGTAACGAAGTTGAAATGTTGACGAGGAGGAATATTTAAACAATACTGTTTTTATATACAGTAATAAGTTTGGAGGTGAAGTATGTTGTGGGAAACCCTTGAAAGAGTAAACCGCTTACGCCAACAAGCACTTGCAAATCCTGAGTTTGTTGAGTCAGCAAAAGAGCACGAACAAGCACTTCAGGAGCAAGAATACCATTATCAAACGAAGAAAAAGCGTTCAGCCAAAGACAAACAAGGTAAAAAGTCGCTGGCCGATATCTATAAAGAAGTAGAGTTTGGCGCTGACGCTCGTCATTAATTTATTCACTGCGGCATTTCTCATTTCTTCATGCGCCGCAGTATTCATTCAAATTTATGCGAGGGCAGTGGTAGACCGCTGCTCTCGTTGACCTGCCGACAATCCACTAATGAAGTCATCCGCAACAAATAATCATTAACGCTTAGTAATTCTCTCAATGATCTTGTTGATGTAATGATAATGACAACGGTTTGCATTTGTATCTTTGTTGTTATATAAAACCTCCCTTATTAATCGTTCTGTTGAATAAGAACGGCAAACGTGATGAACGAATGAAAGCGGCTGATTAGCTTTCATTTGTGAATGGCTATTAGGTGAAGTAGGGATGTTGGAAGCTAAAGCACTCCAGTTTGAGATTGAAGGCAAGTCATTGCTAAAAGCGTTTGATGTGACATTTGAACCCGGAAAAACATACGCTCTTGTTGGGCACAATGGTTCAGGAAAATCTACATTGTTAAAGTTGCTGGCACAGCAACAGCCATACACCGCTGGTGACGTGGTTCTGCATGGAACGAGCATTAACGATCTCTCAGCGAAAAAATTCGCCCAACACATTGCCTACTTGCCTCAGCATCTTCCGGTGACCGACAGTATTTTAGGTCGCGATTTAGTCGGTTTTGGTCGTTACCCATGGCATGGTTTACTTGGTCGTTTGAGCAAGAAAGATCATGACATTGTTGAAGAATCAATGGCGATGACAGGAACACTAAAATACGCAGATCGTTTAGTTGACACGTTATCTGGAGGGGAGCGTCAACGTGTGTGGCTAGCTATGCTATTAGCGCAAAAAACCGAGTATTTGCTTCTTGATGAGCCTTTGTCTGCATTAGATATTAGCCATCAAGTCGATATGTTGAAGCTCATCTCTAAACTCAGTAAAGAGTTGGGTTTGGGCGTTATTATCGTATTGCACGACATCAACTTAGCGGCGCGCTTTTGCGATCATATCGTTGCATTACATCAAGGTGATTTGATTGCACAAGGCAATGTTGAACAGGTGTTTACTGAACCTAAGCTAAGGGACATATACGGGATAGAGATGAAGATCTCTGACCACCCTGCGGGTTATCCGGTGGCGATGCCAAGCTAGAGGTTGAATAATGAGCAGTACAAACACTCGACTTAAGCATTTCTCTTTCGCTCTCTCACTTAGTGCGCTTTTGGTCAGTTCCTTTCAAGCAGTAGCTGAGGCGTCACCTCGGGTGATGTCGGTTGATTGGACACAAACTGAAACGATGTTGGCGTTAGGGGTCGTGCCCGTAGGCGTCGCTCAAGGGCAAGATTACGATGCTTGGGTAAAATCGCCACCGTTACCACCTCAAACTAAGGATGTAGGGTTAAGAACTCAACCCAATATAGAGCGTATTTACGAGCTCAGACCTGACCGTATTTTTATTGCCCCGTATTTCTCCTCAATGAAGCATCGCTTAGTCGATATTGCCCCCGTTACCACGATTGACTTATATGAAAGCGGGATTACAGATTGGTCGGTACTTACTCGTTTCACTCGGAGGTTTGGTGAAGAGCTAGGAAGAGAAGCGGAGGCTGAGGCACTTATCCAACAATATGAAGAACGTTTCTCTTTACTAAAACAGCGCATAAACAAAGGCCAGCCGCCGCTTTTAATGATTCAGTTTATGGATACGAAGCACGTTCGTGTTTTTGGTCAGAATAGCCTTTACTCTCAGGCTATCGAAAAGATTGGGCTGAGTAATGCGTGGAACGAAGAGACAAATAGCTGGGGCTTCAGCTTAGTCGGCATCGATAAGTTAGCAGGTATAAGGGCCCAAATTGTTATCGTTGAGCCATTGCCTCACGGTGGCGAAAAGCGGCTCTCTCAAGATCCGTTTTGGCAATACGTTGTTCAACAGTCTGGTGAGAAGGTCATGCAAGTCGCGCCTGTTTGGAGTTTTGGTTCTATGCCTTCAGCGCTTCGGTTCGCGGAGTTAGTTACGGCGAGTAAGGTCGAGGAGTTAGAACAATGAAAACCATGCCTTTAAGCCTTGTGGTGTTACTTTCGGCATTTACCTTTTCTATTGGTGCTTTCCAATTGTATCAAGCAAGTTCATTCTCACTGGCTCTTAGCAGTTTATGGAAACCTAACTTTCAATCTATCGATTCCGTCTTACTTCACTTTAGCTGGTGGCCTCGAGTCTTCACCACGATTATTTCTGGTGCCGGATTAGCGGTTGCTGGGGTATTAATGCAACAAGTTCTGCGCAATCCTCTTGCTTCGCCAACAACATTAGGTGTGGCGAGCGGTTCAAGTTTTGCTTTGATGTTAGCTACGCTATTTGCCCCTTGGATGTTGGATATAGCACCTAATTTGGTTGCTCTCATCGGCGGTGTGACATCGATGGGGTTGGTGATGCTGTTGTCATGGCGACGAGCGTTATCTCCAACGGTCGTCGTCGTTTCTGGGTTAGTGATAAACCTGTACTTTGCATCATTAAGTACGGTTATTCTGATGATGAATACCGAAAAGCTGAATGGATTAATGATATGGGGAGCGGGCTCGCTTGTTCAGAGCGGATGGGGTGATTTCTCGTATCTTGCACCTCGAATCGCACTTGCTACGGTTATCGCATTTGTGTTTGCAAAGCCGTTAAGTCTGTTAGAACTCTCCGAGCAAGGTGCCAAGAGTTTAGGTGTCTCGCTAGCCAAACTGCGCTTTGTCTGTCTTGGGCTTGCGGTGTTAATCACTTCTTGGGTCGTTTCTGCAGTAGGAATCATCGGTTTCATCGGATTAGCAGCGCCAGCGATTACTCGATTGATAGGTATCAATAAAATCCAGCATAAGCTTTGGGTATCGATGCTGATTGGTGCCATGTTATTGACTTTAACCGATTTGGTTATTCAGCAACTGCCGGGGCTAATGGCGAGTTTTATACCAACGGGAGCAGCAACGGCTGCACTGGGCGCTCCGCTACTGTTATGGCTGCTACCTCGCTTATCACAAAAGACGCAGGGACATACTCAGACGGTGTTAACTCGGCATCGTCAACATGTTTACAAGCTAAACCCTAAAGCGATCTTATTGGCATTGTTCGGCACGCTAATTTCCGTTGTTCTTTTTGCCACGGTTGCTGTGCAAAATGACGGATGGACAAACTTGTTTGCTAGCCAAAATTGGATTTTTTTGGAATGGCGCGCACCTAGATTATTTGCAGCAGCAATTGCGGGGGCAATGTTAGCGATTGCTGGGACCATGATTCAACGCCTAAGTGGAAACCCAATGGCCAGTCCTGAAGTGATCGGTATCAGTTCAGGGACAGCGATGGGGTTGATTATCGCGATGTTTACTGGGTTTGGTTCGTCAATTTTCACTCTTTCTTTAGGCGGGCTTGTAGGTGCATTAGCGACGGTATTGGTCATTGTGCTGCTAAACCGTAAATCAGGTTTTCAGCCGGAGCGTATTTTGTTGACTGGTATTGCTATTACCGCACTGATGAATGCAATACAGAGCTTTATTCTAGCCACTGGTGACCCAAGAAGTTATCAAGCATTGGCTTGGTTGTCTGGGTCTACCTACTATGTTTCGGTTGAAACGTTACTCCCATTGTCTTTATCTGCGCTTGTCTTTATAGGGTTGAGTTTTCTCTGCGTAAGATGGCTAGATATTCTTCCTGTTGGCGCCGCTTCCTCTAAAGCACTTGGGATTCGCGTTGATCGTTCGCGCGCGATACTGCTGCTTTTAGTTGCTTGTCTCACGGTCAGTGCGACATTGGTTGTTGGTCCTATTAGCTTTGTTGGGTTACTGGCTCCGCATTTAGCTCGCTTATTTGGCTTTAACAAAGCGTCACAACACATGTTATGCGCCGCGATATTGGGTTCTGGCGTGATGTTGTTGGCCGATTGGTTGGGACGACAAGTTCTTTACCCGCAAGAAATACCAACAGGGCTGATGGCGTCTCTCATTGGCGGTTTGTATCTGATGTGGGGATTACGCCGTTTATAGATACCAGCTAAGCCTCAACGAAGAAAGTACTTATACAACAAACAAGCACTCGCAATGGCATTGGTAACCTATGCCACTGCGAGTGCCTTATGCAAAAACCTCTGGTTTGTCTTTATGGAAACAACTGGCGATGCCGTAACTCGCTTTTCTTTCAGCGTTCGCTGAAGTCATGAAGGGTTAGTTTGGCTGCCGACAAAAAAGGAGAATAATATGACTCGGCAGTTTATGCTGACACCAACGTCAATGGCGGTTGTATTAGCGTTATCAACACCAAATGTCTTGGCTCAGGAAGATCAAAATATAGTCGTGATTGGACAGCAGCAAGACAGTGCAGTTGGTCCTGATTTTAGTTATCTTGGAGCGAAGAGTCGGGCAGCGACGAAAACTGATATTGCCATCAATGAGACTCCAAGAGCGGTGTCTGTTGTTACGCGAGAACAAATGGATGATCGTGCCTCTATTAGCATTTCTGACGCACTACAGTACACACCAAGTATTCAAACTAATTATTTTGGCGAAGATAACAAGCAAGATTGGTTTATTATTCGTGGTTTTAAACAGGCGAACAGCGGGCTGTATCAAGATGGTACCCGTTTATATTCTTCTGGTTTCTATAGTTGGCAAATAGATCCGTTTGCGTTAGAAAGGGTTGAAGTGTTACGTGGTGCAGCGTCTGTTCTTTATGGGCAAAACCCTCCAGGTGGGGTCATCAATGTCGTCAGTAAGCGACCTCAATTTGATGGGGGCTCAGGGCTTGTATCTTTGGAGTACGGTTCTGAAGACCGTAAACAACTTTCTCTTGACGTAAACTCTGAGGTGAGTGAGCAGTTAGCTTTCCGCTTTCAAGGGTTAGCGAGAAAAAATGGGACGAGAATTAGTGGGGTAGAAGCGGAGCGCATTCTTCTCTCTCCATCAATGACGTACAAATTTACTGAGACGTCTGAAATTACCTTTCTAACGAGCTATCAAAAAGACGACTCAGATCCTTATCTGCAATTTTTGCCAGTTGAAGGAACATTAACGCCAAACAAAAATGGAAAGATCAGTGATAGTTTAGCGATAGGTAATCCTAACTGGGAGGCCTTTGAGCGTGAGCAGGTGTCTTTAGGCTATGAGTTTTCTCATGCGTTTAATGATACCACTTCATTTGTTCAAGCAGCTCGTTACAGTGAAATGGATGTTAAGTTGAGACAAATGTATTCGTACGTTTACTCGGCTGATGTGTCTGGTTTGGGGCCGATTTTAGATCCATCAAATGAACGCAAGACCATACTTCGGGGCGCTTCAACAGAAGATGGGTCATCCGATGCTTTTAATATTGATAATCGTTTGATGCACCAAGTAAATTGGGGAAGCGTTGAGCATAACTTGATGTTGGGCTTAGATTTTCAAATGATCAGTATCGATGGTAAGGACTTTGCTAATGATCCTATCGTTGCTGATGGTAATGCACTCTTAAACACACCAATGGGAGCTTTGCCCGATCCTAGGTTTAATGTATTTAATCCTACTTATTCGGATAACATAATGTTACTCGATCCGAATACGCTACAACCATTGAGCGAAACCGATAAGCAAAGAACGAAAATCGATAATCAGCAACTCGGCGTCTACTTTCAAGATCATATGCTGATCAACGATAAATGGGCGATGTTATTGGGGGCACGTTACGACGATACAAGTAATGAAGTACATAATGTTACCACGGGTGCTCGCACGAAAGTCGATAATGGAGAGTGGACGTTTAGCGTGGGAACGGCTTATATTTCTGATTCTGGCTTCACGCCATATTTTAGTTACTCTCAGTACTTTGATCCAATTATTCAAGAAGACAGCAATGGTAAGCCAGCGAAGCCTGAAAGCGGTGATCAATTTGAAATCGGTATGAAATTCCAACCGGATTCATTTGATGGCTATTTCAATATTGCAACGTATCGGGCAACAAAAGAAAACTTGGCTCGTATCTACCTGAGTGAATTAACGCAAATAGGAAAAATAGAAAATAACGGCGTTGAGTTTGAAGCTGTAGCTAATGTGACACCATCCTTAACATTGATCGGGAACATTGCGTACGTTGATGCAGAGATAAAAGAAGACATCAATAAGGTATGGGTTGGCAAAACACCTTCCCAAGTGGCGAATACCGTATCATCAGCTTGGGCACATTATCGTTTCTTTGATGGACCTCTTGATGGCTTTGCTGTTGGCTTAGGTGCGCGCTATACAGGTGAGTCATACGGAGATAATGAAGAGAGACTAAAAGTACCAAGTTACTTTTTAATGGATGCGACGGTCAGCTATCGCATTGGAGATTACAAGCTACAAGTCGCAGCCAAAAATATCACTGATAAAGAGTACATAGCGACATGTGATGGTTTTTGTTGGTATGGCGATCGACAAAATATTATTGCCAGTTTAACTTACGATTGGTGATTTAACGGATAAATAAACACCCCTAGTGTAGGGGTGTTTATTTAGAAATCGGCTTTGCGGACAAAATGTGGGTTTTTGTACTTTTTCTGCGGACCAAACGATGATACTACGAGCTTGTTCCATAACGTTTTGTCAAACTCACCCTTTGGAATCGAAGGGTAGAGGGTTTCCTCTTCTTCTCTTGCAAAGTTCATGTACTGTTTCTTCTTAATTTGATTGTACTTTTTGGCGATCTGGTTATGTTTTCTTACCCACTCCAGTTTGTAATTGTGGAGCACTTTTTCACCTTCTTCCGCACTCATTCGAGATAGGAATAATCGCTTGTACGAGACCTTTCTGTCCAACATTGTGCGCATGACGGTTTGGATATATTTACCGTGGTGCGTGACAGTAATATCTTTTTCGTCAACAGGAGTGACGCACCAGCCTTTAGGTAAAAAGTCTGGCTTCTTAAACTGCTTATTACGCTCCATTAGCGCCTGATGTAAAATCAAATCAGAGGTACCGCGGAACGTTTTTTGCCATTTACCGATACGAATTTGAATCGAACCAGGCAAGCGATAGATGTTAGTAAACTTATCTTTGTCCATGGACTTGTGTCATGAGATTAATATGCATTATTAGAAAGTGAAAACAGTCTAGTGCAAAGGGCGCCAGACTGAAGTACCGTACGATTTTACAACGACCTTGCGTGATATAGCGAGGGGTTATGTCAATAATAGGTAAGAAATAGAAAATTAGTTCACATTATGAAGAAATTGGAAGCTAATCAGGCTAACTTTTGAAGTTGGGCCGATTATGCCCATGCCTACCAAATAAAAAGAAGGCATGGGTATAAACATCACACCGCTTCTTCGAGTTGCTTGGTTTCTTCTTCAATCTGCTGTAAATGTCGGTTTGCTTGCTGTAACTGATACATTTGGGCATAACGACCATTTTGTTTCAACAGTGTTTTGTGTGTGCCTTTCTCTACTAACTCCCCATGATGAAGAACAATGATTTGGTCCGCATCCAAAATAGTTGAAAGTCGATGAGCGATAACGACTAGTGTCATGTCTTGTCTGAGTACTGCCAAGCTCTTTTGTATTAAAGCTTCTGTTCCTGAGTCAATATTGGCCGTTGCTTCATCTAATATCAATATTTTAGGTTTTACCACAAGCACACGCGCTAACGCTAAGAGCTGTTTTTGTCCAGCAGATAGATTGGTTTCACCTTGACCTAACTGCGTGTCTAGCCCATTAGGATAACGGTGAATTTGCTCTGCCAAACCTACCTTGTCTAACGCATCCCATATTTGAGTATCATCAACCGCCCGACTGAGGGAGATGTTTTCTCTGACTGAAGCAGGGAGAATATGTGGATCTTGTTGAACCATTGCCACATCTTTGCGAAGGACGTCTTTCCCTAGTGTTTTAAGTGGACGACCATCGATGAGCAGTTTACCACATTGCGTTGGATAAAAGCCCATCAATAGTGACGCTAATGTGCTTTTACCGCTTCCGGTATGCCCGACAAGCGCGATAAAGTCTTGGTGGTTGGCCTTCAACGAAATGTCTTTTAGGACGTCCTGTTTACCATCGTAGCTAAATGTGAGGTCTTTAAGTTCGATAGCACCTGACCTTAATGGCAGATGATCGTCCCCATAAGTTTGTTCTTTCGCATCAATCAATTCAAACACACGTTCGCTTGATACTAACGCTTGTTGAAGTAGAGCAAGCTGCTGAGTCATTTCAATTAATGGCTCAGTAACGCGCGCAAGATAACTGATAAACGCATACAGTACCCCCACACCAATCAACTCAATACCGTTAAAGCCAAAGATCGCAACCAAGCAAAGTAACGCGAGGCCAGCGAGCAAGTCCATCAATGGTCTTAGCAGATAGCCGTTTAGCCGAATCACTCGTTTAGATGCCACCAAATGCTCTGCGGTTAGCTCGTTGAACTGTTTATTAAAACGCTCTTCTTGTTGCATTAATTGAATGACACTCATCCCTTGAATGGATTCACTCAGATTCGCATTTATATCAGTCAATAGGTCACGCATCTTTCGGTAGCTTTCTGTACTTAGCTGCTTAAACAAGTACATAAAGCCGATGACGATCGGTAGCAATACAAGCACAACAAGTGTGAGTTTCCAGCTCATGAAAAACATAACGCCAAGCATCACCACAATCATGACCACGTTTTTCACCACGGTCGCGATCAAGAGCTCATAAAATTGCTGTAGAGATTCCGTATCGTTGGTGATTCGCGATACCAATTTTCCAGCAGGAGTGTAATCAAACGCAGATAACGGCTGCTTAATCACGCCAGAAAATACTTGCTTACGAATCGCTTTGATCGTGTTAGCCGCGACAATGCTAAATTGCAATGACTGAAAATACTGGAATGTTGCCGATACGATCTGAAGAGCGATATAACCTACTGCTAGCGAAATCAGAATATTTTGTGAATAGTCACCTTTAGCGATGTGCTCATCAATGAAATATTGAATTAACCAAGGGCCGCCGGCGCTGGCTAACGCTGCAATAAACAGCAAGGCGAGTCCTTTAATCATTGGCTTTGGTTGAGATAATGGGTAAGACATTAACCGTTTAAACGTACTGGTCTGCTTCATTCATTATTCCTCCATCGCCTGTTCTAGTTTTTGGTACTCGAACATTTCGGCGTACCAGCCTTTATGCGCTAATAAAGCGCTATGTTGCCCACGTTCAGTAATGTGTCCGTGATTCAATACAATGATCTCGTCTGCTGCTTCCAATGCGGTGAGGCGGTGCGCAATAACGATTAGGGCTTGATCACGGTAGTGCGTTTCCAAATTCTTAAGGATTTGATGTTCGGTCCGTCCATCAACAGCGGAAAGTGCATCGTCCAAAACCAACACTTGGGCATTCAACAGCATAGCGCGTGCTATCGCAATACGTTGTTTTTGCCCGCCGGAGAGTGTAATGCCTTTTTCACCGACTTCTGTTTGGTAGCCTTCAGGAAACTTCTCAATATCGTCATGTATACAGGCTAACTTTGCTGCTCTGTAGACTTCTTCCTTTCCCGCGTTAGGGTTTCCTAAGGCAATATTGTCAAAGATAGATTTGGAGAATAGAAACGGGCTTTGATTAACCACGGCAAAGCGGTTGCGCCACTGAGGAAGTAGGGCATCTTTAATCTCAACATCCCCGAATGTAATTGAACCGTTTGTTAGGTCGTGCTGACGCAAAAGCAGCGTTAGCAGGGTTGATTTTCCGCTTCCGACAGGGCCAGCTACTCCCAACATTTTACCGGGTTCAAGTTCGATTTTTATTTCGGCTAAAGCTGGTGGTAAATCACTGGACCAGTGGAAAGCATCGATATCAATTTTTAATGGCAGTGGTTTATCTTCTAATGGTTTATTTCCACTGACAATCTCTGGTGTTTCATCAAAGATCTCTTGTAGGCGATTCCATGCTGCGGAGCCTCGCTCTAAAATATTAAATAAGAAAGCGAAGGCCAGCATAGGCCATATCATTAACCCTAAATACATCGTAAAGGCTGTTAGATCACCAAGCGTGATCTCTCCCTTATCGACAAGGTAAGCACCAGCAGCGACACTGAGAAGGAAAGAGAGGCCGATGGTGAGTTGGATAGCTGGATCAAATCTCGCGTCGACTCTAGCGACGGCGATATTTTTCTGACCGGTATCCTCGACTACATCTTCAAAGCGCTGTTGTTCTTGATTCTCTAACCCAAAAGCTCGCAACATTCGCACGCCGTTAAGTGACTCTTGCGTCATGTCTGACATGGTAGAAAAGGCTTCCTGAGCAATGCGGAAACGTTGATGCAGTATACGGACAATAAAAAAGATGATGATTGCAAGAAACGGCATTGGAAGAAGTGCCATAACGGTGAGCTTCCAGCTAACTTGCGTTACCATGATGATTAAAACTGCAATACCCGTGATCAAGGAATCGGCTGCCGTTAAAACCCCTTCGCCGGCTGTCATTACGATGTTACGTACATCATTAGTACCACGCGCCATCAGATCACCGGTCTTATAACGTTCGAAAAATCGGGGTGGTTGTGTCGATAAGTGCCTATAGAGACGATTACGTAGAATGGTTCCGAGTTCCCAGCTTGCGCCGAAAAGCCAAATTCGCCATAAGATACGGCATCCATAAATGGCAAAGATCAGTGCAGTGAGTCCCAAGAGCCACAGAATCAGCGTATTTGTATCTAACGTGTTATCTACGACCCCATCAACGATGATACCGACCGCTTTAGGAGGAACAAGTTGTAGAGTTGATATCACAGCGAAAAGCAAAATCGATCCGACATAATGCTTCCACTTTTGTTGGAAATACCAACGTAACTGCCAGAATATTCTCATCACGCCTCCCGCTTTAAATTATTGAATTTGTTATAGAACTATTATTGAGCGAAATGATGAGTTTACAAGCACAAATTATTGGCGGTCGGAAAAACGATAGATTGTTTCGATTACGGGCGTGTGCGGTCGCGAATTACTTGTTTTCTCGCTGCAAGCTAATTATGAAACAACATTATGTGAAATAGTTGTTAATAATGGGTTTTGGGGCCAGTATTCTGCTAAAAGCGATGAAAGCACCAAAAGTGCAACTGTTACTTTCACTCACTAGGGGAACTAGCAGTCGTCAGTTTGTATTTTGTAGCTGACTTGGCCACCTGGAGTTTCTGGGTAGTAAACTTCGACATAACACATATGGTCTGGACCAACAGGTTTGTTTGCAAAGCCGATAAGGAAATAGGGTTCGTCCGGGCTGTCTACCCCGTACCAAGTATTGATAGTGAGTTGAGGGTCGAAACCTGCCAGCTCTTTTGCGGGAATGACATTCTTAATAAATCCAAAGTAACCAATTAGGTCGTTATTGCCGTCATTATCTAGATCAATGTTATGTTGTTCGCCACCATCTACCGTCTCTTGAGATTGAATAACGGCTTTGGTGTACACAAAGTTGTTTGCAGTCATGAGCGCTTCCCTCGCGCCATATAGAACCGCCACTCGGGCATCTTTTTGCAGACCAAGAAATTTAGGAAGGGCAATAACACTAACGACACCAAGGATAATGATGCACACAATGAGTTCAATGAGGGTAAATCCTTGAGAGCGATGCACTGCCTTTTCTCCATGAGTCATGAATAGTTTGGCGGCTATTTTGATATAAAAATGCGCAGGTCAAGTATTAAAAAAGGATGGGAAGGAGTGACCAAGCTTGCAGATCTTAAATACAAAACAAGTTGCTTATTTGTTGCATGCTGGTGGGAGGCGGCTATCGAATAAGGGGAGAGAGTTAAATTCGGGAGGATAAAATACCTCCCGAAATGAGCAATTAAGACTCGTTTGCGACGGCTTGACCGCTGCGCTTAAACACAAATCGCCAAATAAATAAGACAACGGCAATATAGGTTAGACCAACACCTAACGCTTGCCAGTGCATGCCGTTATACATTGCGATTGGCATAAGCGAGATGATGAAAATGTCCGTAATTGAGCCTGGAACATAAGCGATAGCATAGTCATCTAACACTTTACTGCGCATTTTGGGGTCGACAATGCGTAATAACGCGATACCCATAGCGACTGTACCTGTTAACCATCCCCAAGAGAAAATGCCTTTCTCAAACCAGTCATCTCCCATGATGCGAGGTGCAACCCAAAAGATAAGCCATAGCGTGAACGCGATACCACCAATTGCGAGCACTACCATTGGCATTAAATACTGCGCTAGAACCGTGATCTTAATAGCTGAAATACCAAAGATGATCAGGTAATCCGTACTAATACCCGCTGCGTGTTTGAATGCGCCGTCACATAGGTAATGAGATGCCTTGGTTTGCTTAGCGATGATTCGAACTAACATACCGCCTAGAAAGCCAGTAACGAAAGTCGGAATTTGTACCTTATCGTGGAAAGAAGATAAGTAGTTGGCTGCTACATAAGAGAAAGCCGTTACCACTACAACCAGCGCCGCGTGAATCGCGAAAGAATCGACTGACAATGATGACATCGTATCTTTCATCACAGGTTCTTGATCGTCAGGTTTCACTAAGCCTTTGCGTTCGTGTTCGTCCATGCTGTCGAATGTCGTAAAGCTACGAATCCAGCCCATTTTCAACGCAAACTGAAGCATTAACATGCCCACAGAGATTGAAATAAAGATCCCAACTGTGGCGAACGTTAAACCGAGCGTGAAGCCATCTTCCCAACCAAGTCCCGTGAAGATTTCACCGACTACAGATGCTGAACCATGTCCGCCCATGAATCCAGCGGACATGGTTACGCCAAACCCAGGATTAATGTCAGGCCAAAAGAAGGTGGTAAGTACTAAACCAAACATTGCTGCAAACAGCCATTGCGACACGGATGCAATTTGGTTAAACGCCCACAATGAGCCTGCTCGTTGAGCAACCACTTTTGGTGACGGGACATCTGTTGCTAAACCCAACGCAGAAAAAAGTGCAGCAGTTAAGAGGCTTGCGTTTGCGGTAAAGGTATCTGTCCAAGGTAATACGTTAAGCAGAGCTGGGCCAAAAATAAGACCAAATAACCCAGCCAATACAGCAGATGGAATGTACATGCGTTGTAGTAAAGGCATATGTACACGAATTACTTTTGCTGCAATTAATAGTAAGCCAGCGATGGCTAAGTCAGTCAGCATTAGACCTTTTGGCATTTCTTGTCCTCCAGTAAATGCGTTCAAGGGGCTCATCCTTTTAACCAGCCTTGATGTAATAAATAACTTCCAGCACAAAACCACGAAAATAGTCACTCATGTGACATCGCGTCATGGTTGTTCTAGTCAGCACTCTATTGCGCTGTCGAATTTGTATTAACGGATCTGTTGATCCTTAAATCTATAAAGTGAGTGCAATTGTTGTGAGTGCTCACGAAGTGTTGAGAAATTTGAATAAATTCCTCGATCAAGTTTCTGATAGTTCACTCAGGAAGGGCGTGTATCCTAGTCAGTTTGTCAGCGCAATGCAATTGAGCGTCATCAATATTTAGTGCCTAAAAACTGGGCACTTGTAATTAAATATTTGATAAATAAAAATATTGAACAAGAAAAATAATTTGTCGATATGATAACTTTTTGTGATTTGAATGGGGATTTTGCCACTTTAAGGAGAGATTTTTTGGAGGAATCGAGAAAGTAGTAATATCAGTAAGAGCTAAAGTAGAGTGATTCGCGCAAATATCATGCGTTATAGGGGGCCGGAATTTCGCCCCCAGAGCTACAAAGTGCTTGTTTAAATTCGATTGTCACCAGTACTAAACGCGATAATTTGACTGATTTCGGTCAAGCTTCTTCCACTTTCTTGCTGCCACTGAATAAAGGCTTTATTAGCAGAGTCCAAGGACTTTTTCGTGTCTTTGCCGCCTTCAATGATCTTGCAGTTGCGTAAATAAGCTTCGACATCGTTAGACAGAATAAAAGTGTCCACGCCCATTTGGCGTAAAGTGTAAGGGCCTGTATTTCCACCCAAACGACTACCATGCTTCTTCAAGTAGCCCCATAGATCCGTGATCTTTTCCCGAGGCCATTCAGCAATCATGTTACTGAACGAGCCATATTCGATTCTTGCTTCATGGATCATGCGAGCGTTGGCCGGAATCGACATGACTTTGGTGAGGTGGCGAATGATGCGTTTGTCGGTTGCTTTGGTTTCCCATTGCTCATCAGACAGCATCAATAGCGGCTCGATTTTAAAGCCGAAAAATACCTCTTCGAAGTTCGGCCACTTGTTGCGAACCACACTCCAAGAAATTCCACTTTGGAATACTTTCATCGAAAAAGCGGCGAGCCAACGGTCATCGGGAATCGCTGCTAATTCCTCTTTACTTAATGGGTGAGACAATAGCGCTTCAAGCTGATCTTCTCCGCCTTTTCGCTCAGCAGCACGTTGATAAATCGCGTCAAATTTTTCGATACTCATAAAAGAAGTTAGTCCTAGTTTATGTCGATATTTGCGAAACATACTACGCTTAAGTGGCTGAATCGTAAATTGATGGAGTGTCACAAATGAAGAAGGTCACATTAACGTTTGTCGGGGAAGGTTCGGAGCGTATCGCGGATAAATTTTATACTTGGCTGGCTGATGGCGGATTAGAAGACAGCTTAATTGAGACTCTATCGGACAGAGAAGTGTCGGTGGTCGGTATTAGCGATATGGATAACGAAACGCGCGATGTAGTGATTACGACAGAAATGAATTAGCGCGTTGTACACGATAAAAACCAAAAGAATGCGATACAACAAAGCCCTTCGTCGGAAGGGCTTTGTACGTCTAACTCGTGTTCTTGTGTAGAGTGGATTTAATGATGAACCAGCGTTAAACCGCTTGGTAAAGCATCACCGAAGATACGCTTCGATTCACTCTCCGATAGCTCTTTGACTTCTTCAACCAGCGATACCCAAGATTCAGGTACCTTACTTTGCTTCAACTTAGCCAGTACCTGCTCACGGTAATCGTCTGAGATATCGAATAGGCGGTCGCCCGTCTTACGACAAATCATCACGGCTGCGAAAGCGATCATTGGCTCTTTCTGCCAATTCTGCTCTAATAGCTTAGGCAACCATTGTTCCGCTTGTTCACGAGGAATGACGTTGTGCTGGCTGCCATAAAGTGGTGTGCGAGAAGCCAAACGTCCCATCGCCCACCAGTGCGCTTGTTCAAACTGGTTTTGGTTGATCGCTTTACTTAAGAACCACGTTGCCAATAGAACTTTATCTTCCACTTCTAGATGCTCTAGAGAGGCTGAAAGACGCACCATGGATTCGTAACCCATGTCTTGTGCCGCTTTGGCGGACTGTGGGTTTTTCATCGCGCCGGGATGCAGATATTTTGCGATGTCTGCCAAAATGGTTTCTTGTTGTTCTTGGCTTAGACCGCCCGCGATACGTCGCCAGAATACCCACCAGTCTGTCCAGCCTTGATGGTTTTTGAACTGAATATTTTGTTGATACAGTCCCCAAACTTGCTCAATACGCCAAGAGTCTGTTGGATCGCCAAAGCCCGGACGCAGTGCAAAGCCCGCCAAACGAAGCCAGTTTTTCTCGTGCTGTTCAGAACGACGGCGACGTTTACGACCTTGTGCAAAGGTATCAAACAGTTGACGTAGGGTAGTGAAATCCCACTCGTCACGTTTGCCGAGCTTCTTCTCAAGATCTTTGGCTAAGGTTTTGATCTCTTTGCCTTCTGCGCTTTTTTTGTTACCGCTGTATAGGCGAGCGATCAGCTCCTTACATTCGTTCAGTTTAGGGTGAAGCTTAACTTGTTCACTGTCGTCGGTTTGCTTGTTACGGACTTCGAATTCCAGCTCCCAACGTTTGTTGTCGTCTTCTGCGCTGACACATTCCATCTTAAGTGTGCCGACTTCAGTCAACTGACACGCCAGTTGTACTTCGACACGTTCTTTCTGGTTGGCTTGCAGTTCGGCACCTTCACCTTCAAGGGTGGTGATATAAGGCGGTAGTGGAGCAAACAAGTCTGGGTCAACATCAACCATCACGCCATTTTGGATGGCGGTGTTATTGGTTAAGGTATCGTGGGTAGAAGTCAGCAGGTTAAAGCGGACTGGCTCTCCAAGAGTGAGCGAGAAACGACGACCGCTTAAACGGATCTCGTGACCTTCTTCTGTACCTTTTGCAAGCAAACAGAGCGCTTTGCCCATTTTGTTTTTTTCTTGAAGATGCAAGAAGTAAGAACGCGCTGCACCACCACCAATTTTTAGCTGTGCGCCACGACGCGCTTTACCAAATGCTACAGCACCTAATGCAACAGACCAATCTGGATGTGGGTTATCTAATACCGTAACTGGTGCGCCGCGCCAGTCAGAAAGTAGGGCGGTGACACGTTCAGTCACCAGATCACTGTTAAACACGCCACCGTTCAACAACACGCCAACTGGAATCGCGTTTTGTTTATCGTCTTCAATGCCAAGAGCGGCACGAGCGACTTGCTGGTGCTGAGTTAAGAACTCGGCAACGTGCTTGCTCACCGCTGGGTCAGCAACGTATGGAAGGCCAAACTCGACAACCGCGCTACGACGTTTGTCTGGTACGTCACTGAAATCAGAAAGCGGGAAGAAGCCATCTAATGCGATTTGGTGCACTTCTTGTTTGCTTAGAGCAATACTCTTTGTGCCCCCAAGTAGCTTAGAGCCGCTACCTAACATGGTGATCTTCACTTCGTCAGGTGCGCTCGCTGAAAGCAGGTTCTCTTTCGCTTTACGCGTTTGCTGAATCAGCTTAGTCAGGCTTGCTGCAGTGAGTTTCTTACTTTGATTGAAGCGGCTCTCTGCAAGGTGTGCTAATGCTAAGTCGAGGTTATCACCACCCAGCATCAAGTGTTCGCCAACGCCAATACGATCAAGGGCTAGCTCATCTTGAGAAGAGAAACTTGCTTCAATCAAGCTCAAGTCGGTGGTACCACCGCCCACATCGCACACAAGAATCAGCGGTAACTCTTTGAGTTCATCAGCTGCGGTTTTCTGATGGCGTGCGTACCAGTCGTAACATACGGCTTGTGGCTCTTCGAGCAGGACGATTTTCTTTAAACCTGCCAACTCAGCGGCTTCAAGCGTGAGCTTACGAGCGGTTTCATCGAACGATGCTGGAACGGTCACAACCACATCTTGGTCTTCTAGCTTGTTGCTAGGATGACGGTAGTTCCATGCTTGACGAATGTGGTTGAGGTAGCTTGCGCTGGCAATGACGGGCGAGACTTTATCTACGTCTTGCGCGCCAGCCCAAGGGAGAATGTCTGAGCTACGATCTACCGCTTGGTGCGATAGCCAGCTTTTTGCACTGGATACCTGACGTCCTTCCACCTTCGCGCCTAATTCACGAGCCCATTCACCAACGATGACATTGTTAATGTCGCCAGCAACAGGTTCGTTGTCCCAAGGAAGAGTGAGGTCAGAAGGGGAGATTTGACCTACAGCTGGATGATAGCGGAAAGAGGGCAGAAGTGGTTTACGAACGACTTCGCCCGGACCAATCAGTTGGTCGATGTCAAATAGGGATACTTCGGATTGTTCAAGGTTGTCGGTGATTTCACAGTAGGCCACCACAGTGTTTGTGGTGCCGAGGTCAATACCAACAAGGAAACGAGGAGATGCCATACAAAACCAAACCTTCGTGTATTTAAAAACGGCACCCGATTGGATGCCGTTTGACTTCTAATTATTGTTCTTCGTTTGAGTCACTTTTCGCGTCTTCGCGCACATCGAACTCAACATGCCATTTTTGCCCGTTATCAGCGGCAATGGCTTCTAAGTAAAGCGTACCAAGCTCTGTTACGCGAGAAGCTAGGGTAACTGGAACCACTTCACCTTCACGACGACCTTCAGATACAGGCAGCGTTACTTGGATTTCTGGTAGCTCTTCAAGCTCTTCTGGTGCCCAGTAGTCAAGGTGAGTACCTGCTAGGTCGTCACGACGAACGGTTGAGCCGAAGAATTGGAAGTTAACTGGCTGGCCGATGATCAAACCAAACTCTTGGCTTGGTACGTCAACGCTTGAGCCTTCTTCCATACCAAATGGTGCTACACACAGTGCTTCCATTGGAGGCGCCATGCCCGGAATCGCAGGCATCGCACTTTCGATACCCACGTAGTACGCCGAAGCAATACCGCCGCGGATACGAACGCCTTGACCACGACGGACAGAGCCGTAGTAAGCCGCACCGCTAGCAACCGCAAGGTCTAGATCCACACCTGTTAGGCGTTTCGCCATTTCTGCGTCTGCTTCAATTAGCCATTCGTTGATCGTGTCTTCTAGACGACTGGCTAGAAGTTTCGATTTCAGCACACCACCGTTGAATAGGATTGCCGTTGGTTTGATGAAGTCAGCCGATTGCGCTGCATCCGCCCCTGGCATACCTGGCATGTTTGCAAATGGGTTGAAATCTTGAGCTTGCGCTGATTCACCACCGCTTTGCGCGTGTGCTTGCTTAGACAAGAATGCTGCAATGTGGCGAGTAATACCCGCATCTTGTGCGTAAGGCAGACCCATTTGCGTTAGTGCACCACGGTTACGTTGAACAGGGTGGTCCGTAATCGCAACTTGAGGGAAGAAACCGTCAACTAATGTTTGTTGTACTTCTTCTTGAGTCAGTTCTGTTTTCAGTGTTGCGCCAAGCAGTTTAGAACCACGGCTTGGTACCACGATTGGCACTGACTGCAGCTCGCTGTCGTTCAATAGCGCTTCTTTCGCGTCACGACATGCGTGCGTCATCGCCTGAACTTGCCACGGCTGTAGCTCTTTGCCTTCTTGCGCTAGCTTCATCTTCAAGCGGTACGCAAGTGCAAGGTCCATGTTGTCACCGCCAAGTAGGATGTGTTCACCTACCGCGATACGGTTCAAAGTTAGGTTGCCGTCGTCTTCAGTTACTTCAACCAAAGAAAGGTCAGTTGTACCACCACCGATATCGACCACAAGCACAATGTCGCCAACTTCAACTTCGTCGCGCCATTTGTCGTTGCTGTTATCAATCCAGTTGTAAAGCGCAGCTTGAGGCTCTTCTAGAAGCGTTAGGTGCACAAAACCAACGTTGCGTGCTGCTTCGGCTGTTAGATCACGAGCAGCAGGATCGAAAGAAGCAGGAACCGTAATGGTAACGTCTTGATCGGCAAGATTATGATTTGGGTTTGCGTGATTCCAAGCATCTTTTAAGTGCTCAAGGTATAGCTCGGTTGCGCGAAGAGGGGATACTTTTTCCACTTCTTCTGGGCTACCCGCTGGTAGGAATGCGTCACGACGGTTTACACCACCGTGGCAAAGCCAAGATTTCGCACTTGCAACAAGACGAATTGGTGTTTTTGAACCTAGGTTACGTGCAATTGCACCAACTAGAGCTTTTGGCTCGCTCGACCACGGAAGAACACGTGATTGCGGGTTCATTTCGTGTTCGTGTGGTTGGTATAGGAAAGAGCCTAATTGGCTACGAGTCTCTACCGTACCCGGCGCAGTCAGCTGCGGGATAGGCATAACTTCAACGCGAGCATCTTCGTCATGTGTATCAACAAAAGACATTACACAGTGTGTTGTACCTAAGTCGATACCGACACTGAATTTAGGCGTCTGTTGTGTTTCAACAGACGCTTCTTGAGAATGGTTTTCTTGGTTCATGTGTTCCATTACAGCTCAACCTCGGCTGGAGCAATCACAGATGCATCGTAGTTTTCAGCCAGCTTAGGAAGGTTCATCGATGTTGCCTTCCAGCCTTTGTGCACTAACGTGCCTTGGAATGGCGCGCTACCTGTCACGTTGCCAGTAAGGCGGATTTCTTGTGGGTTGAAGCCTTCTTCAACCGTAATACGAGTTTCTTCGTCTTCGTTGCGAACGTGCGCAAGTGTTACGTAATCGTTCAATACTTTCTGGCCACCAGTATGAATTACGCGAGCTGCTGCGCCTACTTCTTCATCAGAGAATGACGTTAGGTCTTCTTGTAGGAAGTCAATCAGACGAGCTTCTTGTTGCATGATAGAAAGTAGCTGCATTGCAGAATCAGTAGAAGCTGTTGCGAGTTTCGATTCAACTTCCACCACTTTTTCTACGACTTTCTCAACTTCAACGACTTTTTCTACTTCGACGATCTTCTCAACTGGCTTCTCAACTTCGACGATTTTCTCGACCGGTTTTTCTACGACTTTCTCAACCACTTTTGATTTGCGAGAGACCGCGACTAAAAGAAGCAAAACGCTCGATGCGGTTAGGCCAGCGTGAAGCATATCGAACGTTTGAGGAATTAGGTTCAAATCAATGTTCATGACGTTTTTTCTCTTTCTATTGATTATTGGTGCTCAGTATTGGCTCATATGTGTTCACTAAAACGATGGTCTTTGCGATCTTGCACCAAGTTTAGACATTAAAATGATGACGGATGGTAGCATATTCAAGGCTTAAGGCTGTAATAATTCGTGACTATACCGTACGAACAGCGTGAAAAATCGACGATCGGACTGCCCAGCATAGGTTGTTGCTTGATGTTTGTGCGTTGCTAACGCAGTATTTCAATAGATCCCGAAGTTTAACTTACGGAAGTATCAAAATTACGATATGACACAAAGCACCGCTCACAAGAGCGTTATCAAACGACATTCAGACTCTATTCTAGCTTTTGCAGCGACGTTGTGTGTCACTGCTGGTGTGGTCGGTGCTGCTTATACGATGCAGCAACGGTATACGCAGACGACGTTTGATACTTTAGCTGACCGACAAGCAGAATCACTGAAAGCGAACGTCGAAAATGATTTAAAGTTCATTGGTGCAGGTGCAAACTTTTTTCATTCGATTGAACGCACCTATTGGTCTTCGTTCCCAATGTATGCGGAACAAGTAATCAATAGCTCGCGAAGTCTAATTGGACTTCAATGGATGCAAAAGGTCGAATTCGAAGACCTTGATGAGCATATTTTAAAGACCCGTCAAACATTTCCTGATTTCCAACCGTTTACCGTTCCTAAAGATGGCCCTAAAACCTACGGATACATTTTTGAACACAAAGAGCCAATTTTTATCGCATCGGATATTTATCCAAGAACACCAGAAAACCTTTCTCTATTAGGTTTCTATTTTTCACGTAAACGCTTCGATCTCATCTTGGATGATATATCCACAAATGGGCGAGCGAATGTCTCGGATAAAGTTCGCTTATTGCAAGATGGGTATGACAAGTCCATTCCTAAAACTGGGCTGCTAGTGTTCCATCCAGTGTTTGACTTCCAGGATAAAAATTTATTAGGTGTAGTGACAGGGGTGATTCGAAGTACGGTTTACTTTGAGGATTTGATCACGAAAACCGCGACCGAGCTAGATATGTCGGTGCGCGTAGAAGATTTAGGCTTTGACGCAGCAGATGACCCCGTTCTCTTCCAAAGTTCAAACTGGGATAACATTCGAGGAACGGTTATAAGCCGTACCATTCAGCTGCCCAATCGTGAGTGGCGGATTGATTTTAAACTTTCTGATGCCGTCTCTGCTTGGGAGCGTTCTATTTTAGCGGGCACGACATTAGCCGGGTTGGTAATCGCCTTTTTGATTAGTTGGATTGTGAATTTACAGTCACGAGAAAAAGAGCGCTTGGCGGTCATGTTAGAGCTTAAAACCGTCGAATTAAAAAGGATGGCTGAGCGTGACCCTCTAACTCAGTTATTCAATCGCCGAGCGTTTAACGATCATTTGCTTAGCCAGATAAACAAAGGTGTTAGCT
Source organism: Vibrio sp. JZG10 (assembly GCF_054064075.1). Classification (NCBI taxonomy): domain Bacteria; kingdom Pseudomonadati; phylum Pseudomonadota; class Gammaproteobacteria; order Vibrionales; family Vibrionaceae; genus Vibrio; species Vibrio sp. JZG10. The sequence goes on from NZ_JBSUGE010000012.1 coordinate 144,962, forward strand.
TCGCATTGGTTGGTTTTGATATCGACCACTTCAAAGTTATCAATGACAAGCACGGTCATTTAGGGGGAGATGAAGCATTGCAGCATGTGACTAAGCTAGTCAGTGCGAATCTAAAGCCTGGAGACCGATTTTATCGTGCTGGTGGTGATGAGTTCTGTATTATTTCTAAAGTCATTGATAAAGAAGCACTGGAAGCTTATCTGGAAAAGTTGCGGAGCATCGTGGCAAGTACGGCTTTTGACTATGGCGATGCTTCAATCATTTGCACGTTAAGTATCGGCGCGGCTGTCCATAAAGATGAAGATCCTGAAAGCCTGTATCACAAAATGGATAATCAACTTTATTTGAGTAAAAAAAACGGTCGTAATAATGTGTCGATTGGCGATTAAATGGGCGCGCAAATTCGAGTTTTACACCGTGTTACGGTAGAATCCCACGCTTTAAAATTTTATGTTAGGAATCAAGACAAACTATGAACCATAACCGTATTGTATGCTTCGATTTAGAAATGTGTTGCTGGAACGAAAATGGTGTCGGCAGCACGGGTGAAATTATCGAAGTTGGGTTGGCTGAAATAGATTTGTCTAGAGGCGAGATAGTCAAGCGAGCTCAATACTACGTAAAACCTGAACATGATGAAGTTTCGCTGTTTTGTGCCGAGCTAACAGGTATTACGCCGCGTAAAATTGAAAAACAAGGACGCCCATTAAAAGAAGTGCTTAAATCCATGGTTAAGAACTTTGGTGGTCGAAACAAGATTTATGCATCATGGGGCCGAGATGACCTCATCCTGCTTGAAGAGTGTAAGCAAAAAGGTATTGAAGCGCCATTTACGGAGTTCATCAACTTAGCAACGCTTTATCGCATTCAAAATCGTCTTAAGGATAAGCGTATTGGTCACCGAGCAGCTCAAGAAGCAAAAGGCATTGATTGGGAAGGGCGCCAACATTCTGGTTATGTGGATGCGTATAATTTAGCGAAGCTTGCTCTGACTATGCTTTAATGGTCCGATATAGATAGGCAAACTTGTAATCAAATCGTCATTCAACCATTGTTGTTTTGTCATGGAATCTGTTTAGTGTAGAGCTCGTTAAACACATTCATATCTTGACCAGTATTTTAATAACAATGTCGTTGGCTTATCGAAAAAACGCGCGTAATGCGCGTTTTTTTATGGCTATAAAACTCATCTTCGACATCATTTCACGGTAGACTTGAAATAGCTTGCGCGACTTACATGTTTACCTTGTTGCCTTACTGAGATTGCAACTTTGCTCGAATGAACTCACTGTGATCAACGTAGAGTAGTTCTGCTGTTTTGCGGATCACTGCATCTTCTAGTGGATCAATTTCGCCATCGGCATAAGCCACTTCCCACATGCTTTTGATTAAGTTGTAGCGTGTTTCTTGAGTCAATTCTCTCAGTTGAGAAGTAAAATCGTACAGAGACGCGGAGTCTTTTATTTTCTGTTGCGCTTGCTCTAACAAAGCGTTTGATTCTTCTTCATTTAATGATAGGAGCTTCATCAATAATGAACGCTTTGTTTCTTGTTCTTTATCATTGACGTTATGGTCTGCGCCAGATACTTCACACAGCAAGCACGCGATAGCCATATTCGGAGAGAGTGTGTTGGTTTGGCTTAAATCAGACCCTTCAATGAGCTGTTTAAATAATGAGGTAAGAGAGTTAAACATATTGAACACCGAGCTATTGTTTATTTGGTTAACATGGTTATAAATACGGTAGATCTCAAGGTGTGGTATCAAATTTAGCACGCCGTTGACAGTCAAGAGCTTTGCTCATCTACCCAAATCCCTCGTACTTTTAAGTTCAGTCAAAATGATTTGCCTTCAATAAAGGGCAAGTCATTTTGGGAGCGAGAGTTAGCCTTCGGCACGAGTTGGTGGAAAATGTACCTCTTCACCATCGCTCGTTAGAATGCTAATTTGGCTCGGCTTTCCTTCGTCATCAAGACGCAGCTCACCAATGGCGCTGTGGTTAACTAAGCGATAAAAATTGTGCGTACTTGGTGCGCGTTTGTAGATCTTTAGACGCTTACGTTTTGTAAACCAGTTTAAAGGCGAACGAGGGCTATATAGAAGCCTATCTAGACCATCACAAATATTGAGCAATTGGGTTGGGAACTGATTTTTAATCCCGCTACAGGTGATTTGATAGATATTCGGACTATTTTTTCGGTAGCGAAGTTTAATGTCGTATGCAAAAGAGTAGTGCACGTCACCAGAGAGAATAACGAAATTGGTCGGCGTCTTAGTATGTGTAAAAATACTAATAAGCGTATTCGCACTTCCGGGGTGCGCCATCCAGTTTTCAGCGTCGACCATCAACGGTTTACCAAGCATTGTCACTACTCGCTGCAGTGCTTCGATAAATTTCACCCCGAACATTGGCGCGGCAGAAACAATGATAACTTTATCTTGATGAACAAGTTCTTGGTGGAACTCAATCATTGCTTCCCAGTCCATTAACCCAGAGGGCTTGTTCATTTTAGACTCAGAACGCCAGCGTCTGGTTCGCGTATCTAGCACGACAACTTTTGGCGTCGTCGGAATGGTGTAATGCCAATTCTCAAAGCGATACAAATATTGAATAAATGCATCTTGAGTTTGTGAGGAACGCTCGTTGAAAAAGCGTTGAGCGATACTCATAAACTCATCATTGAATTTTTCTGGCGCGTTTCCCCACCCTTGGCAGAGCCAGTAGGCAATCAGGCTGTTCCCGATAATACGTTTCGCAAAGGCGTTGCTGTACGCGGCTTGTTCCCAGCCTATGGTAAGGTTCCAATCGTCGGTGACATCGTGATCATCAAAGATCATGTAGGTTGGAATGTGAGCAAGTAAGCGTTGAACCTTATCTAGACCTGAGACGAATTTATCTATTTGAGCTTTTTCTTCGCGCCATTGCTGCTGCCATTTAGGTTCGAGAGTTGCTCCGCCGACAGTAAACTCATTTTCTAATAAGCGATCTGTCCGAATGAGCTTCCATAAGGTCGGAGACCAAACCAATAAGTACATTGCAAAGCATTCGGCAAAGCTTATTAGATGGTTTTCACACTCTTTGGCGCTGAATATTGGCGTCCCTCTGTGCGGGAAAAACGTACTCAGTAAACTGCCATCATTCACATAATGAGGCAACAATTTGTCCCGACCATAATAACAAGCTGAGTGCTGGTAGAGGGCATTGGTATTTTTTATCGGCGCTTGCTCGAATTCTTCGCCCGGTAAACCGAGTAGGACAATGACTTGTTCGATGGCGTCCAGAGTAGGGCCTGCAACATGGTCTGCGTAGATTTGGTCACCACTCATGATGAGCATATCTGGTCTTTCTTCGATGGTTTGAGATGCGATTTTATGATCCGCAGCGACCAATGTATCTTTACTGAAGTGGTGGGGATTCCGGCACGAGCCATGCAGAACATAATCTGCTTTTTCGCTGATTAGGAACTCAACGCCCAAATTTGGACAGTTATCTCGTTCATAAGTCAGATGAGGAAGCAGTTCCGTTACGGAGCCGTGTTGCGTTTGTATTTGATAGTGTAACGTTTGATGGGTCGGAAACTCGCCCTTTAATTGCAACAAACAGCACCACGCATTGAGACCGATTTGAAGCTGTTCTTTTTGCTTACTTAAGGGGGCTTGATGAAGGACGGAGGCGTTTTCATCCGTAATTTGCACCATACCCTCCAAGCGTTGGGTGGTGACTAGCCAAATATTGATTTCAGTTGCGGTCACTTTGCGCAAAATCGGACCTGCAACGATAAGAGGAAGTGAAGATGTTTCAGTCGTATTCATCAATGCTGGCAAAACGGCTCCTTATGTGTCAGCTTCTTCTTCTAATATTTCGATAACTTGGGAACTGCTAAGTTCATGTCCCATAAGGAATAAACCTAGCATAGCATCGGCTTTTGACGCGTTATCACTGTCTTCATCCAAAATCTGCTGAAGTCGCGTTCTGATTAGATCTATTTCGTGCTCGACGAAGCCGCGTCCCTCTTCGTCTCCCTGACCATCTTCTGGAGCATTATCAAAGTGCAAAAATAACATGTCACCATCAAGTTGAGTCCCTATCAACCTTTCAGGCAGCCATGCTTCTCCCATCACAATGTCTGGGTCCGTGTCTGCGGGTAAATGATTCAAGGTAGAGATAAGTTCTGATGCTTTCACTTTTTACTTCATTATGTTTGATTTAGAACTAAGCTAGAGTTTTAAGAGCTTGTTACGATAGTAAAAATATTCACAAACAAGCTCATCTAGGCGTGCAATATTAATATAATCTTGGGACTCAAACTGTCACGAGGATGACAACATTTGTCATTGTAACGGCTATCATCAGAAGAACATAAGCTTTAAATGGCAAATCATTGATGTTTGCCTGCTTCTCAACCAACATTTTTCGAACTCATGAAGAGATTAATTCTAACAACACTCACTTTGCCTTTAGCTGCGATGGCTTCTTCTGCGTATGGTGTAGAAGAGCAAACGTGGGGAATTGCAGCGATGTATCGCACTGCATCGATCCCGTTTTATACCGCCGATAATGACTCGACGGTGAGTACATTTGTACCAATGATGTTCTTTGAAAACGAGCATTTGTATATCAATGGCATTGAAGGCGGCGTTTTTCTGTATGACGAGAGTGATTCTGACTGGCGCGCGAGTGCGATTATGCGATTGAGATTTGTTGATATTCCCATGTCGCTACAAAATGCCAATGAAGGGGACAGAGTCGACTTCGGTGGTCAAGTTCGTTATAGCATTAACGACAACTGGCGCGCAGAGTTAGAATTAATGACGGACGATGAACTCCAGTTTCACTCTAATTATCGCCTTGCCGCTAATTATGCGTTTGGTGATTGGGAGTTAGAGCCATCTATCACGATTCGATACAAAGACGCTGACTTCAACAGTGAATATTATGCGTTTAAAGATGTTACTGGGGAAAGAATTGGAGCAGGACTTGACGCCAACCTCGGCATCAAAGCGCGTTATCATGTGACTTCCAACTTGTATTTATTGGGGGAAACGAGTGTCACTCGCTTAGATGATAATGCCTACAACAGCCAGCTTGTAGAAGACCGATATCAAGGTGAAGTGTTTGTCGGTTTTGGCTTTTTCAACGATAAAGGCAAAGCTCCGAAATCAGCACTGAGCAATAAACCATACCTACGTATCGCGCATGGTTGGGCGACGCCTTCAAATATTGGTGAAATATTTAGCTTTGAGAGAGAAAAAGACCCATACAACAATCAACTTACTTCACTGTTTTATGGGCACCCGCTAACGGACGAGTTGTTTGGTTTTCCTCTTGATATTTATTTAACGCCAGGTTTGGTTCATCACTGGTCGTCCAGTGTTCAGTCCGCGAGCACAGAATACGTGATGGCGATTAAGGCTTATTATACCGTTAATTGGCCAACGACTTGGCGATTTGGTGTTGCGGAAGGTATGTCATACGTCGACAACATTACCTACATCGAAGGAACCGAAATGGAAGACAAGGGTTATACACCAAGTAAGCTACTGAACTACTTAGACTTCTCGTTTGATGTAAATATAGGTGACTTATTCAACCAAAAAAACTGGGAAAATATGTGGGTGGGTTATTCATTGCATCACCGCTCAGCAATTTTCGAAAGTGCGTCCCAGTTTGGGCGCATTAAAGGCGGAAGTAACTACAATACCATTTACTTCCAGTTCGAGTTTTAGAGCATCGTAAGATGCATATAGGTCGGATTTGCAACTGACTTCTTTATCGCCCATTATGAGTAATGATGAATAATACAATGCTGCTTTCAACGCGAACCTTCGTGTATCGTGCCAAAGTTAAGGCTGTTTGTGATGCATCTGATGAATCGGATGGCATGAGCACCATGAGTATCGACTCCTCATTCAATATTCAAATTGAGGCGATAAACTGTACCAACGATGAATTTGCCAAGCGCTTTTTTGTCGTCCACGGGGAAGGACATTTAGAGAGTGATGAATGGTTAGTGTTGTACGTCAATTCTCTTGAGGTTGACGTTGGAGACGATCTCGAAATTCCGAGTGATGTCGCGTTTGATGCGATGATTGAGAATATGATAAACGAAGCTGAGCAGTCTTTGGAAAAGCTCTATCACGAAGCGCTACACAACTTAGAGAAAGTGAATCGCTCTGGGAGAAATAAGATAACTTCTAAACACGATTAGGGTATTTTGATCGACAAGGGATTGGCGCGAACCAATCCCTTGTTATTTGTATTCTACTTGTTCTTGAACTTAGGCCAATTTACGCTATCGCTGCAAGTTGGCTCTGCGCTTCAGAAATGCCTTTCGCAGCGAAATCTTCACCCATGTTTAGCGCTTCCGCATAAACAAATTCCACATCAGTTATACCAACGAAACCTAGCACGGTACGCAGGTATGGTGTGACGTTGTCAGTTGGTGAATCTTTATGGATACCACCGCGAGTCGTGATGACAATCGCTTTCTTACCTTCGATCAGGCCTTGAACGCCGTTTTCAGTGTATTTGAATGTCACGCCAGCACGAGCAATCAAATCAATCCAGTTTTTAAGCTGAGTTGGAATTGTAAAGTTATACATTGGTGCGGCAATAACCAAAGTGTCTGCGGCTTTTACTTCTTCAATAAGGGTATCCGACAGTTCGACAACCTCTTGTTGTTCTTGTGAAAGATCTTCCGTTGCGCGAAGTGCAGTGGCAACGGCGAAGTCCAAAACTGGTAATGGGTTGGCAGCCAAATCACGAACAGTTAGCTTGTCTTGGTCTACATTTTTGATGAAGTCTTCAACCAGTTTGTTTGATTGAGAGTAATCGCCAAGGATGCTTGATTTTAGAGCTAGTACACGAGACATAATGGTTATTCCTTAAATAAGTGCTTTTGACTATGGGAGCCATTATAAGCGAGGCACGTTGGTTAAAAAGTATAGGGATTCGCTGAACATGTTCGAAAAATTTGAATGTGGTTTCGGTTATCTTGTTGCAGATCTTGTGTGATACAATCCGCGCAGTTTTTGTAATGAAAAGAATAGGAAACGCTTTGACTTCGTCACAGCCCCCAAAAAAGAATCCCGCTGAAGAGCAAGCGACACCGTCAAATGGTGTGCAAAAGGCGACAGCGAAACAAGATAAAGCACCTCAGGCTCAAGTGAATAGCGCGGCGTCTCTACGCAAAGCGTTAAGCCAGTGCATGATGCGTGACCGCTTCCGTTTAAGTAAACGCATTTCTGGTGCGAGCAAAATTAAGAAAGATGCAGCACGTAATGCTGTGTTTGATGAAATTGCACTCGACATTGCTAAATCGATGATGGTTGCGGAACAACGCAGCAACTACAAACCAACGATTGAATACCCAGAAATTCTGCCCGTCAGCCAAAAGCGTGACGACATCGCTAAAGCGATTGAAGAAAACCAAGTGGTTATCGTCGCGGGTGAAACCGGTTCTGGTAAAACCACTCAGCTGCCAAAAATCTGTGCTGAGCTTGGTCGCGGTAAGTACGGTTTGATTGGCCATACTCAGCCTCGTCGTCTTGCGGCGCGTTCGGTTGCGAACCGTATTGCCGAAGAGATGGAAACTAAGTTGGGTGAGCTTGTTGGTTACAAGGTTCGATTCAACGATCAGATCTCTGAAAATACCCAAATCAAATTGATGACGGACGGTATCTTGCTGGCTGAAATTCAGCATGACCGTTTCTTGAATCAATACGACACCATTATTATCGATGAAGCGCACGAGCGCAGCCTTAACATCGATTTCATCTTGGGTTACTTGAAAGAGTTGCTACCACGCCGTCCTGATTTGAAAGTGATCATCACGTCGGCAACCATCGACCCAGAGCGTTTTTCAAAACACTTCAACAATGCACCAATCATTGAAGTATCGGGTCGTACTTACCCAGTAGAAACGCGTTACCGCCCACTAAGCGGTGATGACGACAATGATCGTGACCAACTTGAAGGCATCTTCGAAGCGGTCGACGAATTGTGCGATGAAGGTTTAGGTGACATCCTGATCTTCATGAACGGTGAGCGTGAAATTCGTGATACCGCAGATGCACTGTCTAAACGCAATCTGAAGAGCACCGAAATTGTGCCGCTTTACGCGCGTTTGTCGGCGGGCGAGCAGAACAAGATTTTCCAACCTCATGCTGGTCGCCGAATTGTACTGGCAACCAACGTGGCAGAAACCTCGCTAACCGTTCCGGGCATCAAGTATGTTATCGACCCGGGCACGGCGCGCATTAGCCGCTACAGTTACCGAACTAAGGTTCAGCGTCTTCCAATCGAGCCGGTTTCTCAGGCGAGTGCGAACCAACGTAAAGGTCGTTGTGGTCGTGTGGAAGAGGGTATCTGTATCCGTCTGTACTCAGAGGAAGATTTTGAGTCGCGCCCAGAGTTTACCGATCCCGAGATCCTGCGTACCAACCTAGCATCGGTTATCTTACAGATGACCGCACTTGGCTTGGGCGACATTCAAGCCTTCCCATTTGTGGAAGCGCCGGACAAACGTAACATCCAAGATGGTGTTCGTTTGCTGGAAGAGCTTGGCGCGATTAATTCTGAGGTAAAAGACCCGAAAAAACGCCTGACTTCCATCGGTCGCCAATTAGCTCGTTTGCCAATCGACCCACGCTTGGCGCGTATGGTTTTGGAAGCGCCAAAATATGGTGCGCTTAAAGAAGTGATGATCATTGCAGCGGCCTTGTCGATTCAAGATCCACGCGAGCGTCCTTCAGACAAACAACAATCATCAGATGATAAGCACCGTCGTTTCTTCCATGAAGAGTCGGACTTCCTGACGTTTGTAAATTTGTGGGAATACATCCAAAAGCAGCAAAAAGCGTTGTCTAGTAACCAGTTCCGCAAGCAGTGTAAGCAAGATTATTTGAACTACTTGCGCGTTCGCGAGTGGCAAGACGTTTACTTCCAAATTCATCAGTCGATGCGTGAGATGGAATTCAAACTTAACGATGAGCCTGCTTCTTACCATGGTGTACACAGTGCGATCTTGGTTGGTTTGTTGTCGCACATCGGTATGAAAGACCAAGAAAAGAATGAATATCAAGGCGCGCGCAACGCTCGTTTCCATATCTTCCCTGCATCGGGTCTATTTAAGAAACAACCTAAGTGGATAATGTCGGCCGAGCTGGTGGAAACCTCAAAACTTTGGGGTCGCATCATTGCCAAGATTCAGCCGGAGTGGATTGAGCCATTAGCCAAACACCTTATCAAGCGCAGTTACAGCGAACCGCATTGGTCGAAGAAACGCGCGGCGGTGATGGCGCACGAAAAAGTCATGCTTTACGGCGTACCAATCGTACCGAAACGTTTGGTGAACTACGGCAGTATCGATCCGACCGTTAGCCGCGAAATCTTTATTCGTAGTGCATTGGTTGAAGGTGAGTGGGAAACCAAACACGCGTTCTTTAAACAAAACCGTAAGCTTCTGCAAGAAGTGGAAGAGCTTGAACACAAATCTCGTCGTCGTGACATCTTGGTGGATGATGATGAGCTGTTTGATTTCTATGACCAACGTGTTGGTACCGAAGTGGTGTCTGGTAAACATTTCGATACGTGGTGGAAAAAAGCATCGAAAGAAGATCCTGAACTGCTGAACTTTGAAAAAGAGATGCTGTTCAAGGGTGATGCTAGCCATGTGACCGATTTGGATTACCCGAACTTCTGGCATCAAAATGGTTTGAAGCTCAAGTTGAGTTACCAATTTGAACCGGGCGATGATAGTGACGGTGTCACAGTGCATTTGCCGTTGCCGATTTTAAACCAAGTTGAGCCAGCGGGCTTTGACTGGCAGATCCCAGGTTTACGTCATGAGCTTGTGGTTAGCTTGATTAAATCGCTGCCGAAGACGATTCGTAAGAACTTTGTGCCTGCGCCAAACTATGCCGATGCATTCTTGGCACGCGTCAAGCCAATGGAAGCGCCGTTGCTAGACTCGCTAGAGAAAGAACTGCGCCGCATGACGGGTGTAGAAGTATTGCGTGAAGACTGGAACTTGGAACAGGTGCCTGAGCACTTGAAAGTGACGTTCCGCGCGGTTGATCATCGAAATCGCAAACTGAAGGAACATAAAGACCTTCACGAATTGAAAGAGAGCTTGAAAGACAAAGTTCAAGAAACGCTTTCTAAAGTGGCGGATGACGATATTGAACAGCAAGGTCTGCATACGTGGAGCTTCGGTGAATTGCCGAAAGTGTATCAACAAAAACGTGGTGGCTACGATGTAAAAGCGTATCCTGCACTTGTTGATAGCAAAGACAGCGTTGAAATCAAACTCTACGAAACGGAGTACGAGCAGATAACGGCAATGCGTGCTGGTCAGCGTCGTTTGATTTTGTTGAATGTGCCGTCTCCAATTAAATATCTGCACGCTAACTTACCGAACAAATCGAAGTTGGGTTTGTATTTTAACCCTTACGGCAAAGTGCTTGATCTGATTGATGACTGTATCGCCTGTGGTGTCGATAAGCTTATTGAAGAGCAGGGTGGCTTAGTTTGGGAGCCTGAGAAGTTCGAGGCGTTGAAAGAACACGTTCGTGCTGAACTGGGTGATACCGTCGTAGAGATCGCGAAACAGGTTGAGACTATTCTGACAACGGCGTTCAGCATCAATAAGAAGCTAAAAGGCAAAATCGACTTCACTATGGCGTTTGCTCTGTCGGATATCAAAGCACAAATTGAAGGCTTGATCTTCAAAGGCTTTGCGACGGAATGTGGCTGGAAACGCTTGCCGGATATTCTTCGCTACATGCGTGCGATAGAGCGTCGTATGGAGAAGTTGCCAATCGATCCAAACAAAGATCGTTTACATATGCTGAAGATTGAATCTGTGACTCAAGACTATAAAGAGTTGCTGAACAAGATCCCGAAAGGTGTGGCCATTCCTGAAAACGTAAAGGAAGTGCGTTGGATGATTGAAGAGCTTCGCGTGAGTTACTTTGCTCAACAATTAGGCACTCCTTATCCTGTTTCTGATAAACGAGTCAAAAACGCGATTGATGCTTGCTAATCAACCAGTAAAATAGCGTCAGATTTGTAATTCTCGCGTATGAGATTACTGGTACACTAATTGCTAGTAACTCAATAAGCGTTATTTTTTAGTTCTGGGAGGCAATGGTTCGCCTCCCTTTATTTGTAGTACCAACGACTGAGTTATGCAGACGTGGGAATAATAAAGAGTAAAGGTAGATGATGAAAAAAACTCTATTAGCAGTGGCGCTACTTGGCGCATCTTCTGCGGCAATGGCAGATTCTTGGATTTACGGTGGTGCAACAGTAGGTCAGTCTGACTACAAAGGTGAGACGGATACATCATACTCTGTTCACGTTGGTACAGGCATTCTACCTATCATTGGTATTGAAGCTGGTGTGACGCAACACGGTGAATTTAACGTAAATGGTCAAGACACTAAGCTAACGTCTTACTACGCAGCACTTAAGCCAAGCATCGACTTTGGTCCACTGCATGTATATGCAAAAGGTGGCTTCCACCAGTGGGACAAAGAAGTGAAAGGCGGCAAAGACGATGACGATTTGGATCTAATGTACGGTGTAGGTGCTGAGTACTTCATTTTTGGTCCGATGTCTGTTGGTGCTAGCTACATGAACTACACGGCGGGTAAAGACGATATCGGCACGTTCTCTGTTAACGCAACACTGCATTTCCTATAAGCGTCTAGCTTTCTAACACCCATATGAAAAACACCGATTTTATGTCGGTGTTTTTTTGTCTGGAAGTCACAAAACAAAAGTTGAACATAAATTATTCACTTTTGGATCTTAAAATGCTCATGCTTTCCAATATATAGTGGCGATTAAATGCGCATATTTGCGTAATGTTTCGCTTAGGAATCGCTCAGGAAGGGATAGTATGAAAAAAACACTCTCGTTATTAGCTCTAACGTTGTGCTCAACATCAGCAATGGCTGACTCATGGATTTACGCTGGCGGTCAAATTGGTCAATCTGATATTGATAGCGAAAACGATACAACCTACGGTATTCATGTAGGTACTGGTATTTTGCCATTCATTGGCATTGAAGCAGGTTACTTTAATCACGGCAAGGTGGATTTATCACTGAGTGGCAGCAGGGGTAGTGCTGATTTTGATTCATTCTATTTAGCAGCGAAACCAAGCATCGACTTTGGGCCGCTTCATGTCTATGCCAAAGGTGGCATCAATGCATTCAATGTTGATTATGACGGCGGACTGAGAAATCTAGATAAAGATGATGGTGTCTCCTACATGTATGGTGTCGGTGCCGAATACTTCTTGCTCGATAATGTTTCTATTGGGGCAAGCTATCAAGCGTTTGGCGTGGATATTGACAGCGATAGTGACACCGTGAGCAGTGTGACGGGGAATATTACCTTCCATTTCCTATAATAATCAGTCTCTATGAAAACTTTACTGACTTGGTTTCATCGCTATCTTTGAAACCAAGTCAGTGTTACTTATCTCAATTTACGCGCCCATCAATGATAAAGCCACAGAGCGCAAGTATTTCCAGTGCTTTTCGAACGATCAAATTACGATAAAATCAATCGTTAGACCTCATAATTTTTGTGTTGATATTACTTTGTTCTCATCTGCCTTTAACTGAGCCAAAAATGCAATAAATGGCGATTTTTTGCAAAAATATGTGATTACTGCTAAACTTCGCCCCGCTTTAAAACTTTAGAGTTCAAATTAATGGAGGGCGGTATTGGAGTTCTTCTCACCTGAGGGGCGTTTCAAATTCACGTTAAATTTGTATTTATGGATAATGCATTTAAAAAATATAGTATCGACACAACAGACTATCAGGTTGGACAGGACAACGTTCAAAAGTGGGGATTCGACATACATAACCCCGTTTTTGGCATCAGTGCGGGTCTCGTTGTTTTCTGTCTAATTTCACTTCTTCTTGTTGAGCCAACCACTGCTCGTGATGTATTAAACGGTCTGAAAAACGGAATTATCGAACAGTTTGATGCGTTCTTTATGTGGTCGACAAACTTCTTCTTATTATTCGCTGTTGCTCTTCTTTTTTCTCCGCTGGGTAAAATCCGCTTAGGTGGCAAAGAAGCAACGCCGGATCACTCAACCGTTTCTTGGTTGTCGATGCTCTTTGCTGCTGGTATGGGTATTGGCCTTCTGTTCTGGAGTGTGGCGGAGCCGACCGCGTACTTCACTGATTGGTGGGGAATGCCACTGAACGCAGTGCCATACACAGAAGAAGCGAAATCTCTCGCGATGGGTGCCACCATGTTCCACTGGGGTGTGCATGGTTGGAGTATTTACGCACTCGTTGCACTAGCACTTGCGTTTTTTGCTTTTAACAAAGGTTTACCGCTTTCATTGCGCGCGGCGTTTTATCCAATTTTTGGTGACCGAGCATGGGGTTGGTTAGGGCATGTTATCGACATTCTTGCCGTTTTATCCACGCTGTTTGGTCTTGCAACGTCGCTGGGTCTCGGTGCTCAGCAGGCGACCAGTGGTATTAACCATGTCTTTGGTCTAGAAGGCGGCATTGGTACACAAATGATTGTGATCACCTTTGTTACCTTTATCGCGGTGCTATCAGTAATTCGTGGTATTGATGGTGGTGTTAAGCTACTGAGTAACGTCAATATGGTGGTTGCGTTTGCCCTGCTTATTTTCATTACCTTTATCACGTTTGATACGGCGTGGGGTTCGCTACGCGACACAACAATGGCTTACATTGAAAATATTATTCCGTTGAGCAACCCCCACGGTCGTGAAGATGAAACTTGGATGCACGGCTGGACGGTATTCTACTGGGCTTGGTGGGTATCTTGGTCACCGTTTGTTGGTATGTTTATCGCGCGTGTGTCTAAAGGTCGTACGGTTCGAGAATTCCTGTTCGCAGTGATCGTTATTCCTACTGTCGTTACCTTGATTTGGATGTCTGTATTCGGTGGTATCGCGCTTGACCAAGTGGTGAATAAAGTTGGTGAGCTAGGTGCAAATGGTCTAACTGATATTTCACTGACTCTGTTCCATGTTTACGATGCGCTTCCGTATAGCTCAGTGATTTCAATGCTTTCTATCGTGCTGATTCTGGTGTTCTTTATTACATCATCAGACTCTGGCTCACTGGTTATCGATAGTATCACTGCGGGTGGTAAGATTGATGCACCAATTCCACAGCGTATTTTCTGGGCTTGTATTGAAGGTGCAATTGCAGCTGTTATGCTTTGGGTTGGTGGTAAAGAAGCCTTGCAAGCATTGCAGTCCGGTGTGGTTGCAACGGGATTACCGTTTACCTTTGTTCTGTTGTTGATGTGTGTAAGCTTGGTTAAAGGGTTAAGAACCGAACTGTCAGCTTACAAATAAACACTATCCACTATTGAATTTAAATGCCGAGCCTAATGCGCTCGGCATTTTTTATTTCTACTTTTCTTTTTCAATAATTCCGTTACAGTTTGGGCTTATTCCCACCTCATTTAACAGCATTATGTCACTGGCTAAACTCATTCTTATTCGTGGACTTCCAGGTTCAGGTAAAACAACCTTAGCAAAGCAATTGGCGATAGAGCTTGGTGCTAAGCATTTTGAAGCTGACATGTATTTTGAAAATGATGAAGGTGATTATCACTTTAACCCAACTGAGTTACCCCAAGCGCATGAATGGTGTTTTCAGCAAACTCGAAAGTGGTTGAACAAAGGGAAAGTCGTGATTGTGAGTAATACGTTTGTTCGGCACTGGGAGATGAAGCGTTACTTGGACTACTGCGTGAAGAAGCGCATTGAGGTGGAAGTTAAAGTGTGTCGCGGCGCGTATCAAAGCATTCATGATGTGCCACCAGCGACCATCGAAAAGATGCGACGCCAGTGGCAAGAGTGATCGTTACCAGAATCGAGAAACTACTGGCCTCGTCCATCAATCATTACAACGAATGTTTTACTCATGATTGAAAGGTCCATTGAAATCCAAGAGTAGAACGAACCTAAGCTTAGTGCGTAACTGTGGTCAAAACCAACTTTACGTCTTACATCTTCAATGCATGCATCATAGCCTTGGTTAACTTGCGCTAGGCCTGTAATTCCTGGTAATACGCCATATGTGCGTTCAACAAAATAAGGGATTTCATCTTCCAACTTTTGGTAGAAAGCAGGGCGCTCTGGACGTGGCCCGATCATGGACATTTCACCTCTCAACACATTAAACAGCTGTGGTAACTCATCTAAACGCGTCTTACGTAAAAAACGTCCTACTGGTGTGATTCGAGGATCATTTTCGGTTGCCCAAACTGCACCGGAGCGTTGCTCCGCATCAATATACATGGTGCGAAACTTCATGATTTGAAAAAGATCCATTTTTTCTGGTGTACAGCGCCCAACACGCAGTTGACGATAGATCACTGGGCCTTTTGATGTGATTTTTATAGCTAGCGCGATAAATGGGAATAGTGGTGCAGTGACGAGCAAAATAAACATTGCAACCAGTACATCAAACGTTCTTTTCGCGTGGCATACATTTGAATCGTAGCGTGAGTTTTTCATGATGCTTTCCTTATTGGTTGACGCGTTTCCAACGTCCATTTTCCATTCCTAGCAAATACTTCATACCGCCGATGAAATTGGCGAGATGACCAATGACGATGTAGCTAATCAGTTTAAAAGGCTTGACTGTGTTAAGTGCAGGCGCCAAGTAAGTGACAAGTGCGATACCATAAACACAGGCTTGAGCGAGCAGCATTATTTGAAACAGCGGGTTGTGTGCCAGTAGTAGTGAACAAACCAAGCAAACAATCATCAAATAGGGTGTTGCTAAGCGCAGAACCTTTCCCGATAGAAATGCAAAGGCAGTGCCACGATAGCGAGGTAGCAGTAATTTCTTTAATTGCATGAGCTGCTGCATGTTACCCGCTGAAATTCTTAGGCGTCGCTTGAAGTCTGCGTCGTCTGAGCTTTGTTCGAGTTCAAGAGCCAGCATGTTAGGTTCGTAGATAGCGTTATAGCCTCGCAAAACGATTCTCATAGGGAGAATAAAATCGTCATTGATGGTGCTGACTTCAAGTGGTTCAAATAGGTGGGTTCTGAATGTATAAAACGCACCGTGAGAGCCAATCGTTGAACCTAGCAAGGATTCTTGGTGCTTCACTCGAGACTGGTATTGCCAGTACGCTGCTTCACCTTGGTTATCGGTACTCATTATTTGATATGTCGCGTTAACCACTCCAACCTTCTCATTTTGATAATGCTGACTAGCTAGCAACAGAGAATCGCAAGAAATCAATGCCGATGTATCACTCAGTGCGGTAATGTCCGAGTTAACATGACGCATTTCTTCGTTGAGTAGGGCAACTTTACCGCGATTGACTTGGTGGTCATTAATGATGAACAGTGTATCTGAGCAGATTGCTTCTTGAATCGTCGCTTGAGCAATCTCGGCTGTGTTATCTGTGCAGCCATCACATGCGATCACCACTTTCAATTTATCTCTTGGGTAATCTAAGCTCGCAAGGTTGCGGATCTTTTCTGCTATCCACTGTTCTTCATTGTAGGCGGGCACGATGACAGTAATAGATGGTAACTGACTGTCTGTTTGAGAGGCTTTGTAAGCTCGCTCTACAAATGGTGCTGTGGTTTTTTGCTGTTTTAAAGGAAGCCATTTAAGTAGCAATGGATAACCAACATGATGATAGACAATCAAAAATGCGGATAAACCAAAACCTGTAATCCAAAGTAAATCATTCATAGCTAGCCTCCTTGGCCAAACGTGAGTAGCTACTCACCATGTCTTTGATATCAAAATGTTTGAGAATAAAAGTTCGAGGAGAACCATGGGTTGATTTCAATTGATGCGACAAAGCTTCCGCCAAAGAGAACACTCGGTTGGCTTCAACCAATGTGCTGTTAATCGGGCAGAGCGTCTCTTTCACGCCACCAACATCGGTTGCGACACAAGGAATGTCACATGCTTGAGCTTCTAGTGTTGAGAGGGGGAAACCCTCTTGAAGCGACGGTAAACAAAATAAATCGAGGCTTTGGTAAAAGCTGGGCATATCATCGACCAAGCCTAAAAAGGTAACGCGATCCTCAAGTTTTAACGTTCTAACTTGTGCTTCCAATTGAGCTCTCTGAGAACCATCTCCAGCAATGGCTAGGTGTGTGTTTGGCGTAAGATGAGAGAAGGCTTCGATAAGCACTTTATGGCCTTTAACTGCTTCTAAACGTCCAGCCACTCCAATCACGGTTTTGTTGGCTGGAAGCCCAAACAAGTTTCTCTTGGTTGCTTGATTACCGCTTTGAAATTTCTGGCAATCGATTCCATTGTGAATGGTGCAGACTTTGCGGTAATTCAGTTTTGTCTGGATTTGTTCGGCTACAAAGTTCGCATCGGCAACCACATGTGGACGAATCATTTTTAGCAGTAGGGACTGCAGTCGAGCTGACTTTCTGTTATTCAGATGCCAGGCGTCGTGCTCAGTATGGATAATTACTGGCACCTGCGCTAAGCGTGCCGCAATCCCACCATATAAGAGTGGACCGATATGGTGAGTGTGGACCACATCAGGCTTAAGTCCTTTGAGCATGGAAGTCAGCGTACTGATGGTTGTCCCGCTGAATCCAGGTTTCTTATTGAGAAAGTGCAGTTGGCCTTGGTAGGCCGAGAGTTTTGACCAGCATTGCAGTGCTTGCGCTTTGCTTCCCTCTAAACTTACGACAAACACGGAATGATTCGGTTGCGCAAAACGAAGCATCTCTAATACGAGCGTTTCCAAACCGCCAGGAGCTAAGTGCTGCACGACGTGTAATATCACTTTTTTATTGCGTTGAGTGCTATTTTGCTTTTGTCTGAATTCCATTCTCAAACCCTCGTTGAGTTCTTTGTTTATTCAGGAATTGCAGACTGCGTGCCAATAAATTAAGTGTTTAAAAACATTAAGTTAATGGCGACACATATGAAGTTCGATGTTTATTCTCAATTTGAGATTCATATTAGTGGAAACCTTATGCGGAGTTAGAATAAGCACAAAAAGAAAAGCACTCGCTGAACGAGTGCTTGTCATGGAGTGTTAACGGCTGTTAGCTTCCGTATACCACTTTAGGTAGGGTGGTGATCACAGGAACGCCAAGATGCTTTTCTAATGCTCTTTTAGAGCGGATAGAGTTATCTGCTAACTCAAGTATCGTCGCTAATCCAATGCCCAAACCCGCGCCACCGATAAACCCTAAAATAACAAACACAAAACTAGGTAAGTTAGACGGAATGGTTGGTGTGAAAGGTTCATCAATGATTTTCACGCGTTTATTCTCTTCAAATACGCCAAGTGAACCAGTTAATTGAGCCATTTCATAACGCTCCACAAGGTCATCATACATTTCTCTTTTTACCGCGACATCACGAGCTAGGCGGTTGATTTCTGTTGCTGTGCTACCAAATCGATGCGCATTACTTTCTAACTCTTGAATCATTGTTCGTAAGCTATTTGTTTCTTCTGTGAGGGCTTCAAAGCGTCCGCGCATAATTTGCAGTTGGTGAAGCTGAGAGACCAGAAGAGGCTGAGCTTCTCCAAGACTGTTTACGGTGGTATTGCTTGCGATATCCCAAAGTTGGGCGCTGTTTAATTCCGGTTGTTTAGAGTTCAATAGTACTGAGCGCTCTTGCTCCAAGCGGTTTAACTCTCGTAGCTTGCCTTGAACCATGCTATGCGCCTCAGTGTACTTGGCGCGAAGCAAAGTGAGCTCACTACGAATGTCGATGATTTGTTCTTCAAGCTTACCGATAACCGGGTTGGTTTTAGAAAGCTGTTGGTCCAAACTACCTAGGCTTCGGGTAACACCAGCAAGCTCCGCTTCTTTTTCTGCCAAGGTTTGTTTAAGGCTTGCCAGACGAGTCAGGCTTTGTGCTTGCATTTCAGGCGTCGCGTGAGAGTAAGTATTCTTGTATTCCGCGAACGCTTGCTCTGCTTTATCCAACTCTTCTCTGCGTTTATTAATATGGATGGTTAAAAAGTGACTTGAATCTTTAATTGAAGATCGTTCAGGAGCTAAAAGCTGTTCGACAAAATGTTCGCTGACGGAGAGTAACATCGACTCCATACCATTCGGTTTGCCACTTCGTAGTTGGATTTGAATGAAGTCCTTACCAAGCTGCTGAACAGACAAACGCGACGCGAGATCTTTAATGATGAACTCTTGCTCTTTGGCACTCATTTCGTCACTAATCAGCGCTTGTTCTTTGGCAACTGAGTACAAAACATGTCGGCTTTTTAGCAAGGTACTGAGTGCGCTCAATCGATCTTTCAGCATGGTTGAGACGGCAAGATCTTGAAGGAATGGGTTCATTTTCGCTGTCTCTTGGATAAGCATACTCGTATGAGCGACATAAGTCGTCGGAACCAGTTTACTTACGATGAAACCCAGCACAGGCAATACAAGCATAGGAATAACGATCATGTAGCGACGTCTCCAAGCTCCATGTAACAGTACACTGAGGTTTTCTCTTAAATCGTTCATAGCGCCCTCACTAATTTATCAACTTGGTTGGCTCTTGCTTCCCAGCTTTGCTGTTGAACAAATGACTTTGAATCTGTCGGTGGCGGTAGGAGGTGATCGAGACTGGCACGCACGTCTTCGACATCTTGAACCACATGGAGCATATGTTTGTAGGGCATTAATGCGGGAAAGGGTGTGCTGATAACAGGGGTTCCTGTTGCCAAGTACTCAAGAAGTTTAAGCGGATTACATGCCTTGATTTGAGCGTTATCAACAAAGGGCAACCAACTGGCATCCCAGTGTTGAGAGTAACGTGGCAGAGTGTGATGCGCTCTCGGGCCCAGGTAGTATATGTTGCTTCTTTGTGGAAGTGGATTATCACTGAACTCGTTGGGGCCGATGAACACGAGATCCCAGTCAGGCGCTTGGTCTGCGACTTGGGCAATTAAGTCGTAGTCTAACCATTCAGACAAACTGCCATAAAAGCCCAGCACTTTGCGACCATTATTAGGAAAATCTTCAGCCTTAGGTGCTGGCTCAGAAAATAGACTAAAGTCGACACCGTGAGGCAAAGTGACGGTTTTACCAGATGGAAATTGAGTGGCGAGTTTGTCACTTGCTGTAAAAATCACATCAGCCGCGTTAACCAGTGTACGTTCATGCTTGGCAACCGTGTCGTGGTCAACACCAGCTAAAGCGCTAAAGTCATCGCCACAATAGTAAATTAGCCCACGTGAATTCATTTCCGCACAAACATCTGCGGCCGTCGGGAGCGATGTCCAAAATATAGGCTTATCAAAACCAAGAGCGTGTAATTTTTTATTGAGCTGGTATTTCATCATCTTAGCCGCTACTTTTCTTGCCAGCGCAGAACTTGGAGCAGGAATAGTGAGTAGGTTAATGGTGTGAATATTTGGGTTTATTTCAGACTCTAACGTTGGCTTATGCGATCCAGCGTTATTAAACACACGAGCGAGCTTGTTTAACGCACGTTGCATGTCTTTAGCGATCAGCCTAGGTTGACGCAGACCAATTGAGTTAACCCAAAGGATGCGGTGGCTCGTTGCTAGTCGTTTGACAATGTGTTGAGTGGAGGAGGGTAGCCCGCCAAAATCTTCTCCAAATACTACGATATCTGTCATGTGGCTCTCCTTGAGTCTTCGTTATTTGATTACTAATCTAGAGAGTAATCACAATACGTGCCAAGGATTTACTTCTTATAAAACAGGCAATTGGACTTTCTGTTGGTATTTGAAATTAGGGTTTCTCATTTTGACAATCACTTTGAACGATTCGGCTAACGACAACCGTTAATGCTGCCAGAATGTAAATTGGCCAAGTGAAACCTTGAGTGAGGAAAGTGCCTGATACGATGGTCCCGATAAGCCCACTTAAGACTGCGTTTGCTCCAACAGAGAGGGTGTAATCCGATGTTGGCGTCAGTAGTGAAATAGAATGCAAAGAGGTTCGAATCAATGACACAATCAATGTAATGAACACGGCGAGTCCAACAAACCCCGTTTCTGCTAATACGCCAAACCAAGTACTGTGTACGGCGTGATTGATACCATCCCAGTGCGGGCTATAGAAATAGTAATTGAAGTAGAAATTATCAAGCCCAACCCCAGTTAACGGATGGTGGAGAGCCATTTTAAATGCGGCTTCCCACGCGTAAAGTCGCCCCATCGCAGAGGCATCTATACCATCCTCGGCTGCGCCACCCGATTCTCGCCCTGAGATACCAGCAAATGCGTAGAGTACGATGGCTGCGACGGCGCCTAGTACTAAAACTAACGTTTTGCTTTTGATATGCTTAAAGGCAAAGTACGCAAATACCGATAGAGAGCCTAACAAGCCCCCGCGGCTTTGTGTCTCAATAATCGCAAAAAACAACACCAAACAGGTAACAAGTGCGAAGAGCCGGAGATGCTTAGGTGAACGTTTCTCTATTAACTGACTAACGGTAAAGGCGAGAGGAAACATTAACACCAGCGCCAAGTCGTTCGGATCGCCGAGTACTGAACCTATGGAGCGTCCAATCGATACGCGTGTCCCTTCCACTAAATCAATGCCATTCGCTGCGTTTTGTAATGCGACTAAACCAATCAACAATCCGGCGAAAATTATTGCTTTCGACATTTGTGCTAACTGAGCAGGCTTGGTAATAAGCCAGGTGATCGCCAATGTCATAATGATGATTTTCCAATAGGTATTTTTGAAAACTGTAATGGCAATGTCACGACTGGAGGCGAAGACGATACCGATGATCACCAGCCCCCAAAATATGCACAGCCATTTTAATGAAGGGTGCCAAAAAGCCGTAAGCTGGCGACTTATCAAAAGGTGGAAAGCAAGTGCGGCCAGTGCCCCCAATGATAGTAGCAATGGGATTTTAAAGTTATAGATAATGGGAAACGCTTCATGAATACGAAAGAATGAAAAAATAACGAACAGCGTGACAAGCCAAAACGTTTGGTTGAGAACGAACAGTAAAGCCAGCGGGGCGAAACATAGTGCGACAATCAAAATAGGGTGAGGCATAACAATCCAAAGCAGGCCGATACAGACGGTAATCGTCAGCGCTGCGATGGACTGCTTTCTTCTCACCTTGGTTTCAGTCATAACGAGTATCTCTTCACCTGTCCACGCCACTTCACCATGTATCGAGTGAGCGCATTTAGCGTCTCTTTACTCATATAGCGAGTGGCTATCCCTGCCAGCAAAGTGCATGTCAAAATGCAAATTGCGATGGCGATGCCTATTGATTGTGAAGAGTGAAGCAGGAACAGTGCCACACCGGAGATAATCTGCAATAAAACCATCAGGCTTAGGTGAAAAGGCAACGGCATGCATTGTTGGCCTACCACATAAGTAAGGCCAAGCTTACACAGTTGAGCGTAATAAAGCGCAATGAAAACCCCATAGATACCCAGGGACGATAGGCCAAACAGCAAAGCAATTGCAACGCATGCTGAGACGACATTAATACCCAGTAACCAGCGAGTACGACGCTTGTACAAAATGGAAATATTAATGAGTTCGCTCCACTCTTTTAGCATGGCGATAGGCAGTAAGAACAAGCTGAACAGTACCGCCTCATGATAGGTTTCTGGTAACAGGTAAGTGATCATCACCATTGCTAATGTGCCGACTGCAACACTTAAACCTGTAATGTAAAACATGCCTAGATGAGTGATGCGCACAGCTTCTGTACTCCTACGCGCTTCTAGGTAATTAAATCGACGTGGCATCCACCACATGCCAAATGGCTGAACTAAAATACACATGCCAACCGCAAATTTTACGGCTATTGCGTAAATCCCTAACGTCGCAAGTGAGGCGTTCGCGCCGATGAACCAGCGTTCAGCGCCATTGAGACAAAACGCAACCAATCCAGCCATCATCATGGGCAGACAGTAATTTACGTATTGTTTCGCCACTGTCAGATTTGGCAGAGTCATGCTGTAGCGGTTAATGATGTGCAGCCAGACAAACTGAGTAATAGCAGCCAACAAGCCACCCCATAAAACAGAAATAACATGTGGGTGAACAGACAGCGCCGTGATGATGAAAATAACCTGAAAAACAGTGGTAGTCACCATGACGTTAAGTAGGGTTCTTGCTTTGTCGTCCTGTGTTCTCAACCAAGCTGTGCCGATTGCGATACTGCCTTCTAGAACGATAGCAAACATAACAATAGCAAACTCGACTCGCGTAAAAGGAGCAGGAATAGGCGCGAGCATAATGATAGCGAGTAGGCATAAAGCCACTATGCCAGCGATGAATAAAGCAAGTGAGTACAGCTGGTTTAGTAGGCTTGTGCGCGTATTTTGATCCTTCTCAACCCCGACGAATCGATACAGCGCTTCATGCAAAGCGAAACTGACGAATAAGGTTGTGACAACGCCAAAGGTGGTAAGCAGTTCAAGCTTGCCCATTTGTTCTGGTGAGAGAAAGTGGGGCAATACAGGCAGCATGATTAAGCTGATGCTTTTGTTTATCACTAACGCGATAGCGAACAGCGACATATTGGTCATTGCTTTAGACATGGTCATATCCTTTGATGTATCGCGGTGTTTTGAGTTTACAATCGCCATTCGGTGCGGATTCTGCTGCAAGGTGCTGAGCGATTGGCAGATAACAACGTTCGGCCGTATAAAGTTGAGAAACGTTGAGTGCTTCGATACCCATTGTCACTTTCATCCATGGAGACTCATTCAAAAGGCGAATTGCGTTATGTAACGACGCCACATTGTTTGGTGTGTACTTGATGCAATTGCGGCCGTGCGTTAATACGCGATCCCAGTAGCTATCATCATGTGGGATGACGATGCACATGCCTGCTGCGAGAGCTTCTAAAATGGATAACCCAAAAGGTTCGTTAACACTGGTGGAAACAAACACACCACACTGAGAGCGTAGGTCATCTAGGTTATCTGGGCACTCATGCCATTCAACACCTTTTGTGGTGAAGTCTGGTGTTGAATATTCCACACCTGCCACACTTGGTTTGATGTAACACACGGTAGATTTGATCTCTTTTGTCTTATCAAGTGTTAAAGCATCAAGAAAAAGATCGATGTTCTTCCATTTTAGTAAGCTGGCCGCCCAGAAGACGCGGTTTGAAATCGGATTTGCTTGTTTTGGCCAGCGGTCTCTCGATAGTCCGTTAACAAACGTAGAAGCATTCAAACCACACCAATAGCGTTCAGTGGCTGGCTTCTCGGTTTTGAGGTAAACCTGTAAGGCCTCTAGCATCGATTCTCGGGTGTTTGCCAAGTAATAAATTGCGGATGCTTTTACCAAGCAGTAGCCGGAAGATCTTGAACGACCAATTGGACCATGAACCATTTGTACCACAGGCTTTTTGCTGATTAATCTTAGTAAGTACAAAGGCATATCATTACTTGGGCAAGATAAACCTAAAAAGCTATCTATCTTTGGTAGTTTCATGCACGCAAAAATCAGTTGGATAAAGTAATACGCGTTCATTAACCAGTAAGTGAGGCCATGAGTGGAGCTCAGTGGTGATGGTTTGATTTTGATAATCTGCACACGAGGCGTATCGCTAAGTAGTGACTCCCAATGCTCTGGATTCGTGGTCAGCAGATAACCAATTACGTTCAGTTTATCGCACTGTTTTAGGAGTTCTGCATTCGCAATTTTAGAACCACCTTGCATTGGGATTGCGTCGAACATTAATACACGTTTCATGACTGGCCTCCTCAATTGATGCTCAACCAGCGTGAAAGAGGCTTCATGCAGTGAGTCATTGGCATTGGTGTAATACTGTTGTTCTCAAGCTCACCTTCATAAATACGTTCAATGGCGCTTATGGATGCTGCAGTCGTGAGGTTTTGGCTAGCATGAAGATAGGCGTTTTCAGCTAGCTTGTTTCTTAGAGCTACATCTTGCATGACTTGTTGGATAGCGTTTAATAAGCCTGCCATTCCGCGATTCTGGTACAGTAGCGCAGAGTGATTATGCTCGAACAACTCAGGGATGCCTCCTGTTTTAGGAGCCACGATAGGCAGCTGAGCTAAAGCCGCTTCCCCGAGCACGAGACCAAAGGCCTCTTCATAGGCGCCGCTAATAAAAGCGTCTGCATTCCCAGACATCCATGCACCAGCATTGCTTTTTTCCCCGACAAAGTGGACTCTGTCTTGGATACCGAGATCCGAAGCAAGTTGTTGCAATGTTTCTCTTTCCTCGCCATCGCCAACGATAACAAGATGAGGATTATCGTGATGGTAATTGTGCATGCGCATAGCGCGAATAAGGCGGTCGAATCCTTTTCTTTTAATCAACGAACCTACCGAGAGAAAGGTAAACGCTTGTGGAGGTATTCCGAGGTGAGCCTTGATATCAATGGGCGTATCAGAGTCTTGAAGCGATACACCGTTGTGCACAACATAAAGCTGGTCTTCTGGGTAACCGTCCTGAATAATTTCACGACCGACATCTTTACTAACGCAAATCAATTTTGGGGAGAGGTGTAGCCCAAGAGAGAAGCGATCTCGCAATGTATAGTGACAATGAAGTTGGGTGACAAGTGGGATGTGATTCATGCGTGCAGCCAAACACATCCATTGACAAGGGCCACCGCTATTAACGTGTACCAAGTCGATATTGTGTTTTTCGATCAGTGCTGAGCCTTGTTTGATAAGGCTATTCCATCCGCTAATATCCCAGCGAGGCGCACTCCAGCCACCAACGAGATTGAAAACAGAATGTTCCGCTTCAATTCCGAGCGATTGACACTTATCGATTAGTGGCTGGCAGTTTGACCACACGAATGGCTCAAACTTATCACGGTCAATCCCTGAGATGAGATCCAGAAATACCACTTCACTGCCGCGAATCCAGTTATCACCATAATGAACATATAGAATGCGTTTTGGAGTAGTCATAAGTCACCTCTGTCTCATCATTAACTTGTGTTAACTGCTGAGTTGCAACAGAGATGCCAAAATATGCCATTAGTTTATGTGTTTGAATATTATTAGATATTTGTGCTTGGCCTTAAGGGGGTAAGCAATATTCTCATATTGAGAACCAATATGGCTTATTGCTCCGTTTCAATTTGATATTTTCGTAGCAATACAGGAATAACGCTTTGCGCCGAGAAATCATCAATAATGGTCTGCCGAGCGTTTTGACGAATGTGAGATTGCTGCACTTCATCAAGAGACATCCAATGTTTAAGGCATTGAGCGAGAGATGGGACGTCATCGACAATAAAGCCATTTTCGCCAGTTTGGATAATATCGGGCAAGCGACCCACGCGTAGGCTCATCACTACTATTCCTCTAGCCATTGCTTCAAGCGCCGCCATAGGCAGGCCTTCATAGCGAGAAGAAATTACCAGCACGCTAATGTTTTTCCAAACGGTCTCCATTTCAGTTTGATGACCGAAAAATATCACATTTGAAGGGGCAATGTGGGCGAGTGATTCTCTTTCGGGTCCATCACCGTAAACACTAAAATGCAGTGTTGGGCAGAGCTTTGCTACTTCGATAAATTGGTCGGCACCTTTTTCTTTGCTCAATCGGCCGACGAAAGCGATTTCTTGATAGTTGAGATTACGATCGGGAATCGAAACAAAGTTATTCAGCAGTTCCGAAGGGAAAATGACTTTACGCTGAATGCTTGGGCTGACGGAAAAGCAGTGGTTAGAGAGGTAGCCTGAACTTCTATCAAGCCAATCATAGAGCCACAGTTTGCCCGAGGATGATTCTCCTGCATGATAAGTTGAAATCAAGCGAGGAAATGTGCGCGTGAGTAGCTTGGCACAGCGCGCTAAGATTGACGCTTTGTAACCGTGGGAGTGAATGACCGATGGTTGGTGATTGGCGACCGCGCTTGTTAGGTGTTTGATCTTTAATGCCTTATGTGGCTCACCAGACAAATGGTTCAAGTAACTCACAGGGATGGTGGATTCTTCTGCTTTCTCTACAATCTGTGCTGGTGGCGAGTACTCAGTCGTTAAGACAACACGTGCTTTGTGCCCAAATGTCATTAATCCACGAGCAAGCTCTATGACGTGACTTTCGATACCGCCAAACAGGCGGCTATCAAGAAAAATCCAAATTTCACCAACGGCAAGTTTCTCAAGATTGTTCGAGATTAATTTCATCCGCTTCCCACGCTTGTTTTTTTCGGTAAACCGTAGATGGGCTTAGCTCCAGCATTACGGCGGCATTGAGTACGTTGCCATCACAGTATGCGATTGCGTTTTGAATCGCCTCACGCTCCACCTGCCACATAGGGCGAATGGTTCCATCAGAGTTAAAGTACGGCGAGGCAGCCGCTGATGATTGTATGTTAGGTTCCGGTGTCGGTATTGACGGTTCTCTAGCGGGGGCCGATTGTTCCTCAACATACACTGGTCGGGATGTTATTGTTGGAGGGGGTGCTGGCTCTTGAGTTACATGCGCGGGAGTGGATGTTCTCACCGTTTTAGACTTTCTAGTCAGTTGAGCGGGTAGGTGATTCACCGTGACTTTTTCGTCATTATTAAGCACCACAATGTTACGTATGATGTTTTGTAATTGCCTTACATTACCCGGCCATTCGTAATGCTTGATGATATGTTGAGCTTCGCTGTCGATTGTTGAGAATTTCTTTTTGTCCTGTTTGGCATAAGTGGTCAAAAAGTGCTTGGCTAGCGTGACAATGTCACTTCCTCGCTCGCGTAGGGGGGGCATATCGATAGGTATTACGTGTACGCGGTAATACAAATCTTCACGAAAACGACCTTCTTCCACTTCTGTTAATGGATCTCGGTTGGTGGCACAAATGATTCGAACATCCACCTTCATCTCTCGAGTGCCGCCAAGCGGTGTGTAGGTTCCTGTTTGAAGAAAACGGAGCAACTTCTTTTGCATCTCAAGTTCCATTTCACACAGTTCATCGAGAAAAAGCGTCCCACCGTGAGCCAGCGTCGCAGCACCTTTTCGGTCTGTTGTGGCTCCGGTAAATGCGCCTTTAACATGGCCAAAAATCTCGCTTTCCATTAAATCTCGGGGGATGGCCCCGCAGTTAATAGCAATAAAAGGTTTGTCTTTACGGTCGCTCTGACGGTGCACGGCTTCAGCACAGACTTCTTTACCTGTGCCGCTTTCACCCACAATAAAGACACTGGCAGATGTTGGAGCAACGGCATCAATAGTTTTATATACCGCCTGCATTGGGAGACTTGAACCGATAAATCCGTGATAGTTATGGCGATCAAACTTGGACTGAATGTTTTCTACTAAATCTTCCAATTTGGCGCGTTTGAGGTGTAATGCAACAGAAGTTTTTAGGCGATCGGCGTTAATAGGTTTTTCTAAGAAATCTTCCGCACCTTTTTGAATTAGGTTAACGGCTAAGTCTACGCTGCCGTGCGCTGTAGCAATAATAACTGAGGTAGGAATGTCATTCTGGTTTATCCAATCCAATACGTCTTCACCAGACATATCGGGCAGTTTCAAATCGAGAATGATGAGTTGAGGTTTGCTTCTTTCAATAAATTGAATTGCTTCGCGACCTGTTTCAACATGAAAAATGTCATAAGGTTCGTCTTTGACATACTGCTTATAAAGTATGGCTAGTGAAGTAGAGTCTTCTACCAGTAACACCCTTGGTCTCATAGTCCTATCCCAACGTAGTTCGTTTCACTTTTATGATTTTTGTCAGCACTATTATTTGTATTTGGCGTGATGAGCGAGTTATATGACTTAGTGCTCTCTAGTGCTGAATATTCTCAATTTGAGAAAAGCGTTATCTAAGTATTAGCACAAGGTGGGAAATTTGCGAAAAATCCATACTTTTTAATTGATTAAGTTAAATTGTAAATGTCTTAGATGATATCGGCATCGCACTTTAATAAGTGCGATGATTCATAAGATAATTTATCATTGAAACTGTTACTCGAACCCTTGATCTTTTCGCTTTTCTAGCGCGTCAAACGATTCATTGGCCAGCTGGGAGAGAGACTCACAGAGAGCCAATGCTTCTAGTGTTTTTCCTTCCACACAATATTTCTCAATCATTCTTGCTTGTCTGGAAAGCGTTCGGTTACCTAAAGCAAGGGCAGAGCTGCCGAGTGTATGAACTTCGAACTCTAATGTTTGGAGGTCTCTCGCGCTTAATGCTTGCTCTATTTTCTCCATGCGCTCTCGTGACTCTTCAATATAGTGTTCAATCAGCGTAGGGATGATTTCGGCGCACGTATCTTTGATCATTTGCTGGAGAATGTGTTCATCCACCAATTCTTGTTCGACAGTCGGTGTGTTATTTGCAGTCATATTGGCGCTCCCTATAACATAAACAGTTCACTTTTCTTAATTTGTTGAGATATCTTTTCTTTCCACTTTTTGGGTAAAAAGCGTAGCTTGGAAACTTGGCGGATCAACTCATCTTTCAGGCTAGGTGTATGCTTCATATTCAGCACGGAACCAATCAAATTCGCATCGCTAGCATCAAGTAGTTTTTTGGCTTGTTCGAGTTGGGTTGCCGTCGTAGAGCCATAATGTGCGACTAATAAGGTGGCATCACATACGCCCGCAATCACTTGAGGGGCAATATTGCTTCGGTTGACACTCAGAAGTGGAGATGTGTCTATCACGACGCGCTCGTATTGCGTTAACCACTCTGCAATATTGCGCTTCATCATTGTCGGGTCTCGGTACGCCAATTGAGTGCTGGCGAGAGATGGAGCAGGGAGACCGACTAAGGTTTGATGCGTATTTTCTCTTGTGATCAGGTGGCCAACTTTTTCGGCATCATCAAACTCGTGAATGGTGCGATAAGCGGGCTTGAACAGGTTAAGATCCACATACAAAGTATTGTGCCCAGCTAAAACCAGACGCTCTGCTAGAGATGAAGCCACGGAAGTGACGCCGTCTTCAGACTTACAACCCACAACACAAATCGTTTTGTGGCCTTTCTGTTCACTCTGGAGATAAATTTGCTCAATCTCAGCGTGAGTGGCTGGAATAGTCATTACAACGCTCCTATTAACACGATGGTTGTGGTGATTTGTAGAATATCTCTTAATCCGGCTCTCGCTTTTTCAGCAAAGCTTTCGTCTTTATGTGGAATGTAAATAGTGTCGCCTGCACGGATGACTGGTAAATCATAAATGTTGGCGGTTTTGCTAAAGTTCACCAAATCAAATGTTCGAGCTTGGCCCTGACAGCAAGACATGTTGACCACACTGATTTTTTCAAGATACGCATTGTTTGTCGGGCCTCCTGCTTCGGCCAGCAAGTCAAGTACCGTCATGTTGTCATTAAATACATAGCGCCCAGGGTCTCTTACTTCACCTAATACACGCACGGTGGATTCTTTGGAGCGATCCAACCAGTTTTTGTTTTTTTCCGGAATGTAAATGGTATCGCCGGGACGAACGTGGGGCAGAATAGACTCATCGCCCGTTTCAAAGTACATCGACAAATTCAATTTACTCACTTTGGCATAGCCTAGGCCACGGTGCGTCACACGAATATTGTGAATATCGGCATCCATTGTTGGTCCATCGGCGGCAGATAAAATATCCAGAAAGTGCATCTCTTCGGTAAAGCGATAGCGGCCTGGGGCATTGATTTGACCGAAAACATATATCGAGGCATCAGAGCTCTGGCTTACCCATTGCGATTTGTTGTCTGATGGATCGTCAGGTAATGCATGGACTCTTACTACCGTGCCAGCAGAAACTCGGGGCAGATTCGATGTTGGTGAGCCATCTAAAATGTATTGATCTAAATCGAACTGTGTCATTTGACCATTATTGGCGACTTCAATTTTGGTGGTGTCAGCTCTACGTGTTGGGCCGCCAACATGCGCAAGCAGATCAATTAAATCCATTTCGTCTGACCATTCAATACGTCCCGGGCGCACGACTTCTCCCATCACAGCGACCGCTCGACTTGGCGCCACTTTTAGCCATGACTTCTCGTTGAAATCGGTTTTCTCAGGGACGAAAATCGCGTCGCCAGGTCCGACATTCGGTGGTCTAACCGAAGACAGCCCCTCGGTATGCGCGGTTAGGTCGAATTTGATGACCTTACCATCGGCTTTTATGACACGAATTTGGCGAGATTCTGCATAGCGAGTAGGCCCGCCTGCATTGGCGAGAATATCCATGAAGCTAGCGTCTTGCTTTCCTTCATACGCGCCAGGGTGGGCAACTTCACCCATGACATAAACCACATTTGCACCCGCTTTGATTTCTTCTTCCTGTTTTGGAACAAAGATGGTGGCACCCGGTAGGATTTCTGGTAGTAAGCTTTGATCACCCGTATCCAGATACTTTTTTAGATTAAACATGGTTGGGTTGTTATTTGTGATCACGCGAATTTGCTCAACACTAGCATATCGTGTTACGCCGCCAGCTCTCATCACGACATCAACGAGCGTGGTGTTCGGTTTGTAAGAGAATGAGCCGGGAGCATTAACTTCACCAAAGACTTTGATGGCACGAGCGGAGTCTGCGCTATCGCCTGAGTTCGCGAGTTTTGCTGCATCAAATTCTTGCTCAATATTCCCAACGAG
The DNA here is from genome assembly GCF_054064075.1 of Vibrio sp. JZG10. Classification (NCBI taxonomy): domain Bacteria; kingdom Pseudomonadati; phylum Pseudomonadota; class Gammaproteobacteria; order Vibrionales; family Vibrionaceae; genus Vibrio; species Vibrio sp. JZG10. Next base: position 176,488 of record NZ_JBSUGE010000012.1, read on the forward strand.
TGGAGATGCTGGAACAAACAGTACGTCCAGCGATTCCAATTTCGGGAGCTGGCTATTATCACCAGTATCAAGGAAACGTTTGTAGTCAAACTCGATGTTTTTGTCGCCGCGTTTAACGATCATTTTATCGAGCTGAGCACCAGCGCGAAGGCCGCCAGCTTCGTATACAAACATTTGAATGTTGGAACCTGAAGGTAAGGTATATTCCCCGGGTTTGACCACGTAGCCTTGGACTGACACTAATAACTGTTGTTGTTTGATAAAGACTCGAGCGTTGTTTACGTCACGATACACGGTTTTTAGCGTTTCGATAATCACGTCTTGGAGCTGTTGTTCATTATATCCAGCAACAAATACAGGGCCGACTTCCGGTAAGTTAATACGCCCACGGCGATCGACTTGAAACCCTTTATTTAAAGACGCTTCTCCAGGTAGGTTAATCTGAATTAAATCGCCAACCTTAACAGTATTGTTTCCATCTGCTGACGAAGTAGGTACCCAAGCAACCAAGCACAAAAGAACTAAGGTGATAAATGGTTTCATCGTGTTCATAGCGCACCTCCTACAGATAGATTGCGATTTACTGAGGTATCGCTATCTGAATTAGGGCTAATAACCTCGATGCTTACGCGGCGATTGGTTAAACGCACGGCAGGTGTTTCACCCTCGTAAAGCGGCAGGCTATCTCCCACAGATTTGGTGGTTACGCGTTCTGAAGTGATGCCAAATACAGTCAGGTAACGCTTCACTTGTTCTGCACGCGCTTGAGCGAGTTTCTGGTTGTAATCTGGTGAGCCAGTGACATCGGCATGCCCAGTCACCACAAGAGTTAGGTTAGGGTGGTCACGTAAAATGTAGGCAGCTTCTGCCAAATGTCCCATGTACTTTGGATTAATTTCTGCTGAATCGACAGCAAATTGATTATCAATATTGAGGAGTGCATAAATTTCAGCGACGACGTTCAAATCGCTACGCAATGCTTCAATATCATCGGGTGGCGTACAAGTGGTTTGGCTTAATACATAGTCGAGTTGCTGTTCAAGTTGGTTTAAACGTCGACGCTGAATCACCAGGTCGTTAGCAGCATCGAGTAGAAGTCCGCCTTCTAACTCACGTGCGATTCTGTTTTGCTTCTCAAGTGCTTGCACGACTGCTGCAGGAAAGCACCAGCGTGCGCCTTCTTGAATCAACGCGTCTAGGTGCAGCTTGGTGAGTTGCCAATCAAACCTCAACCCATGCTCTGGACCTAACGGTTCATCGGGCATGACTGGGGAAAACTGATAATTTTCAATTGAGATATCTTGATAGTTTTCCGCCAAGCCACCTTTTCCGTGGTCTGGGTAGTCAAACGACGAACAACCAAACATGCCGACAACAAGACCGCTTACTACATATCGTCGTATAAGATTTACCATGCCAACCTCCGTTTAAACCGGTATTTTTAGTGTCCTTTTGAGTTAACGGGAATAGCATGGTTAATACGAAGCAAGCTCATGATTTCTAAAGGTTGGCCTGATACGTTTTCAATACTCATGCTTCTTTCACGTTCAACTAGACGCTTATATAAGTAAACAATGGCACCAATCCCTGAAGAATCAAGAAATTGGACGTGCTGTAGGTTAATTTCGACTTCTTTGTGATGATTGTCGTGAATTACTTCATCAATGTGATGTTGTGCTTGTCGACAGCCACTTGCGTCTAAGTCACCAAAAAATTCAATGGCTAATTTGTCTTGATTAATTTCTAGTTTGCGTAATTCCATGACTCTATCTCCGTTTGTTTTCTCTACTTGGGTATAGAGCAGGTAACGTGCCAAATTTAAATGCAAATAAAATCAAATGGTTATGATTTTTTGATAATGTCATTCAAATTGAGAAGGAATAGGTTCTCAATTTGAGAATCAAAAACGCATAGACAAACGGCTTGGTTCAGGAGAGATGTCGAATTAATATCGAGCGCTAAAGCAAGAGTCTCATCGAGATTAGGTTGTGACTTGATTTGAGACTCCCCCATCTTATTGTGAACAATGTGTAAATATTAAATGCAAAATCTGTCTAAAGTTTATGATTGTCCTTGCAAATCATTACTTAAGTTGATTGTTCTGAGTCGAAGAATGACTAGTAACAAATAGGTCATCGAGAGGAGTTACGGTTCAATAAAGGCGCTTTTTTGTACAAGGTCTTCTTATGCCATTAAAAATGACATTAATCGCGCTGGCTGTTATGACAGCGTCTTCGCAGCTTCAAGCTGATACTTCTCTCACACCTCCAGTTTCTCTTGCGCAAAGCTATCAAGATGGTATCGATGTATCTGAATACTGGTATAGCGAAAAACTCGACGGCATTCGCGCCTATTGGACCGGACAACATCTCGTGACGAGAAATGGTAACCGAATCTACGCTCCAGATTGGTTTATAGATTCACTACCTGACTATCCGTTAGATGGTGAGCTATGGGCGGGACGAGGCAATTTTCATCTCGTACAACAAACGGTTTTGGATAAAACGCCTGTGGAGTCAGCTTGGCGAAACATTGATTTTATGATCTTTGATATGCCGTATTCTGCTGGTGATTACCGGAAGCGTTATTACAACATCAAAGACTTAGTGCTCGAAGTAGACCAACCTCATATCAAATATGTCGAACACCGAGCGATCCAAAATGAAGCTCACCTGTTTGCGCAATTGGATAAGATTTCAATATCCGATGGTGAAGGGGTGATGCTACGTAAGGTATCAAGTCGTTATCAAGCTGGACGTGGTAGTGATTTACTTAAACTGAAACGATACGCGGATGATGAAGCGCTAGTCGTGGGCTATAAGCCAGGCACGGGGCGTTTATTGGGTATGATGGGGGCGATGTTAGTTCGCTTACCCGATGGTACAGAGTTTTACATTGGTAGTGGGTTTACCGATGAAGTGCGTCGTCAGCCTCCGAAAATAGGTTCAACCGTCACGTTCAGGTACAACGGTTTTACTCATACCGGTAAACCACGTTTTGCCCGATTCTTGCGTGAGAGGCTGAAGGAATAGAGCGCTCTGCACTTACTCGCTGCCAACGGTTACGCCGCACCGCTTGAAGAGACCCTGCCAAAACTGAACGTGGTTTAGGGTTTCTTGTCTAAAGGTTTTGTGTGCTTCTTTTATGCCATATTGATGACCATGAAGTTGCATACGCTTTTCTATCAAGGTGGCACCATCATGAAGTTGCTGATAGGTACTGTCTAAATAGGCTAAGTAAGGTTGCACTTCTTCAACGTAAATAGATTGGAAGACATTTCTTAGGTAGCGGAACTGGGTCACGTCTCGGTTTGGCCCGCACAAAACATTATTCTGATGTTGTTCAAGTAACTGAGTCGTAGCTTTGAGCCAGTGAGAAGCGTTTATCATCGAATAGTAAAGTCGTCCGATTAAACGAGATTTCTCTAGCTCTTCTTGATACTGCACAATCTCAATATCGGGCAGACGTGAAATGGCGCGATGAGGTAAGCCGTACATTTCACTGAAAAGGCGATAGACGTCGTTAATACGTGCAACATCATTTGGTGTTTCTTGAGATAGCCAATCCGACGCCGTTAGCTGCTTTTGCATTGCATCACTCGCGAGTAGCAAGTTGTCAAGATGAGTACCTAAATGCTGCCACTTAGTCGAATAAAGCTCTGTCAATGTAGCGCGTTCTTCATCGCTAAGCGGAAATTCGGATAGACATCGATTCATGACTCGTAACAGTGAAGTTTGGTAATCAAAATCATGAAATGCATCCTGCACCTTACCAAGCTGTGAGTTTTTTTCGGCAAGTAGATTGAATAATCCACACTGGCGTAATTGGTAGCTTTCTAGTAAACCAATCGATAGCCTTGGAAGTGGCTCGAATAAGTCACGTTTTGCAGGTATGGTCACCGTAGGTTGTGATTCGATTGGAAGAGTAGGAGCGTCCAACACATTGGCGACACGTTGGTGATACTTGTCAAACATTGCTCTTTCTGGGTTGAACCAGTTATCGCAACCGTTAAGAAACAAGACTAAAAACAATAAAATAGACCGCACAAATATCCTTTTTATAACTTCGTATTCGTCACCAAAAGAGCAGGCTGAACTGGCTCACAAGCTTGTTATAAGTATACTCAACAGCGTTATTATTCGATCAAAAAAGCCAGCGTGTGCTGGCTTTTTCTTATTATCACTGAACTGAAAAGTTCAATTGCACCTCTGGTTCTTGGCGGTGCATCCAGCGCATTCTTACCCCTAACATAAGTGCGGCAGAAGAAAGGCCGATGATAAAGCCTAGCCAGAAACCTTGCGCTCCCATTGGCTCGACGATCCAGTCTGTGCGGCCAAGGACGTAACCCATTGGTAAACCAAGAATCCAGTAGGCGATAAACGTACGGTTGAAGATGGCTCGCATATCTTTATAGCCACGCAGTGCACCTGCCGCGATTACCTGAACTGCGTCCGTACATTGATAAACAGCAGCAAATACGAGCAGTTGCATCGCTAGAGTGATGACCTCTGGGTTGCTAGTGTAAAGTTCGGCGATCCATTCACGAGACAATACGGTTAATATCGCTGTAAGAACAGATAAACCTAGACCAACCATTATGCCCACTCGTGAAGCAACGCGAGCGCCATCTACGTTTTCTTCGCCAAGTCGATGGCCGACACGAATGCTCACTGCGGCACCGATACTCATTGGAAGCATAAATACCAACGAAGAGAAGTTAATCGCAACCTGATGCGCAGCAACGATGATTGGTCCTAATGGTGATACCAATAATGCAACGACAGCAAATAGTGTCACTTCAAAGAACAGCGCTGCTGCAACAGGAAAGCCGAGTCTGAACAGACGAACTTGCGCTTTCCATTGTGGTCGATGCCATTCACCAAATAAGTTGATGCTTTTAAGTCGATCTGATGTCATCACATAAAGCAATAGTAGGGCAAACATGACCCAGTAAACAATCGTGGTTGCGACACCACAGCCAACACCGCCTAATTCAGGTGCGCCAAACTTGCCATACACGAAAATCCAGTTTAGAGGAATGTTGAGCAGTAAACCGATAAAGCCAATGACCATTGCTGGTTTCGTCAATGACATACCATCCGTAAAGCTTCTAAGCGTTTGAAAAAGCAAGAAAGCAGGCACTGCTAAGATAACAGCATGAATGTATCCCACTGTTTTTTCTGCCATCAGCGTTTCAACATCCATAAATCCGAGAATAAATTGGGTTTGAAGCAGCACTGCAATAATCGGCACACTGATCAACAATGCCAAAACGACGCCTTGTTGAATTTCAAACGGGATTTTTACTCGACGACCAGAGCCATTTAACTGTGCGACAACAGGGACTAACGCCATTAACAAACCCACACCAAATAAAATGGATGGAAGCCAAATACTTGAAGCGACAGAAACCGCAGCCATGTCGGTGGCACTAACGCCTCCGGCCATAACGGTATCAACAAACCCCATACCAGTTTGAGCAACAGATGCGATCAATACCGGGGTCGCCAATTTGATGAGACTTGATGCTTCTTCTTTATAGCGATGCACGAAAAATACTCCAGAGCGGAACAATAAGTTGAAAGAATGAGAGCGCTCGAGGACAAAAGATGTGGTGAACTGATCTGATGGTTGATTTTAGTCACGATAAGGTGAAAAAATGCCTCGGAGAAACTCCGCGCAAATGATAAACAATTGTATGTTTATATTCCATAGTTAGGTTGCGAATAGTGGATAACACTAACTTAATGCTCGCTAAGCTAAGGATACGCTAATACTGAGAGCTGTAATAAATCATGTTAATGTTAGAAGCGTGTATGAGAACAAGGCTCCATTTTTCAATAGGTCGTTGCTCTATAATCTACAGGTTTGATCTCGATACACAGTGCTGTGCTTAAGGCTCTGTCATCGATTGCAGCTTGTATGAAATCAATAGGTAAAAAGAATGTTTACAGGAATAGTTCAGGGTACGGCTAAGGTCGTTAAAATTGATAAAAAAGAACGCTTTCAAACGCATGTTGTCGAGTTAAGCGATGAGCTTTGTAAAGGATTAGAAATAGGGGCATCTGTCGCTCACAATGGCTGCTGCCTGACCGTGACCAATATTAATGGCAACCTTATCAGCTTTGATTTAATGCAAGCGACATTGGCTCTCACCAACTTAGGCGAGCTAGTTGAAGGTGACAGCGTAAACATTGAGCGAGCTGCCAAGTTTGGTGATGAAATTGGCGGACACAGCATGTCTGGCCATATTAGTTTGATGGCTGATATTGTCGAGATCATCGATACGCCTAATAACCGCACGATTTGGTTCCAACTGCCGCAAGAATCAATGAAATATGTGTTAGCGAAAGGCTATATCGGCTTGGATGGTTGTTCTTTGACGATTGGTGAGGTTGAAGCGTGTCGTTTTTCAGTACATCTAATTCCAGAAACCTTGCAACGAACACTCTTTGGAGTAAGACAAGTAGGGGACCGCGTTAATATCGAGTTTGACCCTCAGACTCAGGCCATAGTTGATACTGTTGAGCGAGTTCTCGCAGCAAAACAGCTTTAGAATGATAAAAAGGAGCCAAGCGCTCCTTTTTAATTCAAGTGACTTTGTGTTTCCAACGCTTACATGCTCGAGTTGTTATTCGTAATTGTCATCAATAAACAGTTCGACTTTATCTTGCAGCTCATCTACTCGCATATTTAAGTGAATGGCATGGCAACAAGCTGGGCAATCATCATAAAACTCTTGGTCACCATTACTTGCATCTAGTGTAATGCCGATTGAATGTCCACAATGGGGGCATTTGACATGCCTTTCGGTATAATTTTTCATACAACAACTCCTAATATCGCAGGGCTTTTAAACACTCTATTCTTTAAGGAAGTACAGCCCTTCACTTACTTTGCCTACAAGGAAAATAGGCACAATCCAAAGTTAAGTCTCCTTTGATATTAGGTGGAGTTGTTGCTAATTGAGTCGAAATAAGTATAAAACTTGACCTCAAACTCAACCTTGAGCTTAGGGTCATTTTCTGTAGTGATGTGCCTCGAGGTTTTACATCTTGAAATATGCAGTGGCTTCCAAATTAATAAGAAATAATTTTATTAATAACTTGTTGAGCCTGCTCCAAGTAATGGCCGCCAAATAAATTGCAATGGTTGAGAACATGGTAAAGGTTATAGATATCTTTACGCTCTTGATAACCAGCAGAAAGTGGCATAACAGATTCATAACCTTGATAAAATTCCGGTTGAAATCCACCAAAAAGCTCAGTCATCGCAATATCACACTCCCTGTCACCCCAGTAGCAGGCGGGGTCGTAACAGATAGGGCCACATGCCGTGAGAGCCGCATTCCCATTCCATAAATCGCCATGCAGCAAGGAAGGCTCTGGAGCATGGTTTGCTAGCAGTTGTTTTACGACATCTATAAAGTCGTCGATATCAACTAAAGTGACGCCTTTTTCTTTGAGGAGCTGTAATTGCCATCCTATGCGTTGTTCAGCAAAGAAGACACACCACTTCTTGTGCCACTTATTGGGTTGTAGAGTGGACCCGAGATAGTTATCCGTATCAAAACCAAATTCCTTTTGCTCGCCCCATTGATGAAGGTGAGCTAATTGCTGTCCTAATTTAAAGCTGTTTGGGCCATCTTCTAATGGCTTTGTTGGAAGGTAGTTAAGAATTAGGAATGAGGCATTTTTGGTTTTACCAACCAACACAACCTCTGGAACAAATAGGGTAGATGTCTCACGCAAAAGATGCAGACTTTCTGCCTCAACTTCAAACTTAGACAAAAACTCGCGATCGTTAATTTTCACGAAATAGCGCTGTTCGCCGTCATTGATCATGTAGCTTTCACTGATATCCCCACCAGACAGTCTTACTTTTTCCGTGATCTGGTACTCGAATAATAAAGTATCAGAAAGCTGTTGCGATATTGCTTGCCACATACAAAACCTCGCGAATCTATTTGACCACCAACAGTTTAGGATAAAAAGCAAGGTGTTGGCGCTACGTTGAGCATACTTCGTAAAGAAACCTTCCTCTCAGTGTAGTCAATTTGTATAAATGTGAATCAAATCGCTTATAAGCCTCTGATTTGTCGGCATAGCATATGGAGATGAACGTATACAACAGGTATTATTATTTTTTTGACGTTAGTTCCATTGGTGACATGAAAATACTGATATGTGATGACTCAGCGGTTGCAAGAAAGCTCATTGCGCGCTCCATCGTACAAGATACATCATTGCACCTGATCGAAGCTCAAGATGGGTATGAGGCGCTAAATATTCTTGCGGAGCAAAATATCGATATTTTGTTTCTCGATTTAACGATGCCGATCATGGACGGTTTTGAAGTCCTTGAGTCATTACCTGTTAGTCATTACCAGACTAAAATCGTCATTATTTCTGGAGATGTTCAACAAGAGGCAAAACAGCGCTGCATAGAGCTAGGTGCTCAAGCTTTTATCGCTAAGCCTCTGACAGAAGAGCAGGTGATACCGCTCTATGAACAATTGGGGCTGCACTATGCGTTCAAGCCTAGCCATTCGATTGAGCCTAAAAGCCAGATTTGCGAGGAGTTCTCCTCATTAGCTAAATTCCGCGAGATTGCAAACATTGCACTTGGTAAAGGGGCTGCGATTATGGCAGACCACTTACACGAGTTCATCCAACTTCCTGTTCCACATGTTGGTCCGTTATCCTATGGCGAACTTCATATGACGCTTGTCGACGTTGTTGGGCGTGATGGCTCCGTCGCGGTTGCGCAGAGGTTTGTTGGTGGCGGTATTCATGGTGAAGCTCTGGTGTGTTTACGTGGTAGAGACATCAATCAAATTGGTGAGAAGTTAGGCTATCTGCTTGAGTTTACACCTCATAATGAAATCATTTTGAATATCTCGAACTTACTGGTTTCTTCATTTCTCACATCGTTAGGGGATCAGCTCGACAAGCAATTCTCACTTCGTCAGCCAGGCATTGTGGATACGTTAACGCCTTACTGTGAAGAGCAGGGTGAATTAGGTGAGCTGTTTACTATCGAATACACCTACATGGCAGAAGCGCTCGATTTTGAGTGTGAGGTACTGTTTTTAATTGATAAACCATCCGTAGAAATTATTTATGAAATCATGGAGCTAATCTAATGTCCGATATTACGCTGGACATAGCAGACTTTCATTGGGTCACACAAATTCTCGATACGATGGACTCAGGGCTTATCGTGTTGGATCAAGAGTATAAGGTCTGTGTGTGGAACAGTTTTATGCAGTCATACAGTGGCGTTCTGTCACAAGAAATCCTTGGCCAATGTTTATTTGATCATTTTGAAGAGCTGCCAAAAACTTGGCTAGAAACCAAGATAAAAACCGCCGCCGATCTGGAAACTCGTTCCTTCTCTAGCTGGGAAAATCGGCCGTACCTTTTTAAATTCAACAATTTTTCTCCGGTTTCAAACAGCAGTGATTTCATGTATCAAGACATCGTAATCACCCCGTTAATTGGGCTCTCAGGAGAGGTCAGTCACATTGCTATTCAAGTGAATGATGTCTCTGAAACGGCAAGAAATCGCATTCATTTGAAAGAAACAAATCAACATTTGTCTGAAATCAGTCGCAAAGATGGTTTAACAGGTTTATTTAATCGTGCTTATTGGGAGCAATCGCTGAAAGAAGAGTTTGCTCACCTAAAAGTTATCGACGGACCATGCTCATTAGTAATATTTGATATCGACCACTTTAAAAAAGTGAATGATACCTATGGTCACCCGACGGGAGATGAAGTCATTCGTCGTACTTCTTCGTTATTAAGAAAGACAGCAAGAAGCAGTGATGTGTGCGGTCGTTTTGGCGGAGAAGAGTTTACGGTATTGCTTCCTCATACGAATCAAGAACAAGCTTGCTATTTCGCGGAGCGTTTACGTAAAAGAATTGAGCAAGAGATCGTGAAAGTGGAAGATTTTTTGATTAATTACACGATAAGTATTGGTGTTTGCGAGTATAAACCTTATTTTGAAACTCACACTCAATGGTTAAAGAGTGCCGATGCTGCGTTGTATCGTGCAAAAGAAAACGGTCGTAACCAAACTTGTTTGCATGAAAATGACTGAAATACAAAAAGGTTTGAAGAAACCCTGTATCCGAACGCAGTGAGGCAAAGCGCAATTGTTTGAAAAACATCCAGTTGGTTCGTGAATGTTTGTTAATATGAAATAAGTTAATGAAATTTTCTCGGCATGTCTTACTATTGAAACTATTCCGCTTTCAGCTTCGAAGGCTTGCAATAAACGGAGAAAAACAGTGGTTTTAGAAACCGATGGATATCTCGCTCTTATCGAGCACTTGTCGCTAAATCTAGATATTTTCACGACTGAAATTGGCGACACTGGATCCGAAAGCATCGAAGATGTCGTCACCGATATGGTGGCTTCAAACATCATGGCGATCTTTGAGCAAAACCCAGAGCTTCACTCAAGCGTACGCTTCAAATTACTAAAAGAGGCGGATGCGGTTGTTGAAGATCTTGGTGAGATATTGGCTGGTGTATGGCATAAAAAAGCGACTAATGAACAGATCACGTTCCTTGATGAATACATCGCTTTGGTTAAAAACCTATTCGATACTGCCGTTGCTACTTACGATTGATATTGTTTGATACCAGTCATCTCCAACTCTAAAAGTAAGAAGAGTTACATTGTAACTCTTCTTACTTGCCAAAACTTAGATGCCCAGTATGGGTTGTCGATTCTTGAAATGATCACACCTTTAGACGTTGACGCATGCATGAACTGCTTGTTACCCAAGTAAATCCCTACATGATAGGTCGTCCGTCTTGTCTTAAAAAACACCAAATCTCCTTGTTTGGCGTCCGTCCAATTTAATTCCACACCTTGTTTCGATTGTTGTCTCGTTGTCCTGGGTAACGATAGTTGATAAGCCTCGACAAAGGCTTTTTGCACAAATGCCGAGCAATCAATACCAGATTTTTGTGTGCCGCCTAAGCGATAAGGTGTGCCATGCCATTCTGTATAAAACTGGAACAAGTCAGGGTTATTGTCCAATAACTGATTTGTAGGTGTTGTCACTTGCACTTGCTCGCTAGGTTCAGGCCCCGAAGAGCAGGCGCTTAGTAGCACACTGATTATCAAAGGAAAATATACTCGACGCAAATCACCACCTGTCATCTCTACGACTCACAACTGAAATATTAGTGTCATAACCAATCCATAGTATGGGCTGCAAATCACGGTTTTGTCTCACAAATGTGACGGAATCACTGCAAAACCGATTCAACCTTAAGAAAGAATAAAAATTGATTATGGCAAAGCGAAAACGCTCACGCACATCACTTTCACTGATTCAGGCTGTTAGTGCAACATTTTTAACTATCATAGCTCTTGTTATAGCCCTTTCTGTCTCAAGTTTCAAAGGAATGGAACAGGTAGGAGAGCAATTTGAAGACTTGTCGCAAAAAGCGTTACCAATCGCGATGGCGAACGCAAAGTTAACCAGGAATGTATTGGAGATAGTTAAGCTACTCAACCATGGTATGCAAATTACTGAGCCAAAAGAGTTGTCTCTAATAAAAGAGCAAATCGATTCACTTGCGACTCAAAGTAAAAGTTTGGTTGGAGAAGCTTCTGGTGTTGCTGAGCAACTCTCTAAGGAGTTAGATACAAATTTAGCGCGTTTACATAACATCACGCAGTCCATTTTACTGAAGCAATCTTCAGTGATAAAAATTCAAATGGATATTGATGCAGGGGTTGGTGGGTTCCGCTATGGGCTCAGCTCTATCGGCCCGGAAATGAATCGAATCAGCTCGTTTCTTAGTGCCGAAAATCCTGAATCGAGTGATGCCGCCAACCGATTTATTGCCTCAGCGAGCTCAATGGAAAGCACGTTCTTAGTAATGATGATGCATTCTGAACTGAGCAAAGCCGAAAAAGAATACCGAGAAATGCGTAACCGTATTGCAGGTATTAATCTCGCCTATGAAGATTTCCAGTCTTTACATCCAGAAGTAAGCGAATACGCAAGCCTAACGGCACCGTACGAGATGGTGAAGCAAGGCTTTAGTGAAAAGGGCGTGCTGCGTTTGATCCTCGCCAAACTAGAACAAGGGGAATTGCAACGTTCAGAGTTTAAACAGGCTTCGATTCTTGCGGATGAAACCATGCGGTTGCTTGATCAAATATCACAAGCTGCTGGTGAGTTGATTGCGGATAAAGAGAGTGTGGTCAATGAGACCATTGAGTCAGTGAGTGTTATGATCGTTTTTGCAGCGTGTGTGATTTCTTTCATTATTCTGATCACTTGGTTCAGTCTGAAGTCATGGACAAACCGAGGGTTAAGAAATGTACTAACGCGTCTTTCCGCACTTACCGAACATGACTTCCGTGACAATGCACAAGAGGTTGGTCCTTATGAGCTGAAAGAAGTAGCAAGAAAACTAAACCAAGTGATTGATTCAACAAACAACTCTATCCAAACAGTTACACGTAACTGTGAGACGCTTTATCAGACAGCCGAAGTAAGCCACAGCGCAGCTGAACAAACGAGCGATGGGTTGACGACACAAAATGAAGCGTTGGCGAGCATGATCACGACCATTACGCAACTTGAAGCCTCCATTCGTGAAATAGCAACAGTGACAAATGCCTCGTCACAGGACTCGATGCTTGCTACCCAGCACACTGAAAAAGGCGTTCACGTTGTGGAACAAAACCGTGAACGTTTGGAATCACTTGAAAGCTCTTTGGATATGAATGAGCGATCTATGTTAGAACTAGACCAGCGTGTTAAGCAGATTCGTGAAATGGTCGACATGATCAGTGGTATTGCTGACAACACAAACTTGCTTGCTCTCAACGCAGCAATAGAAGCCGCTCGAGCTGGTGAACAAGGGCGTGGGTTTGCTGTTGTCGCGGATGAAGTCCGCAAACTAGCAAGTGATACTTCTCAACAAACAACGAACATCCGAGCAATGATGAGCGAGCTTATTACTGCCGCAGAGCGTTCGCGCCAAGCAGTCAATGATTCAAGAGAAGAAATGGCCCACGCACTGCAGTCCAGCAATGAAGTGAAATCGACATTCTCTGATATCAACCTCGCGGTTAAGCACATTCAAGAGCGTGTTGAGCAGATCTCTGTTGCCACGGAAGAGCAAGAACGTGCGACGGCAGATGTATCTCAATCCATTACCCATATTTCTGACCTTGGCGAACGTACAAAGCTGCAGCTTGAGTCTATGGTTGAGAGTTCTGAGCAAGTGGCGGAAATTGCAGGGCATCAACAAGCGATGTTGCATAAATACGAGCTACATCAGTCCGCATAAGTGACATGTTTTCATCTTCTAAAAGCAGAACTTCGGTTCTGCTTTTTTGTTGCTTCTACGCCCCCTCTGATTGCTATTCAAATCGCAAAAGTGAGTTATATCGCATCTTGCTCATTTCTTAAGGGCTGAGTTATCACTACGTGGTGTTAATGGTATCTCGGTGAAACAAGATGGCTAGAATGTTGTCCGAGTTCAAAGGAATTGATAATGCAACTTCATGCGATTCCTTTATATCCAGAACAAGCCAAAGCTTTCTGCTTAAACAACGAGGAGTGGTTTTGTGATCGATAAAGTTTGTCCCGTCGTTCTGCGTAAGCAAAATCAAGAGTTCTTACTTTTTAAACATCCGTTGGCGGGTATTCAGCTCGTCAAGGGCACTATTGAGACGTTTGATGAAAGTTACATCACGGCTGCAAAGCGGGAGCTCGCTGAAGAATCTGGAATTACGCACGTTATCTCCGCTCGGTATTTATGCTCATGGGACAGTGGCTTTCAAAATCAAGTATGGCATTTTGTTTTGTGCGAGTGTGCTGACCTAGCGGATTCATGGACGTTTCGTACACAAGACGATGGCGGACATGATTTTGCGTTCTTTTGGCACGATATAGGGAGCGATATTTCCTCACAAGCGCATACCGTTTTTCAGAACGCACTGGAAAAAGTTCGAAAACTGATAGACCAAGGAGCGGTTTGAATGAGACTTCTGTTCTAACATTGGTGTATTTGAGCGAAATGCCAAAGCTAACACTATGCTTCTATCAGGAGCGAATAAATTTATTTCGCACGCCTCACGTACTGTTTAAAGGCACTGTCGATCTCAAAAATGGCTATGAGATTACAAATGTTTAACTGACTTCTATATGCTTTGCGCATTCATTCAGATAAGGAAACGATAATGGATAAATTCGTCGTGTTTCTCTTATGCCTTTTTATGACAGTTGGCGGTGTGGTTCATCTTTATGACAACATTGCTAACGGTTTTTTGCCTTATGATTTTGCGCCACGCTGGTTGAATATTTATTGGAGCGCATTGGGGCTGTTAGACTTACTAGCGGTATATCTATTGGTGAAGCACCGTCGTTCCGGATTAGTGCTTATGCTATTGATTCTGACGACCAATGTTATTTTTAGCTCGCACGCTCACTATACATTAGAAATATTGGAAAACAATGCCGCACTTCAAATGAAAACACTCTTTTTAGGTTTTTCATTCGGCGTATCTATCTGGTTATGGAACGCGCGTAAACATCGACAATCACGCCAGATATTTCGTTAACTTTCACTTTTCATCACTCAATTAAGGATAGTAAACAGGGATTCGTTATGAACGATTTTAAAGACTTGGCCAGTTTCGCTGGTTTCAGCGTACTGACAGGTTTAAGCTTTGGTACCACTTTCTTCAGTCTGGCTTTTCTATACAGCTCAATAGAAGCACAACAAGCAATGAATACTAATGCTTTGGTGTGCACGGTGCTTGGTGTGGTTGGTTTATTTGTTGGTATTACTCAGTTAAACAAAAAACGTCAACTAACGGAGAGTGAATCCATTAGCTAGCATCGTGAGGATGAAGTGGTGTTTAACTGGTTGGTGTTTAGGTTTAGTCTATTCGCTTTGTTTACGCACTTCATCCACAAAAACTTTTCTTCAACTGTTGCGTCTTCTTCGGTTATAGCGAAAAGGTTGCGTTAACAGCTTGTCTAATCGTTGTTCTGCTTCATTCCTAATTTCCGGTATACCAATTACGACATCATCATGGCCAAGCTCAGGCTGAGCTCGATATGTCCCAAAAAGTCGATCCCAAACAGAAAGGAAGAAACCGAAATTCGAGTTGGTTTCTTTTGCTATCACGGAATGATGAACGCGATGCATGTCTGGCGTCACTATGACGTTTCGCAGTTTCTGATCCGCTGATAAAGCCAGTTTTGCATTACTGTGATTAAACATCGCACTGGCATTGAGCACTATTTCGAATACCACGATAGCGATAGGAGAAACGCCTAAGATAAATACAGTGGCAATTTTGACACCCATCGAGATGATGATTTCGATAGGATGAAAACGTGCGCCAGTGGTGACATCAATGTCGAGATCGGCATGGTGCATTCGATGAAGCTTCCACAGTGGCTTTACATAGTGAAAGACCACATGCTGAACGTAAATGACGAAATCAAGCAGAATAACCGCTAGAAGCACGTTTAACCAAGCGGGTAGGGAGAGCAAATTAAATAGTCCCCATTGTTGCTCCTGAGCGATAATTGCAGCTTGAAAGGCGGCGATAGGCATGACTAACGCAACAATCAAGCTATTCACAGCAATCAGTGATAAGTTGTTGACCCAGCGAAACCCGCGTGAAGCGGTAAGTGTTTTTCTCGGCAGTTTGTTTTCCCAAAGGGCACAAAGTAATAATACGCCGAGAAAAAAGCCTAATCTTATCCACGAGGGATCTTGAAACGTCGTTTCTGTCACTGTCATTTCCTTATTTATTACTTTATCTATGACCGAGATAAGGGTGAAATTATTTCAACAAACAGTAAGGTGCTTTGAAGGGCTTATCTTGAGGCGAAACCATAATATCAGTAGAATCGCGCTCTACTTTTTACTTGGCATTACTTACCATGAGAATTCACGCTTTCCACCGTTTATATCAGTACCGACAATCTATCTCAACCAAGCCTTTCAACGCGCGTGGATGTAAAGTGGTTCGTTGCCAATATTGCCAGGTTTCTGAGCAACACTGTTTGTGCGATCTTCAGCCAAACATCAAGGCTAATATTGCATGTATGTTGATTGTTTCTGAAAACGAAGTATTTAAGCCAAGTAATACCGGTCGTCTAATTGCTGATACGATTCAAGAGACTTACGTGTATCAATGGAACCGAACAGAACCGTCTGAGGAGATGCTGGAGCTACTACAGGATGACAACTACCAACCAGTGATTGTATTTCCTGCAGACTATGTGGATGACCCATCTCGTTTAATTGAAGATCTGGAGCCTGCGCGATTAGTAAACGAAGAGGCTCAGAACAAAAAATGGTTGCTGATCTTTATTGATGGTAGCTGGCGTGAGGCACGAAAGATATTCCGTCGTTCTGACTTTCTTAAATCTTTGCCTGTGCTTTCTATTGAGCCAGAATCTCTGTCTGAATACATCATGCGCCGTTCTGAGAATGAGCAGCATCTTTCAACCGCCGAAGTCGCGACGTTAGTTTTGAAACAAGCCGGTGAGAATAAAGCATCGGAATGCCTTCAGTTGTGGTTTGAAGCCTTTAGAGAAACCTACATGTTGACCAAGACCCGAGTCAAAAACGATCCCAACCGACCGCATTTAAAACGTTTCAAAGAGTGGGTGAAAACCGAGAGCTGACTCTAAGGAATGAACTTTTGTTGATGGCATGTTGTTCAACTGGCTGCGGTGAGGGGATAAATCTGCATTCGGTCACGGTTTGCAGGCGTACAGATATGGATAATGCCACTAGTTTATACTTTTGACTCCAGCTATTTTTGGAGTCGTTTAAGCATTTTTTAGGAGAGAAATACATGTATTACGGCTTTGATGTCGGTGGCACTAAAATTGAATTTGGTGCATTTAACGAGAAGCTTGAGCGTGTAGCGACGGAACGTGTACCTACACCAACAGACAACTACGAGCTGCTGGTTGATACCATTGCGGAATTGGTTAACAAATACGATGCAGAGTTTGGTTGCGAAGGCACAATTGGTCTTGGCCTACCAGGCATGGAAGACGCAGACGATGCAACGGTATTAACGGTTAACGTTCCTGCGGCGAAAGGCAAACCGCTGCGCGCGGATCTTGAAGCGAAAATCGGTCGCAGCGTAAAGATTGAAAACGATGCGAACTGTTTTGCGCTATCAGAAGCATGGGACGAAGAGCTTCAAGATGAGCCTTCTGTTCTTGGTTTGATCCTAGGTACTGGCTTTGGTGGCGGTTTTATCTACGATGGTAAAGTTTTCTCTGGCCGTAACCACGTAGCAGGTGAGGTGGGCCATACTCGTTTACCTATCGATGCTTGGTTCCACTTAGGCGAAAACGCACCTCTGTTGGGCTGTGGTTGTGACAAAAAGGGGTGTTTAGACAGTTACCTTTCTGGTCGAGGCTTCGAGCTTCTGTATGCCCATTACTACGGTGAAGAGAAGAAAGCGATCGACATTATTAAAGCGCACGCAGAAGGTGAAGCGAAAGCCGTCGAGCACGTTGAGCGTTTTATGGAGTTGCTGGCTATCTGTTTTGCAAACATCTTTACAGCGACTGACCCACATGTTGTTGTGCTGGGTGGTGGTCTTTCAAACTTCGAATTGATTTATGAAGAGATGCCAAAACGCATCCCTAAACACTTATTGTCTGTGGCTAAGTGTCCTAAGATCATCAAAGCAAAACACGGTGATTCAGGCGGTGTACGCGGTGCTGCGTTCCTAAACATCAAGTAGTGACTGAAACCTTACTCGATATAAAGTAAGAAGAAATCTAAAGCCCCGTTTAGACCATCAAGGTAAAAACGGGGCTTTTTACTTATATATAGAAGTAACTCATATACCCAAGTAACTTCTATATGCTTGGGTATAGAGCACGAACAAAAATAGCATGCATAAAAAAACTCGCGACGAATCGCGAGTTTTCTGTTTACAGCTAAGCTTATTTGTTCTTTTTGCCTACGCCTAGGTTTTCTTTTTGAGCTAGGGTAATTTTGCTAAAGCCTAATTTTCTGAAGTAGTTATCGCGGTAGTTGCGCACCGCTTTAGTGTCAGACACTGCTTCGATTTGTTGCTCCATCTTTAGGAACTCAGTGATATCGATACCTTCTGCTTCGGCAACCGCTTCTTGAATGTTGCGGTGCTGCTGGTATGAGAACGTCAGTTCTTTGTCTTGGTCTTTGTAAGTGTAAAGAATGGTGCGAGCCATAGCTGTCTCTCTGAAAAGGTTTCTGTATTAAACAAAAAGGCCAGACTCGCTGACCTTTGAATTTCTAGTTTGGGCTAGATTCTGCCTTGAAGTGGGATAATTGTCACGCTTTCTCCCGCTTTTACTGTATCAATAGCTGGGGAGATTTCGATCAAACAGTTTGCCTCACTCATTGAGCGCAAAATACCAGAGCCTTGCTTGCCTGTTGTTCGAACGGTTAAACGGCCAGTGTTATCCAGTTCATAGATGCCACGACTAAACTCGGTACGACCTTGTCGAGAGCGAAGATTCTCAATCGCGATGGCATTCACTTTCAGAGGCTTCCAGCCTTGTTCGCCTTGCATCTTACGCAGTGCAGGCTCGACAAAGTTAATGAAAGAGACCATCACGGCAACAGGGTTGCCCGGCAGACCAAAGAACGGCTTGTTGTTGATTTGACCAAACGCTAGTGGACGTCCCGGACGCATGTTGATTCGCCAAAAATCGATTTGACCAAGTTTATCCAAGGCAAGTTTGATGTAATCCGCATCACCAACGGATACGCCACCAGAAGTCATAACCACGTCCGCTTGCGCCGATGCGTTTTCCAACGCTTCAATCATTAACTGTTCGTTGTCTTCCAGAATACCGAAATCCAAGATCTCGCAGCCGAGCTTTTCAAGCACGCCCATGATGGTAAAACGGTTGGAATCGTAGATAGAATTCGCTTTTTGCTCTGTTCCCGGCGCTTGTACTTCGTCACCGGTGGAGAACACGGCAACTTTCAATTTGCGGAACACATTCGCTTCACCAAAACCGAGAGAAGCGATCATGCCCATTTCTGGAGAGGCTAGGCGAGTGCCTGCGGTAAAGACGTCACTGCCGATAGCGAGATCTTCACCTGCTTGACGAACGTTTTGGCCTGCTTTGATATTCGCACCATTAAAGGTGACCTTGTCACCTTCTTGAGAGGCTTGCTCACGCATGACCACTGTGTCGCCGTTAAGTGGTGTTGGTGCGCCGGTCATGATCTTCACCGCTTGACCAACTTCTAGAGACTGATCGTAAGCATGGCCCGCCATCACTTCAGCAACCACTTGGTAGCTATCGCGCTCAATATCATCACTGCGGATGGCATAACCGTCCATCGCGGAGTTGGTGTACTGCGGCACGTTTACTGGTGAAATGATATGTTCCGCGAGAATGCGGCCATAGGCGTTTTCAATCTTGCATGCTTCTATTTCCGAAACCGTGTTCACTAAAGAAAGGATTTTTTCTTGGCCTTGAACCACAGAAAGGAAAGCCGGAGAAAGTGTGTCGCAACATGCGGCGTCTTTCTCTTTAGATTTTGGTGCTTTTGCATCTTGAACGTATTGAAGAACAAATTGAGCGATGGCATCCAAATCATTGATGTTCATTTGTGGCAGCTCAGAGTTCAACTCGCCGCTGTCTGACGCGATAGCGATGATGTTTTCATCGTGAGGGTAAAGCCAAGGTTTACCCACTTCTTCACGGTGCAATTCAATTTTAGGAAACGCGATGTTTTTACAGCCTTCGACCAAAACTACATCGAGCTTGTCTTCATCAAAACGTGTTAATAGGTATTCAAACTCTGCTTCGGCCTCTGGCGTTTCTGTCATTAACGCAAAACGGTTGCGAGAAGCAATCAGCATTTGAGACGCGCCAGCTTTGCGTAAACGGTAGCTGTCTTTACCTGGCTTATCGACATCGAAGTTGTGATGAGCATGTTTTAGCATGCCAATGCGTAAACCTGCTTCAGTCAGCTTTGGCAATAGGGCTTCAAGTAGCGTGGTTTTGCCTGTGCCTGAATAAGCTGCAAAACCAAGTATAGGGATGTTTAGCGTGTGTTTCATGATTCTAATTGTCCAAATTGCGCCAGTTCTTCCGGAGTGTTCAAGTTGACGAAACAGTTTGGTGAGTCGCTAAAGTCAACGTAACTGGTGTTGCACTCTTTGTAGAGCAGAATGATTTTGCGGTCGCCACGTTCTAAAAATGCGGTGAGTTTTGGCAGTACGCGCTTGTGGTAGAGCGTGAAAACAGGTTGCTGATGGTCACCATCATGAGCGACCAAAATATCACTGTCTTCTTTGGCGGCTTGGCAGAAACGCTCGACAAGGTCGGTGTTAATTTGTGGGCTATCGCAAGGTACAAATCCAACCCAGTCAGTTTCAGCATGCATCAAACCCGCGTGAATACCGCCCATAGGTCCAGGGAAATCTTTGAATTGGTCACTAAATACGAAACCAAATTTGCTGTACGCATCTTGGTTTCGGTTGGCATTAATTAAAATGCGTGGTGTTTGTGGAGATAAACGTTCAATAACGTGTTCGATGAGTGGCTTCTGATTTAATTCAATCAGACCTTTATCTTTTCCACCCATACGGCTGGCTTGGCCACCAGCCAAAATGACCCAACTAGTTTGTGTTGGTTGAAGCATATGCATTCTCTTGGGATGTTTCTTTTGGTATGACATACAACAGAGGAGACTCTATCAAAGTCTTGTCTTTAATCCACCACTGTTTTTTACATAAGTCGGTCAGTGCGTTGGTTTGATGGCTTGTCACCACAATACTGGAACCACGATCCAAAAGATCTTTCGCCATCACCACCAACCGTTCAATGGATTCTTGGTCTAAAGACGCACTTGGCTCATCCATCAATAAAATCGACGGTTTTAAGATCCAAGCCCTTGCCATGGCAACGCGCTGTTTTTCACCGCCGGACAACACGGAAATATGTTCGTCCGCTAAGGTTTCTAAACCTACCATGCGTAGTGCGTGAATAACTTGAGCTCGCTTATCTTTTGGTGTGTCTTGTTGATATTTCACGCCATAGACTACGTTCTCATAAACAGTGCCGTCAAAAAGGTAAGGAGACTGATGAAGATAAATCACATCGACACGACCATTGCGACGCGTCAGTCTTTTCAGCCACGTATCTTTTGGCGCAACAACGTCGCCAGTAGAGGGTTTGAGCAAGCCAGCAAGGATTTTGAGTAGGGTAGTTTTGCCCACACCATTGTCACCCTTGAGATAAATGGCATCATTTGGGCCGATGGCTAACTCAGGGATGTGGAAAAGCACACGCTCTTTAAAGCGCATGGATAACTGCTCGGCGGTGATTTTTATAGTCATAATGCGCCTCTACATGGGGTTAATGGTGAGTCGTTTGTTTGCTTCATGTTCTATGTTCTGAGGTAGCCTTTGCCTCTCATGCTTGATAAGAAGAAGTTTAGTGCCAACGCTAAAGATAGTAATACAATTCCTAATGCAACTCCTTGCGCAAAAGCACCTTTGCTGCTTTCCATTGCGATAGCGGTCGGAATATTGCGCGTTACGCCCATAATGTTTCCGCCTACCATCATTGAGCAGCCCACCTCGGTTACGATACGTGAGAACCCTGCAATGATAGCTGCGAGTAGAGGAAAGCGGGTTTCCCAAATCATCGTAGCTGCCACGCGCGGAATGGAGACGCCTAGCGTGATGGCAGTTTCCACAGCGCGACGGTCGCTAGATTGCAATGCACCATGCATCATCGATACCAAAACAGGGAAACAGATCACCATTTGGCCGAAGATCATCGCCTTCTGAGTGAACAGCATTTGCCAATCTCCCCAAGGGCCTGCGCGTGATAGCAACATATACAGCAAAAGGCCAATCACGACTGTAGGAACCGCTTGTAGCGTATTCACGATCGACAGCAAAAACCATTTGCCGCGAAAATCGGTATACGCCAGCACAAAGGACATCAAAATAGCCGGCAATACCACTAAAGATATTGCCGTGATAGAAACACTAAAGGAGACCGCAACGATCTCCCATAGGTCTGCATCAAAATTCACCAGTAAGCGAAGCGCTTCCAGTGTTGTATCAGCAAGATTCATATTGCGTTATTTGCTCTCAGCATTCGCAACAAACAGTTGTTTACCGTTTAGGCGGAAACCATTGATAAGTTCCTGTCCGCGAGGGTTCACCAACCAATCACTGAATGCTTTCGCGCCTTGGTAGTTGATTGTTGGGTAACGCTCAGGATTAACAAGAATAACTTGGTACGGGTTAAACAGTTTTTCATCGCCTTGGAACAGAATTTCTAGATCCAATTTGTTTTGATAAGCCAACCATGTGCCGCGGTCTGTCATGGTGTAGCCTTGCATTTCAGACGCCATGTTCAGAGTTGGGCCCATACCTTGACCTACGCTGCGGTAACCGCCAAAGTTTGGTTCGATTTTAGTTTGAGCCCAGAAGCCCATTTCTTTTTTGTGCGTACCAGAATCATCGCCGCGAGAGATGAACGTTGCGTTTTTGTTTGCGATCTCTTTGAATACATCTAACACGCCTTCGTCATTTTTGATTTTTGCTGGGTCAGCTTTCGGGCCAACAATTACAAAGTCGTTATACATCAGTTTACGAGGTAGAACGCCGTAGCCTTTCTCAACGAATGCGCCTTCGGCTTTTGGTGCGTGTGTCATCACCAAATCTACGTCACCGTTTTCGCCCATTTTTAAGGCCTTGCCAGTACCCGCAGCGATAACATCGACTTTGTAGCCCGTGTCTTTCTCAAATTGTGGAAGCAGGTAATCAAGTAACCCTGAATGGTAAGTACTGGTAGTGGTTGCTAGGCGAACGTGCTCGCCATCTTGAGCGGAAAACGCAGAGTAACTTACAAGCGTGATTGACGTCGCAGCCAGAGTTAGCGCAATTTTTTTCATTTTTATGTGTTCCTTTCCAATGATTCTTTGGCTTTTCTCCCGATGCATTGGGAGAGGCCTCTTGGGCGAGAGCGATTAGTTCAAAGTGCAAGTTGTCTTAGGGTGTTGGAATAACAAACACCAACATCCTGAGATCACTTGAATACGCCCTGTAGCCACCTTATAGCAAACAAGATGCCAACCTTTTACAAGCGAAAAGTGCTCGATTTATGCACTAAATCATGGGGTTATTTGCACAAAAGTTTGCGTTGGTACAAAATGTCGCACTTTTTGTAGGGTATCTCTGTTTAAACTTGGTACACTCTGTCCCATCCGAAGCCATCTGGGGTAAATATGTCTACTCAATCCCATATTAGTACAAACCAACAATATAACGCCTTTTCCGTACTGGTCGTTGATGATGAATTGGGCATGCAAGCCATTTTGAAAAAGGCATTGGGGAAGCTTTTCTCACATGTCGACACTGCTGGCAGCATCGAAGAAGCAGAGCAACTGCGTAATTCTCGACATTATGATCTGATTTTACTGGATATTAATCTGCCGGGGCGCTCTGGGATTGAGTGGGAAGAAGCGTTTGAAGATGACGACAAACGTGCCGATGTGATCTTCATGACGGGCTATGCGGATTTAGAGATTGCTATTCGCGCACTTCAACTTGGTGCTTCTGACTTTATCCTCAAGCCCTTCAACCTTGAGCAGATGCTAAAAGCGGTCAGCCGCTGTATGGATCGCCGTTTGAACGAGCGCATGCAGTACGCCATGAAGCGCGATTACCAACGTCACAATACCTCCGAGATCATCGGTGGTTCAGAAAAAACGCGTCAGCTTAAGCAGCTTATTAACCAGTTTGCACCGTCGCGTGCTTCTGTTTTGGTCGAAGGTGAGTCGGGTACGGGTAAAGAGCTGGTTGCGCGAGGTATTCACCAAGCGAGTGGGCGAACGGGCCCATTTGTGCCAATCAACTGTGGCGCCATTGCGCCAGAGCTACTTGAAAGTGAGTTATTTGGTCATACATCGGGCGCGTTTACCGGTGCAAAAAAATCTCGTGAGGGTTTGTTCCGCGTAGCAAATGGCGGCACCTTGTTCCTCGATGAAATTGGGGAAATGCCACTTGCAATGCAGGCATCATTATTGCGTGTGTTAGAGCAGCGTACTATCCGCCCTGTTGGTTCAGAAAAAGAAATCAGCATTGATGTCCGTATCGTTGCTGCCACCAACCGAAACCTGCAAGAAGAGGTCAACCAAGGCAACTTCCGCAGTGACCTGTATTACCGTTTGAATGTGCTCAAAATCGAAGTGTGTCCGCTGCGAGAGCGCAAAACCGACTTATTTGAGTTAGTGCCATTTTTCAGCAACATGCTGACGCGGGAGCTTGGTATGCCTGCGCCAAAATGGGCGCACGAAGATATGGAAGCGATGAGCGAGTACGATTGGCCAGGCAATATTCGTGAACTGAAAAACTTGATTGAGCGATGCATTTTGCTTGGCAAACCGCCTGCGCATTATTGGCGGGAGCTGAATGGTGGACACTCATTGCCTAATGTGTCGATTACCGTTTCTCATTCTGCTGAACTACCGACGTTTAAAGAAGGTAGAGAGTTCACTGGTGAGGGGTATCCAAACAACTGGACACTTAAAGAAGTCGAAAAAGCACATATAAAACAGGTCGTTAACTTGCACGAAGGCAACAAATCAGCCGCTGCTCGTGACTTAGGCGTGGCGCGTAAGACCTTAGAACGTAAGTATAAAGAATGGGATTCTGAGGATGAGGAATATGCCGACTAACGGCCCACAGCACAAAGGATTGTCGAAATGGACGCACCGTTTTAAAACCATGGTGCGTTATCGCTTATTATTTTTAACCTCCGCACCTATCTTCCTCACTTTGATAGCCCTGATCGGGATTACCATTTATTGGTCCATCCATTATACGTGGCAAAATGCACTGCTTGATGTTTCTGAGCGTCTTGGTGTTGCGAATAACAGCGTAACGTTGTTACAGCAAAAGCAATCGAATTACGTACGTGCGTTTGCTGACTCATACGATTTTCGTATTCGCATCAATCAAGGGATACCGCAAGATGAGCTGCAAAAGTGGGTCACTGAGCAGAAGAAAAGATATGCTTTAGATTTTCTCTCTTTCCAACGCGTCAACTCGATGGAAAACAAATTCCGCTTTATGGATCTCACTAAGCGAGAATCGTTTTTTGATGTACTCAATAAAGATGAACTCGAACGCCTCGATCCTGAACTCGCTAAACGAGCGGAAGTGCCTATTCTTGCTGATGGTGGCATGGAAGCGCGTGGGTTAGTCAGTCGAACCGTGATTCCTGTACATAGCCAAACGAATGATTTGATCGGCTTTCTTGATGGTGGTTTGCTTCTCAATAACAGCACTGTATTGGTAGATCAAATTCGCGACTTAATCTATCTCAGCGATAATGATCGCCTTCGTCCGGTTGGCACGTTGACGGTATTTCTTGATGATTTGCGTGTAAGTACCAACGTTCCTCTAGACAGCGAGCATAGGCTAGGGCGCGCCATAGGCACTCGCGTGAGCGCAGAAGTGTATAACCAAGTACTTTCAAAAGGTGAGCAGTGGGTTGACCGAGCCTATGTGTATGACGCTTGGTATATTACGGCGTATCAACCGATCAAAGACCAATACGACAACGTCATTGGTATGCTTTATACCGGTTACCTAATGTGGCCATTCGTTAAAGCCTACATGACCAACATTGCCGAAATTAGCTTGATTACGGTTATGTTATTGCTGGTTTCCGGCGTGATGGTATATCGCGGTTCTTATGATCTGTTTCGACCGATCGAACGCATCCATAAAGTGGTGAAGCAGGTCCAACAAGGAAAAGAAAAACGGATTGGTCCGTTGGGATTGGATGCCGATCATGAACTCGCACAATTAGCCAGACAGTTTGATGATATGTTAGACGCGCTAGAAGAGCGCAAAATTGAACTGAAGAACTCCGCAGCGCAACTTGAATGCAAAGTTCAAGAGCGCACAGCAAGCCTTAGAGAAAAAACCCAAGATTTAGAGCTGCATATTCAACTGCTCAACCAAACTCGCGACAAACTCGTTGTTCATGAAAAACTGGCAGCACTGGGAGAACTCACCGCGGGGATTGCTCACGAAATTAATAACCCAACCGCCGTGATCCTTGGCAACGTGGAGTTGATCCACTTTGAGTTGGGTGACGATGCAAGTCGAGTACAAGAAGAGATTGATGCTATTCACGCGCAAATCGATCGTATTCGCAATATCACGCGCAGTTTATTGCAATACAGTCGCCAGGGCGGTGTTCAAGATGAAATCACTTGGCAACATGTCAATCCTATCATTGATGAAAGCATCACCTTGGTTAAAACGGGCACCAAGAAACGCGACGTCGAGTTTGTGACTGATCTACAAGCGCATACGTCCGTTGAGATAAACCGTCACCACTTGCTACAAATCTTAGTTAATTTGCAAATGAATGCCATTCACGCAATGAACGGCAAAGGCACGTTAACCGTAGTCAGTGAAGACTGGATTGACGAGGGCGAAGTGAAAGGAGCCGCGATTCATGTTATTGACGAGGGTTGCGGTATTAAGCCAGAAAACTTGAATCGAATCTTCTCACCATTTTACACGACGAAGCGAGAGGGTACTGGATTGGGACTGTCGGTCTCTCAAAGTATCCTCAGCCAAACGGGTGGTGAGCTAAAAGCCGAGTCGGAATGGGGAAAGGGCAGTAAATTCAGTATTTATTTACCTAAAAAAGCCGAGCTGATCCTAGAGGTGACGAATATCGCTTAGTCACTTGTTGTAAGCATTACGGAAGAAAGAGCCAGTTATAATACTGGCTCTTTTTTGTATTCAATGACGCATTTGTGCTTGAGCTTTTTGCTTTGAAGAAGCACTGCGATGGTTTCACTAGCGATGAATTAATAAAAACAACACTTGCAGTATGTAGCATGAACAAGTACCGTTGCCCGGTTTTTCTAAATACACCCCAATTGCTAAGGTAAAGGTTTTGATCTCCACAGCGAATATTACTCAACAATTCGGCGCTAAGCCGCTATTCGAAAACATTTCAGTTAAGTTCGGCGAAGGTAATCGCTACGGCTTAATTGGAGCTAACGGTTGTGGTAAATCAACCTTTATGAAGATCCTCAGCGGCGAGCTTGAGCAAACCAGCGGTAACGTGAGTTACGATCCAAACGAGCGCGTTGCAAAACTAAACCAGGACCAGTTCGCTTACGAAGAATTTACGGTAATCGATACCGTTATCATGGGTCATAAAGAGCTATGGGAAGTGAAGAAAGAGCGTGACCGTATCTACTCACTTGCTGAAATGAGTGAAGAAGACGGCATGAAAGTGGCTGACCTAGAAGTTCAGTTTGCGGAAATGGACGGCTACATGGCAGAAGCCAAAGCGGGCGAGCTTCTTCTTGCGGTGGGTATTCCAATGGAGCAGCACTTCGGCCTAATGAGCGAAGTGGCGCCGGGCTGGAAACTTCGTGTGCTTCTAGCGCAAGTTCTATTCGCAGACCCAGACGTTATGCTGCTTGACGAACCTACCAACAACTTGGACATGGATACGATCCGTTGGTTGGAAGACACGCTAAACGCGCGTAACTGCACGATGATCATCATCTCGCACGACCGCCACTTCCTAAACTCAGTATGTACGCACATGGCTGACTTGGATTACGGTGAACTGCGCATTTACCCAGGTAACTACGATGAGTACATGACAGCAGCTTCTCAAGCTCGTGAACGTCTATTAAACGACAATGCGAAGAAGAAAGCACAAATTGCAGAGCTACAAACGTTCGTTGCACGTTTCTCAGCAAACGCATCGAAAGCAAAACAAGCGACATCTCGTGCTAAGCAAATCGACAAGATCAAACTGGATGAAGTTAAAGCGTCTAGCCGTCAAAACCCATTCATTCGTTTCGAACAGTCGAAAGAGCTGTTCCGTAACGCTCTGATTGTTGAAAACCTAAGCCAAGGTTTCGAAGAGGACTTGTTCTCAGACTTCAATGCAATTTTTGAAGTGGGTGAGCGCGTTGCGATCATCGGTGAGAACGGTGTGGGTAAAACAACACTTCTAAACACGCTTGCTGGTGTGCTTGAACCGCGCGCGGGTGAGTACAAATGGTCTGAAAACTCAAATATCGGTTACTACGCGCAAGACCACGCGCATGACTTTGCAGAAGACATGAACCTAACGGATTGGATGGGTCAATGGCGTCAAGAAGGTGATGACGAGCAAGTCGTTCGTGGTTTCCTTGGTCGTATGCTGTTTGGTCAAGACGACATTAAGAAGTCAGTAAAAGTACTGTCTGGTGGTGAGCAAGGTCGTATGCTGCTTGGTAAGCTGATGATGCACAAGCCAAACATGCTGCTAATGGACGAACCTACCAACCACATGGATATGGAATCGATTGAATCTTTGAACACCGCGCTTGAGCAATACAAAGGCACGTTGTTCTTCGTCTCTCACGACCGTGTATTCGTAGACTCGCTAGCAACGCGTATTATCGAAATCCGCGATGGCAAGATCACGGACTTCAAAGGCACGTACTCTGAGTTCCTAAAATCTCGTGGCGTTGACGCGTAATTACTCGCGAAGCGTTTAAAAAGCAAAAGCCTCGCTATTTAGCGAGGCTTTTTATATTGGTCTTAATCCTTAAATTGACCGGTTATATACGCATATATGCCGACGACACCAAATGTAATGATCATTGAGAGCATGATGCCACTGGGCGTGAGCAAAAAATTCCACAGTTGGTCATTGTCCATAGTTCACATCCTTTGTGAATGAGCTGTAGTTAGCATCAATTAAAGCAAGCGTTGTATTGCTACAACACATGTTGCTATTTCTGACTTATATCGTTTAATTAAGCCTTCATAACGTGATGATTTACTTATCCCAATTGTTATAAGTTTACACGAATCGACGGTTTTGTATTATTTTCTCGTTAACGAGATGCACTTTCGCCTTTCACATCAAACTCAATCTTGTCGGCTCCGGTAAATACTTGGAAGCGTAAACCTTTTGCTCGCGCAATCGTCGTAATGCCAAATTGTTTCGCAAGATCTAACCCCATTTGAGTAACGCCAGAGCGAGAAAGCAGAACAGGAATGCCCATTTGGGCCACTTTAATCACCATCTCTGAAGTAAGGCGACCAGTTGTGTAGAAAATTTTATCTTCACCTGTTTCTTCTTTGAGCCACATCTCACCTGCAAGCGTATCTACTGCGTTGTGACGGCCGACATCTTCCACAAATGACAATACCTCATTGCCTTTGCAAACCGCACAGCCATGCACCGCGCCCGCTTTTTTGTAGGTGTCGTTGTAATGAGTCAACGCTTCTAGTGCGGAGTAGATTTCTGATTGCTTAAGCGGAACTTGAGGCACTTGGTAGCTTTCAAGCTGCTTCATCACGTTGCCATACATGGTGCCTTGACCACAGCCAGATGTGACGGTTTTCTTTTTCAGAGCGCCTTCTAAATGTTCGGTATTTTCTTTAGTAATCACTGCTGCGGAATGCGTTTCCCAGTCAATAATGACGGATTCAATCGCTGCTGGATCAGACAGGAAGCTTTGGTTTTTCAAATAACCTAGTACTAACGCTTCTGGACGCGAACCTAGCGTCATGAGCGTGACCACTTCTTTCCAGTTCAGCATGACCGTAAGAGGGCGCTCGCATGCGATTTGCTTTGTCAGTTTTTCGCCGTACTCGTCGTACACGTCGACTTCAATGGTTTGCAGGGGATTTTCACTGGTTTTAATAATATTTGGTTTCAGCACAGTCGTGTCCTAGTGATTAAGAGCGTTAGGTTGCTACGCATTTAGCTTGCTAAGTGGTTAGCAAAGCAAATCTTGTTCCAAAATAGCGGTTCCCATAAAAATTGCGAGGTTTTATGTCAACAATGCATTAAAACTGCGATATCGCAGTAATGACACATCAATAAATTTGAGTTTCAACTACTTTGGTACTTGAGTATAGCGCTGTGTATAGGATTGATTTGGCGCGGTTATTGCTTTGTAGCGATGAAATGGTTAAAGCCAAGGTCAAAATGTCCTGTGAGTTTTCAGACCAAAATAGAAAAACTGGGTGAGTTATGTCGGATAAGAAAGATTTCGAGAACAATTACGAGAAGACTGAAGACGCATGGCCAATTGGCGTAGAGCTTGTTGAGCATGAGATCAGTACAGGGATTTGGGTGACAACCCAATGGCAGTTGACGGGATTTGCGCTAAATCCGACGGAAGAGACTCCAGATGTTTGTCTGTTGCAATTGCACAAAGACGAGCGTACAGACTACCGCTTTAACTTAAGCTCTCAGCAACCTAAACTTTTTTTAGTGATGGATAACGTTGAGTCTGGTGAAAAACCAGCGATACAGCTACTAACGGCTTCACAATCTGTCGCGGCGCAATATATGGATGGCGACAACCTTGTACTATCCAACGATATGCCGTTAGCCGTTCAGGCTTGGATGGAAGCCTTCATCGGTCGCCACGGTGAGTTGTTAGAAGTAAGACGTAAGAAACGCAAAGGAGCGGGCAGAGCAAATGGCAACTAGTTTTTTAAGCCGTTGGTCGAAACGTAAATTAGAAGAACCTTCCCAACATGATGAAGAGATCACGCCGATAGCAGAGACGGAGCAATCCGAAGATTGTGTCACAGCGCTTTCAAACGCTGACGAAAGCTCAGACGCTTTGAACATCAACGAGGTTAGTCAGTCACCAGACATTACCGCGAGTGTAGAGACTGAAAAGCCCGAAGAAATGTCTGTGGCGCAACTGCTGGTTTCTGAAGCTTCAGAAAGTGTTAAGAAAGCCGCGCTGCGCAAAATGTTCTTGTCCGAAGAATTTAACGTGCGTGATGGCCTAGACGATTACGATGATGATTACAGTAACTTAAAGTCACTTTCTAAAGACGTCGCAGAGACGCTGCGTGATTGGATTAAAGAAAAAGTGGAAGAAGAACCAGACGCTGAAACGGCGCAAGGATCTGAACTTAACGCTGACGATATCGCATCTGAGGTGGTTGAAGACTCAGAACTAAACGCCGGAAAAAGTGCCGGAATTACCCAAGATGAAAATGAACTGTATATAAATACAGTATCTAGTGAAAGTGATACTTTTGCTGAGGAATCACCGCCTAAAGAGGTGAGACAAAATATACCACACAAAGAATAGGTACATTTTGACTAAACACTCAATGAACCGGCTGGGACAAAATGTCTCAACCGGTTTTTTTATCCATACTATTTGTCGGTAAAACATCTAAGTGATTGAATTTTAGTTGATATTTTATTGGCATGACATTTGCTATTTGTTGCTCAATACCAATCTGGTTGAAGTTAGTACGGACGCACTGCGTAGTATTCATCGCCTATAGATGGCGGAATAAGAATGCTCATTGATAAGTTAATCAGCAGAATCTCCGGCGCTAACTACACTAAGAGATGGAAAAGACTATCCATGTTCATAAATGGAATTGAGCAATGCTGAAACAATTATTAGAACAAGCAACTTCCAATAACGGTAAAGCGAGGCTGTACGCTTTCGAAAATACCGTAGAGTTGACCAATCTTATTCCACCAACCGTAAGCTATGAAAGCGGCGGTAATACTTTGATTGTGGGTCCAACGGCAATCATCGAAAGTGCGGCAGCGCAATTGTCGCAAATGAACAGCCTAACGCTGCTTTCTACCGATGGCGAAAAGGGAACAAATCCCGAGCTTTACTACGCCAATTCGGTTCAGGTTTCAGGGTTCTTAGGTACGTTTGAAGTTCTCATTGAAAATCATGGTTCGACCAACAATCTTGCCAAGGTCGCGATCAATAGCGATTGTTTCGATATCGTACTCGATCTTTGCCTAAACAGCTGCATGTCGGAAGAAGTACCAGTACCGGGCTACTACCCAGTTGGTCGTGGCTATCCGAAACTGGCTGAGGCGTTGGAAGAAATTCCAACCTTGATGGGGACGTTCGATAAACCGAAATTCTTCCGTTTAGATACCGATCTATGTGCACACAGCTCTCGTGGCGTAAAAGGTTGCGAACGTTGTGTGGATGCTTGTCCGGCAGGGGCACTATCGAGTGAAGGCAGCGACAAAACGGGCCATCGCATCGAGATCAACCCATACCTATGTCAAGGCGTGGGTACTTGTGCTACAGCGTGTCCGACAGAAGCTATTCATTACGCATTGCCAAACCCCGAAGATACGCAAAAGTTTATTGAACGTACGCTAGCCAACTATGAGCAAGCGGGTGGTTTAGATCCTATCGTATTGATTTGTAGTTCTCGCCACGAGAGTTACAACGTGATGGCACTAAAAGCACTGCCAGATAATGTGATTCCAATTGTGGTGGAAGAACTGCCTTCGGTTGGTATAGATACTTGGTTCGCCGCGCTTGTGAACGGTGCTACTCAGGTGCTATTTGCGGCTTCGCGTTTTATGCCTCAAACCATTATTCGTGTGCTTAATAGCGAAGTAGGTATTGCTCAAGAGTTGCTCGACCAGCTTGGTATCGCCAAAGAAACCATCGACATTCTGTATCTAGAATCACTACGTGAAGGTGCTCCGACACTTTGTACCGAGTCTTTTGATTTGGCATTAGGTGATTTGCAAGGTAACAAACGTCAGCGTCTATTTACGGCGTTGGATGCGTTGTCATCATCGCGTATTCCAGTTGAGAACATTGTTGAACTGCCAGCAAACGCACCTTACGGCACGGTCTCTTGTGAAAGCAAAGATTGTACGTTGTGCATGAGCTGTGTGGCGGTGTGTCCAACACGTGCATTGCATACGGATGGTCAATCTCCGTCGCTTAAATTCGTCGAGCAAGACTGCATTCAATGTGGGCTGTGCGAGAAAGCGTGTCCAGAGAAAGTGCTGACGCTTACTCCTCGTATGAACTGGGTGAAAGAAGAACGCCAGAAAGCGGTTGTGATTCATGAAGAAAAGGCAGCCGAGTGCATTCGCTGTCACAAGCCTTTTGCTCCGCAATCGATGATCGACATGCTGCAAAACAAGCTTCGTGGTCATTCTCATTTCTCTGATGAAGCTGCCATTAATCGCATCGCCATGTGTGAAGACTGTCGTGTGATCGACATGTTTGAATCGATGGCTGCAGATCCAATGAATCAATTGAAATACTAGGAGCTCGCAGTGGATACACAACAAGAACAAACACTGAGAACAGACATTTATCTCGTTCTATCCGCACTTTTTCGTAGTGCGCCAAGTGATGAAATGCTGGCGTTCCTGAAATCGCTAGAAATTGAACCGTCTGAGAGCGCGATGCAAAAAGCTTGGCTCGCACTGCAACAAGCCGCGAACGAAGCGCAACGAGAAGCGTTAGACGAAGAATATCAAGATCTGTTTATTGGC
Organism: Vibrio sp. JZG10; assembly: GCF_054064075.1. Taxonomy (NCBI): domain Bacteria; kingdom Pseudomonadati; phylum Pseudomonadota; class Gammaproteobacteria; order Vibrionales; family Vibrionaceae; genus Vibrio; species Vibrio sp. JZG10. The sequence goes on from NZ_JBSUGE010000012.1 coordinate 209,867, forward strand.
ATCGGCCGTGGTGAAGTCGTGCCATTCGGATCTTGGCATCGTACGGGCTCGATGATGGAAAAACCATTAGCGGAAATTCGTCGCGATTTGGAACTTTTAGGCATCGAACGAGAAGAGAACGTGAAAGAGCCTGAAGACCATATTTCTGCACTGTGCGAAGTGATGGCAATGCTGACGGGTGAAGAGGAAGAACTTCAACAAGCGGTGTTTAACAAACACATCGCCCCTTGGTTCCAATCTTTTACGCGCCAACTAGAGAACGCAGAAAGCGTGAACTTCTACAAGCCGGCTGCACAGCTTTGCGATGCATTTTTAACGTTAGAGCAAGTGCGCTTTAGCGTGAACACCAAAAGCAGTAAGAGCAAATTAAAAATTGATGTGAAAAACGTCACTGATTACGAGTAATCGAGCAGTACTTGGTCATATCGATAGAGAGGCATGAGTCTCCAAAGATCTACCGTAAGGTAAGGAAGCAATGATGAAAGATAATAAAGAAATAAACACAAGCCGTAGGGATCTCCTAAAAGGCTTCACAACCGCTGCCGTTGCTGGTGCTGTTGTTGCGGGAACCACAAAAGTGGCCGTTGCTTCAGAAACGGTTGAGCCTTCTGAAAAAGACGTGAAGAAGAAAGGGTATCGTGAAACTCAACACATTCGCGATTACTACGACACACTTTAGGAGATAACGGATGAAACTTGTCAAACGCTCCGACAGTGTGAGCAAAGAAACGAACCAGCTTGGCGTATCTCGTCGTGCATTCATGAAAAACACTTCGCTTGCCGCTGGTGGCGCAGTGGTTGGTGCTAGTCTATTCGCACCGGGAATGATGAAAAAAGCGCAAGCAAAATCAGTCGATCCAGAAGCGAAAACAGAAGTAAAACGTACTATCTGTTCTCACTGTTCAGTGGGTTGTGGTATTTACGCAGAAGTTCAAAATGGTGTTTGGACGGGTCAAGAGCCTGCATTCGACCACCCATTTAACGCCGGTGGTCACTGTGCAAAAGGCGCAGCACTACGTGAACATGGCCACGGTGAGCGCCGTCTTAAATACCCAATGAAGCTTGAAAACGGTAAGTGGAAAAAGCTTTCTTGGGATCAAGCGATCGAAGAAATCGGTAACAAGGTGATGGACATCCGCAAAGAGTCTGGCCCTGATTCGGTTTACTTCTTGGGAAGCGCAAAGCACAGCAACGAACAAGCGTACTTGTTCCGCAAAATGGCATCACTTTGGGGCACTAACAACGTTGACCACCAAGCGCGTATTTGTCACTCAACAACAGTGGCGGGTGTAGCGAACACTTGGGGTTACGGTGCGATGACCAACTCTTTCAATGACATGCACAACTGTAAGTCGATGTTGTTCATTGGTTCAAACCCAGCTGAAGCTCACCCAGTCGCGATGCAGCACATTCTGATCGCGAAGGAGAAGAACAACTGTAAGATCGTCGTAGCGGATCCTCGTCGTACACGTACGGCAGCAAAATCGGATCACTATGTATCACTTCGTCCTGGTTCTGACGTAGCATTCATTTGGGGTGTGTTGTGGCACATCTTCGAAAACCAATGGGAAGATAAAGAGTTCATCCGTCAACGTGTATTCGGTATGGATGAAATCCGTGCTGAAGTAGCGAAGTGGACGCCAGCAGAAGTTGAGCGTGTAACAGGCGTAAGCGAAGAAGACGTTTACCAAACAGCAAAACTGCTTTCTGAAAATCGCCCAGGCTGTATCGTTTGGTGTATGGGTGGTACTCAGCATACTACCGGTAACAACAACACACGTGCTTACTGTGTGCTTGAGCTAGCACTTGGTAACATTGGTAAATCAGGCGGCGGCGCAAACATCTTCCGTGGTCACGATAACGTACAAGGCGCAACCGACCTTGGCGTACTTTCTGACACGCTACCGGGCTACTACGGCCTTTCTGAAGGCGCTTGGCGTCATTGGTCAAAAGTGTGGGAAATCGATTACGAATGGATTAAAGGTCGTTTCGATGACAACGCTTATAGCGGTCAGAAACCAATGCACAGTGCAGGTATTCCTGTATCCCGTTGGGTTGATGGTGTACTGGAAAACAAAGACAACATTCGTCAACGCGAAAACATCCGTGCAATGTTCTACTGGGGACACGCAGTGAACTCTCAAACACGTGGTGTTGAGATGAAAAAAGCGATGCAGAAGCTGGACATGATGGTGATCGTGGACCCATACCCAACTGTTGCTGCGGTAATGAACGACCGTACCGACGGCGTTTACCTGCTTCCTGCAACAACGCAGTTTGAAACATACGGCAGTGTTACCGCTTCTAACCGCTCTCTACAATGGCGTGATCAGGTGATTGAACCTTTGTTCGAATCAAAACCAGACCACGAAATCATGTACCTGCTTTCGAAGAAACTGGGCTATTCAGATCTTCTGTTCAAAAACATCCGTGTTGAAAACAACCAGCCGGTGATTGAAGACCTAACGCGTGAATTCAACAAAGGCATGTGGACGATTGGTTACACAGGCCAAAGCCCAGAGCGTTTGAAAGCGCACCAACAAAACTGGCATACGTTCCACAAAACCACATTGGAAGCGGAAGGTGGCCCTGTCAACGGTGAAACCTACGGTCTACCTTGGCCATGTTGGGGTACACCGGAAATGAAACACCCAGGCACACATATTCTGTACGATACGTCTAAGACGGTTGCAGAAGGTGGCGGTAACTTCCGTACGCGCTTTGGTGTGGAATTCGAAGGCAAGAGCCTTCTTGCAGAAGACAGCTACTCGAAAGGCTGTGAAATCAAAGACGGTTACCCAGAATTCACTGACAAGTTGCTGAAACAACTTGGTTGGTGGGACGATCTAACTGCTGAAGAGAAAGCAGCAGCAGAGGGTAAAAACTGGAAGACTGACCTTTCTGGCGGTATTCAGCGTGTCGCGATCAAGCACGGTTGTATTCCATTTGGTAACGCGAAAGCGCGTGCGATTGTTTGGACGTTCCCAGACCGCGTACCACTGCATCGTGAACCACTGTACACACCACGTCGTGACCTTGTAACGGATTACCCAACTTGGGACGACAAAGATGCCATCTTCCGTGTTCCTACGTTGTATAAATCAATTCAAGAGCAAGACAAATCGGGCGAGTACCCAATCGTTCTGACTTCAGGTCGTCTGGTTGAATACGAAGGTGGCGGTGAAGAGACGCGTTCAAACCCTTGGCTTGCCGAGCTTCAACAAGAAATGTTTGTTGAAGTGAACCCGAAAGACGCGAACGATCTTGGCTTCAGAGATGGTGATGATGTTTGGGTTGAAGGTGCAGAGAAGGGACGAATCAAGGTGAAAGCGATGGTAACACGTCGTGTGAAACCTGGCTTGGCGTTCATTCCGTTCCACTTTGGCGGTAAGTTCGAAGGTGAAGACCTACGTCCTAAATACCCAGAAGGTACACAGCCTTACGTTGTTGGCGAATCGGCTAACACGGCAACCACTTACGGTTACGACCCGGTTACCTTGATGCAGGAAACCAAAGTAACCCTATGTAACATTCGTAAAGCGTAAGGAGTCTGACAATGGCACGAATGAAATTTCTATGTGACACCAAGCGCTGTATCGAGTGTAACGGCTGTGTTACTGCATGTAAGAACGAAAACGACGATGCGCTTGAATGGGGCATTCAGCGTCGCCGCGTGGTAACACTAAACGACGGTGAAGCTGGTGAAAACTCTATCTCTGTTGCTTGTATGCACTGTACCGATGCGCCTTGTATGGCAGTTTGTCCAGCTGATTGTTTCGAACATACCGAAGACGGCATCGTTCTTCACAATAAAGATCTGTGTATCGGTTGTGGTTACTGTTTGTTTGCTTGTCCGTTTGGCGCACCTCAGTTCCCTAAACAAGAAGCGTTTGGCGAACGTGGCAAAATGGATAAATGTACTTTCTGCGCGGGCGGCCCAGAAACAGAGCCAGGCTCTGAGGAAGAACGTCAAAAATACGGTGCGAACCGTATCGCAGAAGGCAAGTTACCGATGTGTGCATCGCTCTGTTCAACCAAAGCACTGCTTGCGGGTGACGCAGAGAAAGTCTCTGACATTTTCCGTCAACGTGTGGTAGAACGCGGCGCGAAAAACGCAGGTTGGACAGACGGAAACGATCTTTCTTACGATGCGACGAAAAGCTAAGTAAGGAGAGGCACATGTTAAACACGCTTAAACGTGCGTCTCTAGCAATGCTGTCAATGATGACAGCATTGCTGCTGACTTTCGCAATGCCTGCTTCAGCAGAGGAACAATCTTCTAAAGTTATTCAACAGGAGATCACGCAACTCGCCGGGGCAGACTATTGGCGCGAAGTCAGAGAGGGGCAAGAAGGCTACACCACGTCTCAATCGCCAGAACATGGCGTATTGATCAGTAAACCTGGTGAGACTTGGTACATTCTAAAAGAGAAATGGATGTCTCCCGCTGGTGCTGTCGCGATTTTCGGCAGTATTGCAATGGTAATCATGGCTTACGTACTCGTTGGCCCTTTAATGCTTAGCAAGCCGCGTACTGGCAGAAAGATGAAACGTTGGTCTCGTTTAGACCGCGCGCTTCACTGGAGTATGGCGTTTACATTCTTAACGTTGGCATTCAGTGGTTTGATGCTGGTTTACGGTAAGCACTTCTTAAAACCGTACGTTCCTACTGAGTTCTGGGGCTTTATCGTCATGTTGGCGAAGCAGTACCACAATTACATGGGACCATTGTTCTTCATTTTGCTGATGCTCGTGCTCTTTAAATGGTGGCGCAAGTCGATTCCAAACATGACTGATGTTCGTTGGTTCATGAAAATGGGCGGTATGGTTGGTAAACACAAAGGCACACATCCGTCAGCTGGTTTCTCAAACGGTGGCGAGAAGGCAATCTATTGGTTATTGATCTTCTTTGGTGCTATCGCGGCAGTGAGTGGCTTAGTTCTAGATTTTCCTATCTTTGGCCAAACTCGCCGTGACATGGAGCTTTCTAACTTAGTTCACGCGATTTCGGCACTGATTCTAATCTGTGGCTTTATCTTCCACATCTATATTGGTCTATTTGGTATGGAAGGTGCGTTAGAAGGCATGGTGACTGGTGAAGTTGACGAGACATGGGCGAAAGAACACCACGATCTTTGGTATGAAGAAGTGAAGTCCAAAGAAGCGATGGGCGAAACAGATACGGCACAAACGGAAGCAAAAGGAGCGAAAGCGAATGAACAAACCTCATAACGGGATTTGGGTTGCGTACATCCTGAGCTGTCTGACCCCGTTTACGTTTCTGATCTCAGGCGTTATCGCAATTATCTATGCTGGTTACCGATTAGATAAGGGAGAAGACAGCGACGTAGTGATTTCTCATTACTACGGTTTAATTCGTACCTTCTTTCTCTACCTGACGTTTTTTGTTGTGTTGATCGTCACCGTCGCGACTTCTAACGGTGTACTCGTTGGCGTGAGTGATTATTGGTTGCATAGTACTTTGCTTGAAACCATCGCTTACTTTATTCCTTGGATAGGGATGGTGTTTGCTGCATTAGCCATCTTGGTGTGGTTTATGCGAATGTTTCAAGGGATGCAACAACTGCGCAATAACCAACCACACAGACCATCGACAGGTCCAAACCTTTAATCAGTATTCTTTAAGCAAAACCGCCGTAATAGGCGGTTTTTTTTGTTGCTGTCATGTCTCAAATATGAAGCGCTGAGTCCCACAGGTGATACTTGATGCAACTTATTGAGTGAATTTACGTAACTGGGCAGAAAATCATAGTTAAGTAAGAAACATGTAAAAAAATCGCGTCGCGATGAGACATTAGTCTCACTCACGCTATTGTTCATTTACTCAGGATTCATCGTCCCGTTAAAGTACGCTGCGCTCAGAAATTCAAAGAGTTGCATACGTGAAAATTGCCATCAATACATTCAGTCTACGCATACAGAGGAATCTCTATCGGAGGATGTTTGATTAAGGCATCTTGCTCTCACAAATAAAAAGAGCGAAACGAGCATTAACTGATGCGGCAAGGTAAGAAAAGGACAAACACGTTACGGCTATGATCCCTCAATTCGTCATTCCTATCACGAATCGCTTTGGCGAAAGCTATCACTTCTCAGGTCAGTTACTTACTAGCGGCGAACCTAAAACATTCGTGACCAAACAAGAGGCAATAGAGTTTCTTGAGAGCTTTGGTGAGCTTGACCTTCGCTCTGTCGAAGACTTGTTCTATTTGATTGGTCAATTCAAGCCAAACATACCTGACGGTGAGCTTACTTCCCAACACTATAATTCAACGTTTGCCAATGCTTTGGTGAACGGTGACTTGCATGTCGCTCGAATTGTACCGACCGGAGAAAACTACGCACTCTCGTCAGCGGTTACGCCTCCACCGACTCAAAATACCGTCAATGCAAAACCATCGAAGGGAAAGGGGAAGTCGAATAAAAAGAGTGGAAGAAGTGCCGCATCTGCTAAGCCTCAACAACAAAGTAGCGAAAAACATGAGAAAGCCGGTGATCCTGTATCACTTGTGACGGGTGAAGAAATTCTCGAACTCTATGATATCGAGCTACAACAAGGTACTACTTGGCAGCGTACTTACCGCTCATCGCAGTCGGATGTAAATCATGGAATGGGCTTTGGTTGGCGACATGCATTTCAGTTTGAATTGCACGAGAAGACCGACGAGAAAGACAATGTTATCGCTTGGAAGTTTGTTGACGATAAGGCAGATATCACAGAATTTGAGCCAGTAGATATTGGAGCGACAAGTTACCAGATATACGCTGGTGCGAGCTGTTATTTCCTAAATTCAGCAACTCGGATCGTGACGCTCGCTAATGGGCATCAATATCGATTTGAACAGAAAGATGATCGTTGGCTTGTTAAACAAGTCAGAAATGGCACGTTTTCAACGTTTCAACTGCAGTATTCTCGAAACCATCGATTGATCGAGATTGCATATAACAAGCGTCCGGTTCTTGAATGTCAATATGATAAGCAAGGACGCCTTGTAGAGCTGCTTAATGCAAAGTCGCAAAAAGTTCTGACAACTTATACCTATGATGAGCACGATGATTTGGTCAGTGCAACCAATCATTTGGGCTTGAAGGAACAGTACCAATACCGCGGCCATTTAATTGTTAAGCGTGTACGACCAACTGGCTTTACTCATTATTTTGAATGGGATGGCGAAGGTGCTAACGCGAAATGCATCAGGAACGTTGGGGACGCAGGAATTTATGACTATCGCTTCCATTATCAGGGAAATCATTCTTCTTATTCTGACTCGTTAGATCATCAATGGTCTTTCTTGCATGACGAGCAGGGTAACTTGCTCGAGAAAATAAGCCCCACAGGTAAAACTTGGCGATGGCAATATGATGAATTAGGACGAAAAGCACAAGCTATCTATCCTGATCAGTCAACGGTCAATTATCAATATAATCAGCATGGTCAATTAGTTTCTAAGTTTCATTCCTCTGGCAAAGAAGTTCAATATGGTTATGACGGCTTAGGTAAGTTAGTTAAAACGGTTTCACCTGACGGGGATATCGAGAAGGCTTACTACAATAGCCTCGGTCAAAGAGTTTGGGATACCGATCAGTTCGGCTGTGTCACGGAATATGATTACGATAAACACGGTCAAGTCGTCAAAAAAGAGTCTGAAGATGGTAAGAAAAGTCAGTGGTGGTGGGATGAACAACAAAGACTTATCGCGAATGAAATAGACGGTACATTACTTCGTTACAGCTACAACGAAGAAGATCTAGTGAATGGCGTCGCTTATCCCGACGGGTGTATTGCTCAACTCGCTTATGATCAATTTGGCAGGCGTACATCAGTTCGTTATTTTAACGACGAAGACAAAGTCGGTTATAGCGAAGAATATTCTTACGATGAGCACAGCCGTGTTGCTCAGATTCGAACGCCAGCAGGCATTACCTCGTATCAGTGGGGAGCACTCGCGCAACAAGAAGCAGTCATCTTCCCCGATGGCAGCCATATTTCTTATGAATACGATCAACAACGTAACCTGACTAAATTAGTTCGGAGTGACGGCTTAGAATTCGAATTCCTGTATGACGATGAAGGCCAGCTATCAGGAACTGTCGGGTTTGATAATCTACACAGCCAATTTGATTATGACGATATGGGGCGGATCCATCGTAAGCAAGTCGCCGATAGGACTGTGCTGTACCGATATGACGCTGCGGGTTATCTCAAGCACGTCAAAGCAGGAAATGGTCGCAGTATTGTAGAGAACCACTTCAATTATACGTTTGGTGGGCGACTTACTTTCGCATCCAATCGCCATCAAACATTGCAATACCAATACTCTTCATTCGGGCATTTAACAAAGCGCATTCAAGGTCAGTTTGAGATAGCGCAGGAGTTTAACAGAGTTGGCCAACGCGTATCTCAGGTACTGCCAGATAATACGGAGCTGAACTTCTCTTACGATCGATATGGGCGTTTTTCAGCGATTCGGTTTGGAAACCTAGATTTACCTCAAATCAAATTTCATTACGATGAAATGGGACGAGTTTCCCAAATTGAAACGGCACATTTTAATGAGCGCATCATTTATGATGGTGTTGGTCGTTTGGTTGAACAACATTGGCCGGATAGAGAGAAAAAGTACGTTTACAATGCGCAAAACCGTATTTCATCAATCATTGATAATACGGCAGGAGCAACGCACTATCAGTACGATACCTTAGGGCAACTGAAACGAGTCAATGCTTCCGGAGAAGTGATTAAGTTTGAATACGATAGTTTTGGCAATCCTACTTTACCATCTTCAGAGGTATTCGCTGATCGTATTGAAGTACACGATAATGTCCGGTTCAAATATGACGCGCAAGGAAACCAGACAAAACGTGAAGGGCAAGGACACGTTCAGACTCGCGTATTTGATGCGTTAAATCAGCTCATTGAAGTTCACACCGACGATGGCATCAGTCAATATGAATATGATGCTCTAGGGCGCAGAACGAAGAAAATTACACAAAAAGGCGTTACAGAGTTCTTGTGGGAAGGAGAACGTTTAATTGGTGAACGCTCTTCAGGTGCTTTCCGCTGGTACCTATATCAACCAGAAACCTACACGCCAGTGGCACTGCTAGAAAATGACGTTATTTATTGGTACCAGTGCGAGCAAGTTGGTAAACCAGAGCGACTGATCGATTGCGAAGGGAATGTTGTATGGAGTGCCAGCTATGATGCTCACGGCTTTGCTCATGTACATATTGAAAAAGTAGTAAATCCATTGCGTTTTCAAGGACAGTACTTCGATCAAGAAACCAACTTACATTACAACCTCGCTCGGTATTACGACCCTAAGCTAGGACGTTTTATCCAACAAGATCCGATATCTATTGCTGGTGGTATTAATCATTACCAATATGCAGTCAACCCTATCCAGTGGATTGACCCAACAGGCTTCTTGTGTGAAGAAGGGCTAAAACGCTTACAACAAATGCTGGCTGAGTATCAGGCGCAAAACAACGTTCCCCAAGAGGTTTGCGATCAGATTTTAGAAGCAGCAAAAGAGTCATCTGTCGGAGAAGGTGGCGTTCGCTCGCAAGTCAAAATCCGAAAACCCAATGGTAAAAACAATATTCGATATGAATACGATTTAGACCATATTGATTGCGAGAAGAACGAGATTACTTTTTATCGCCACATTAATCATTCTGACGGAAGCAAACATGAAGTGCAGTACGTAGTCGGGATAGAAGAGTTTGTTAATGCTCACGTGTTTGATTCAGAGAAGGTCGGTGGCGATAAGACCTGCACCATCTTCACCGAGGACCTAGTGCTGAATAAAGCGGATTACAAGGATAACTCAGAATTCGAATTCAATATTAAGGATGAGGATGAGAAATACAAACTTTCTGAAGAATGCAAACAAAAGGTTGATGAGTGTTTAGCAGAACGTCAAAAGGCAATGGATGCGCGTAGCGGCGAAGAAGGGCATAACGCCCAAATTGCTAAAATTAACCAGCAGTCAGCAAAAATTGGTGAGTTGGTCGCGGATGACTTTGTTCGGAATATACGCCCTAATGCTAAGTTGATCCATCCCAAAGACCTTGCAACTTCGGGATCGAAACCAGGTGATTTCGATATGGTGTACCTCTCAGATGATCCTGAAGAAATCATCATCGTCGAGGCTAAGGGTGGCAGCAGCCCGCTCGGCAGTCGTAAAATTGGAAATATGGCATATCAGCAAGGGACAACTGAATATACAGCAGCAATTATTGGTGAGATGTCTAAGCAAGAACAAGGTACAACGGAAAAGATTGCTGCAAATCACATCAAATCCGCTATCAAAGATGATATTCCGATTCGTTATATTCATACACAAGCAGAAATATCTTCAGATGGTAAAGTCTCGAAAATTAAAGCGAAAGAATTTGATATAGACATGGGAGAATTTGGAAATGTTTGATGCCAAGGAATTAAAAAAGATTGAGCGATTGGCTCATATTAGTCTAACTCAAGCGGCAATAGATGCTTACAGAGAAGAAGTAAAAGAGAACTTAGATAAACGAAAAAGGCGCATTGCGATAAAAAGAGAAAACTTGGTTTATTTGAGTGATGATGTGTCTGAGCAAATTCGCCTGTATACATGGTTACCTCCATTAAATGATGATGAGAGAACCGGCACACTATGTCTATATGAAGCATCATTAATGCGTGCATTTTATCATCAGCTCGCCATGAGACCTGACGAGCCTCAAAGTATTCAATTACCTGGATACCCGGAAGTAACCTGGAAAGGTGAAGGTATTTTAAAAACGGGGTGTTTACACCCTAACCGATGGCTTGATGCTTATTTCACTTCGGTGATCGTGCGTGACAGGCCAAGTATGGACGTATTGGCGAGCTTTCCGATTTCTCTGATGAAACAAAGTTCTACGAAGGCTGGTGAGCTTTCTTACATGCTGGTGGATGTGATTCAGTCATTCCACAACCGCACATCGGATTACCCCGATAAGCTAGTCGCAGCAATGGACGCTGCAGTTGCTCAGGGTGATGACTGGGCATTAGAAATCGCCATGGGCATTTTAGAAACCTTTGCCGCCCTGACAACCGATATTGATTATGACTTTGAAGAGGTACTCATTAAGAACCTGCAGTTCCAGGAGCAATATCAAATGCGCTTGGATGCTCCTAAAAAATTGATTTCAATCGAAACCTTCATCTCTTTCCCTCTGCTTGGCATGGCTTGTATGTGGTACGACAAAGGTAACTGTTTATCTGTTGAAACCGGTTGGCTTCCTCCTTATCTCGTTGAAGGGCGTTGGCTAGAAGATGTAAAAGTAGGGAAGATCACACGATAAATTATCATTTATATAGAAATTCAGTATATAAGCCACCTTTCACGAGGTGGCTTATATGTTTACCGATATTCAATCAACCCCATCCAGTGGATTGACCCAACAGGTTTTCTTTGTGAAGAAGGGCTAAAACGCTTGCAGAAAATGCTGGCTGAGTATCAGGCGCAAAACAACGTTCCCCAAGAGGTTTGCGATCAGATTTTAGAAGCAGCAAAAGAGTCATCTGTCGGAGAAGATGGCGTTCGTTCGCAAGTCAAAATCCGAAAACCCAAAGGTAAAAACAATATTCGATATGAATACGATTTAGACCATATTGATTGTGAGAGAAACGAGATTACTTTTTATCGTCATATCAATCATTCAGATGGCAGCAGACACGAAGTGCAGTATGTTGTTGG